>NZ_KV793010.1:25182-98171 GCF_001808325.1 Klebsiella sp. HMSC16C06
GCGGTGAGGGGGGGATTGACTCGCTTCGCTCGCCCCTGCGGGGCAGCCCGCTCGCGGGCTCGCGGTCTGTCCAACTGGCTGCGCCAGTTGTCGAACCCCGGTCGGGGGTTCTCATCCCCCCGGCGGGTGCCACAGACGAAAAAAAGCCCGTACTTGCGTACGAGCTCTTCTTAAAATATGGCGGTGAGGGGGGGATTCGAACCCCCGATACGTTGCCGTATACACACTTTCCAGGCGTGCTCCTTCAGCCACTCGGACACCTCACCATATTGTCTTTCCCGTTGTTGTCGGGAACGGGCGCTAATGTAGGGAAATACGTATCGCCCGTCAATCAACTTTTTGCAAAAAAAGCGCGTTTAGACAAACTTCGAGCAACTTGCTCCTTAAACGTGCGAAATCCGTTTTTTTTGTCGCCAGTGCCTTTTCCCTTTTCGCTCGGGGGAAATTTGTTATGCTGGCAAACCAATAGAAAACAATGAGTAAAATAAGACGCCAGCGTCAATCGGCCAAAGGCGTCTGCTATCAGGAGCCCCTATGGAGATTATTTTTTACCATCAGACCTTTGATACCCCATTCTGGATCCGTGAGCTGGAAAAACAGTTACCCGGGGCGCGGGTGCGCGAGTGGAAAGCGGGTGACAACCAGCCGGCGGACTATGCCCTGGTCTGGCATCCGCCGGTAGAGATGCTGCAGGGCCGGGCGCTGAAGGCCGTGTTTGCCCTCGGGGCGGGGGTAGATTCTATTCTCAGCAAGCTGCGTGACCATCCGGATATGCTGCCGCTGTCGATCCCGCTGTTTCGCCTCGAAGATACCGGTATGGGACGGCAGATGCAGGAGTATGCCGTGAGCCAGGTGCTGCACTGGTTCCGCCGCTTTGATGACTATCAGGCGCTGAAGCTGGCTTCCCGCTGGCAGCCGCTGCCCGAGTATCGCGCCGACGAATTCACTGTCGGGATTATGGGAGCCGGCGTGTTGGGGGCGAAGGTTGCGGAAAGTCTGCAACCCTGGGGGTTCCCGCTTCGCGTCTGGAGCCGTAGCCGCAAATCCTGGCCACAGGTACAGAGCTTCGCCGGTCAGGCCGAACTGGGCGAATTCCTGCAGGGCACTCGCGTGCTGATCAACCTGCTGCCGAATACCGCCGAAACCGCCGGTATTATTAACCAAACGCTGCTGGCGCAGTTGCCGGATGAGAGCTATGTCCTCAACCTTGCTCGCGGCGTGCATGTCGTTGAAGAGGATCTGCTGGCGGCGCTGAACAGCGGTAAGCTCAAAGGGGCGATGCTCGATGTCTTCAGTCGCGAACCGCTGCCGCAGGAGAGCCCGCTATGGGCACATCCGCGGGTGGCCATGACCCCCCATGTGGCGGCAGTGACCCGTCCAATGGAAGCTATCACCTACATTGCGGAGACCATTAGCCGGCTTGAGCGAGGGGAACCGGTAAGCGGTCAGGTTGACCGCCAGCGCGGTTATTAAGACGAGAGAACCCCGCCACGGCGGGGTTTTTGCTAATCAATAGCCCGGTTTCCTGCTATTCTTGCGGCAAACAGAAGAGGAGAATGTGATGTATCCCGTTGACCTGCACATGCATACCGTCGCCAGCACCCACGCCTACAGCACCCTGCACGATTATATTGCGGAAGCAAAGCGTAAAGGGATCAAACTCTTCGCCATCACCGACCATGGCCCGGATATGGCGGATGCCCCGCACTACTGGCACTTCGTTAATATGCGCATCTGGCCCCGTCTGGTAGACGGGGTGGGGATCCTGCGCGGTATTGAGTCGAATATTAAAAATATCGAAGGTGAGATCGACTGCTCCGGGCCGATGTTAACCTCGCTTGATCTGATCATTGCCGGATTCCATGAGCCGGTGTTCCCGCCGCAGGATCGAGACACCCATACGCAGGCGATGATTGCCGCGATGGCCAGCGGTAAGGTGCATATGATTAGCCATCCGGGTAATCCGAAATTCCCGGTGGATATCCCGGCTATTGCCGAAGCGGCGGCCCGCTATCAGGTGGCGCTGGAGATTAATAACTCCTCTTTTATTTCATCGCGCGTGGGCAGTGAAGATAACTGTCGAGCTATCGCTGCGGCGGTGCGTGATGCCGGGGGATGGGTGGCGCTGGGCTCGGACTCTCACACTGCCTTTACCCTCGGGGAATTTACCGAATGCCGCAAGATCCTTGATGCGGTCGATTTCCCGGAGGAGAGGATCCTCAACGTTTCTCCGCGTCGCCTGCTCAACTTCCTCGAGTCGCGGGGCATGCCGGCGATCCCGGAATTTGCTGACCTTTAATTTGTATAACTGGAATAACTGAATGAACGAGTTTTCAATCCTCTGCCGCGTGCTGGGTTCGCTGTATTATCGTCAACCGCAGGACCCGCTGCTGGTGCCGCTGTTTACCCTGATCCGTGAGGGCAAACTGGCTGCCAGCTGGCCGCTTGAGCAGGATGAACTGCTGGCGCGTCTGCAGAAAAGCTGTGAGATGCAGTCCCTGGCGACGGACTATAATGCGCTGTTCGTCGGTGAAGCCTGCAGCGTGCCGCCGTACCGTAGCGCGTGGGTGGAGGGTTCCTCGGAAGCAGAAGTACGGGCTTTTATGAGCGAACACGGTATCCCGACAGGGGAAGGTCCGGCGGATCATCTCGGATCGCTGCTGCTGGCCGCCTCCTGGCTTGAGGATCATGCTACAGAAGACCAGAGCGAGACGCTGGAGCTCCTGTTTGCTGACTATATCCTGCCATGGTGCGGGACGATGCTGGGCAAAGTCGAAGCCCATGCGCACACGCCGTTCTGGCGCACCATGGCGCCATTGACCCGCGACGCCATCGCCGCGATGTGGGACGAGCTTCAGGAAGAAGATGAGCAATAATATGTGATGTTAATCACTATTTGAATGCAACTGAAATTAGGTTCATTCATATACTGTGCTTTAGATCTCATTCTTCCGGCGCGTATCTGCTAGGATACGCGCCATGAACATACTCTTCGCAATCGCATTAACGACGGGCATTCTCTCCGGAATTTGGGGATGGGTGGCGGTCGCTCTCGGCCTGCTGAGCTGGGCCGGTTTCCTCGGCTGTACGGCCTATTTCGCCTGCCCGCAGGGCGGTCTGAAAGGTCTGGCCATCTCCTCGTGCACGGTAATGAGCGGCGTGGTCTGGGCATTAGTGATTATCCACGGTAGCGCACTGGCCCCGCAGCTGCAGATCCTCAGCTATATGATGACCGGTATCGTCGCCTTCCTGATGTGCATTCAGGCGCGACAGACATTGCTGTCGTTTGTACCGGGCACCTTTATCGGCGCCTGCGCGACTTTTGCGGCAGACGGCGACTGGCGCCTGGTGGTGCCCTCCCTGGCGTTGGGTCTGGTTTTTGGCTATGCCATGAAGAATAGTGGCCTGTGGCTGGCGGCCCGCGCGGGCAAACATAAATTGTTCGCTAATGACAACGCCTGACTGGCGAAACAGCAGACTCAACAGGACCCTTAGGGTCCTGTTTTTTTTAGCTTCCCGTCGCCAGGGCTGAGGGATAATCTTGCTCCCGGGGGCGGGAATGCCCTAGTATCGGCAGAAAGCCGTATCCACGCGCTATGCCGACAGGAGGAGAAATGGCTGTTCAACCTGAGGTAATTCTCGGCGATATTACGACGCTTGAAGTCGATGTGATTGTTAATGCGGCAAACCCCTCGCTGCTGGGCGGCGGCGGGGTAGATGGCGCGATCCACCGGGCGGCCGGCCCGGCGCTGCTGGCGGCTTGCAAACAGGTATTGCAGCAGCAGGGCGAATGTCCTCCCGGTCACGCGGTGATCACTATTGCGGGCGATCTTCCCGCCAGCGCGGTGATCCACACCGTGGGCCCGGTCTGGCACGGCGGCGACCGCATGGAAGCGCAAACCCTGGCGGATGCTTACAAAAACAGTCTGCAGCTGGCCGCGGCAAACAACTATCGCTCCATTGCGTTTCCGGCGATCAGCACCGGCGTGTATGGCTATCCAAAAGAGGAAGCGGCGGAGATCGCCGTGCGCACCGTCACCGCGTTTCTCACTCGCTATAACCCCCTTGAGCGCGTCCTGTTCGTCTGTTTTGATGAGGAAACGGCGGCTATCTATCGCCGCCTGCTGGCGTCATACCCCTGATCCAGCAGAATAGGCTATGATAACCGCCGGTATTGACGGGAAAGATGGATAGCAGGAGGGAGCAGGGTGTCAGAAGGAAAAGTACAGCAGAAGCAGCAGGCGCGCCGCGCAGAGATCGTTGCCGCTGCGCAAAGGTGTTTTGCTGAAAAGGGGCTGCATGGCGCTTCCGTTGCCGATATTGCCCGCGAGGCGGGCCTGAGCGTTGGTCAGCTGTATCGTATTTTTGCCAGCAAAGAGGCGATCATCGAAGCGATTGTCAGCGAAATCGTCCACGCCAGGGTCGGGGAGATGATCGATGAGAACCACAATCTGGCGCGCAAAGCGGCGGTGCTGGCCGGCAGGATCCCGACGTCGGCAGCCACCAAAAGCGACAATTATCTGCTGATGGAGATCAACGCCGAAGCCTCGCGTAACCCACGCTTGCGCGAGATCCTGGTGCAGGCCGATCGGCGTTTGAAAGAGGAAGGAGGGCGTCTGTCGCAGCGCTACCATCCCGGGCTCAGCGATGCGCGACGCAATGCCGCATCAGAGCTCATCGCCGTTCTGACCGAGGGGGCCGCCTATCGCTGTGAGCTCTGCGCCTCGACCCCGGTCGATAAGGCAGATTTAGAAGCTCTGTATAATATGATTTTCGACCGGCTTTTTGACGAGCAGGCGTAATGCGACACGCCTGGCGTGCCGCACCCGCGGCAAATTAGCTGGCCGAAGCCGGGGTTTTGGCCGGTTTGTTCATCGGTTTACCGGAGAACAGGAAACGCAGCAGCGGAATGCGCAGATGAATTTCATACAGGATCAGCGCGATACCCACCACAAAAACCAGCCCGACAATAAAGCCTAAGGTATTGGACTTGATGGCCGGGGTGATCCACGCCCCGTACAGTAGCGTCAGCGGGTGGTGCACCAGGTAAATAAACAGCGAGGCATTGACGAAATAGGTCACGCGCGCTGACTGGAAGTTCAGCAGTCGATGGCCGAGCGAAAAGACCACATTGACCATCCACAGCCCCAACACCATAGTAATCACCGATTCGGTTTCATACATCCAGCCGTCGCCGGACCCATACTGCTGATTCAGTCGATAGGCGATAAACCCGAGCAGTGCTGCGGCGCAGCACCACGGCGATGGAGTGGTGAACATGGTCTTTAAGCGTGGGTTAATAAAGGTCTGCGCGCCCAGCACAAAGAAGGGCAGATAGAACAGCGTCTGCATCACCACAAAGTTAAACAGACCATTGCTCAGCAGGGGCGGATAGAGCAGGAACAAGGACCGGCGGATCAGCGCATAAAAGACCCCCAGCGCGAGGAAAATCATCGTCAGCTGGCCCATGGTGACAGTGTCACTGAAGGCGAGGCCGTGGCCAGCCGGACGGCGCGTCAGCCATTTAAACAGCACCACCCCCAGCGAGGTCAGCACCACCAGAACCAGTAAAAACCACAGGTGGGAAATGAGCTCCCAGGCCAGGGTATTAAATTTGTCGTACATCGAAAGGGTATGCCAGTTTTCCGCCTTGCCGTTGACGTATTGCAGCATAATAAATTGCGGCAGCGTCAGCAGTGGGATGGCGGTCAGCATCGGAATACCGACCCGTTCAACGCGCACTTTCCACCATTTTTTCAGCGGGTAGCGCAGGAACAGCATGTAGGAGAAATAGCCGGAGATGACGAAAAAAACCTGCATGCGAAAGGCATGGATGAAGTCATTAAACAGCGTCAACCACCACGAGGGTTCGGCGCTGTTGACATGCCAGCTGTGGCTGGAATAAATCAGCGAAATGTGGAAAGGGATCCCCAGCAGCATCAACCAGGCGCGGATGCTGTCGAAGAAATATTCACGCTGTACCGGAGTATTATTCATACGATTCACGACAATCTCAGATAATTCGTCTTATCACTCAAGGTGATAACGCTTACATTATCAGCAACCCTACATGAACTCGGGGTATCTGTCTCCAGGATAAGCACTCAAAGTGCAAACGGGACAGCGAACTGTTTATTCCCTGTGCCGCCAGGCTGAACAAAGCAGGGATTATGTTGTCGGATTGCCTGAGTTTCCATTAAAATAGATCGGATCGATTTAAGCACACAAAGGGGGAAGTGCTTACTTATATGAAACATAAACCACAGATGATGAAAATGCGTTGGTTAAGCGCAGCCGTAATGTTGTCCCTGTGTACTTCATCTGCATGGGCGTTTAGCATTGATGACGTTGCAAAAGAGGCCAAAACGTTAGCCGGGAAAGGCTATGAAGCGCCGAAGAGTAACCTGCCCTCCGCTTTCCGCGACATGAAATACGCGGACTACCAGCAAATTCAGTTTAATCACGATAAAGCTTACTGGAATAACCAGAAAACCCCATTCAAGCTTGAATTTTACCATCAGGGGATGTACTTCGACACGCCGGTCACCATCAATGAAGTGACGGCGACCAGCGTGCGCAAAATTAAATATAGTCCGGACTATTTCAACTTTGGTAACGTCCAGCACGATAAAGACACGGTGAAAGACCTCGGTTTCGCCGGCTTCAAAGTACTGTATCCGATCAACAGCAAAGATAAGAACGATGAAATCGTCAGCATGCTCGGTGCCAGCTACTTCCGCGTGCTGGGTCAGGGTCAGGTTTACGGTCTGTCCGCGCGTGGTCTGGCTATCGATACCGCGCTGCCGTCCGGCGAAGAGTTCCCGCGTTTTCGTGAGTTCTGGATCGAACGTCCAAAAGCCACTGACAAGCGTCTGACTATCTATGCGCTGCTGGATTCCCCACGGGCAACCGGCGCCTATCGCTTTGTCATCATGCCGGGACGCGACACCGTCGTGGACGTACAGTCCAAAGTTTACCTGCGTGACAAAGTCGGCAAACTGGGTGTGGCGCCGCTGACCAGCATGTTCCTGTTCGGTTCCAACCAGCCTTCTCCGACGCTCAACTATCGTCCGGCGCTGCACGACTCCAATGGTCTGTCTATCCTGGCCGGTAACGGCGAGTGGATCTGGCGTCCGCTGAACAATCCGAAACACCTGGCTGTCAGCAGCTATGCGATGGAAAACCCGCAAGGGTTTGGCCTGCTGCAGCGCGGCCGTCAGTTCTCGCGCTTCGAGGATCTCGACGATCGTTATGACCTGCGTCCAAGCGCCTGGATCACCCCGAAAGGGGACTGGGGCAAAGGGAAAATCGAGCTGGTTGAAATTCCGACCAACGATGAAACGAACGATAACATCGTGACTTACTGGACGCCGGATCAGCTGCCGGAGCCGGGTAAGGAGATGAATTTCAAATACACCATCACCTTCAGCCGCGATGAAGACAAGCTGCATGCGCCAGATAACGCTTACGTTATGCAGACCCGCCGCTCTACCGGCGACGTGAAGCAGTCGAACCTGATCCGTCAGCCGGACGGTACGGTTGCCTTCATTGTCGACTTCACCGGCGCCGATATGAAGAAACTGCCAGCGGATACCCCGGTCGCTGCTCAGGCGAGCACCGGCGATAACGCGGAAATCGTTGAAAATACCGTGCGTTACAATCCAGTGACCAAAGGCTGGCGGATGATCCTGCGTTTGAAGGTCAAAGATCCGAAGAAAACGACGGAAATGCGTGCCGCACTGGTTAACGGTGATGACACGTTGAGCGAAACCTGGAGCTATCAGCTGCCTGCCAATGAATAAGATAACGAAGTACATTGACGCATTGCCGCTGTCGGACGCCGAAAAATCGGCGCTGCCGGACACCAGCCTGCAGGCCGTTCATCAGGCCCTGGATGACGAACATCAGACCTTCGCTCGCGAAGACGACTCTCCGCTGGGGTCGGTGAAGGCGCGTCTGGCGCACAGCTGGCCGGATTCGCTTTCTGGCGATCAACTGGTGAAGGATGACGAAGGTCGTACCCAGCTGCATGCTATGCCGAAAGCCAGGCGTTCCTCGATGATCCCGGACCCGTGGCGGACTAACCCGGTCGGCCGCTTCTGGGATCGTCTGCGCGGCCGCGATGTCACGCCGCGCTATCTCTCCCGCCTGACGCAAGAAGAGCGCGAGAGTGAGCAAAAATGGCGTACCGTCGGCACCATTCGTCGCTACATCCTGCTGCTGCTGACGCTGTCGCAGACCGTGGTGGCCACCTGGTATATGAAAACCATTCTGCCTTATCAGGGCTGGGCGCTGATCAACCCGGCCGACATGGTGGGGCAGAACCTGTGGATCTCGTTCATGCAGCTGCTGCCGTACGTGTTGCAGAGCGGCATTCTGATCCTCTTCGCGGTGCTGTTCTGCTGGGTTTCCGCCGGCTTCTGGACTGCGTTAATGGGCTTTCTGCAGCTGTTGATTGGCCGCGACAAGTACAGTATTTCCGCCTCGACGGTTGGTGACGAACCGTTGAACCCGGCGCACCGTACGGCGCTTATTATGCCGATCTGTAACGAAGACGTTGACCGCGTTTTCGCCGGGCTGCGGGCGACCTGGGAGTCGGTGAAAGCGACCGGTAACGCCGCTCATTTCGACGTCTATATCCTCAGCGACAGCTATAACCCCGATATCTGTGTGGCTGAGCAAAAGGCGTGGATGGAGCTGATTGCCGAAGTGCAGGGCGAAGGGCAGATCTTCTACCGTCGCCGTCGTCGTCGCGTGAAGCGTAAGAGCGGCAACATCGATGATTTCTGCCGCCGCTGGGGCAGCCAGTATAGCTATATGGTGGTGCTGGACGCTGACTCGGTGATGACCGGCGAGTGTCTGAGCAGCCTGGTGCGCCTGATGGAAGCGAACCCGAACGCCGGGATCATCCAGTCATCCCCGCGCGCCTCGGGCATGGACACGCTGTATGCGCGTTGCCAGCAGTTTGCCACCCGGGTGTACGGTCCGCTGTTTACGGCCGGTCTGCACTTCTGGCAGCTGGGGGAGTCCCACTACTGGGGACACAACGCCATTATCCGCGTGAAGCCGTTCATCGAGCACTGCGCGCTGGCGCCGCTGCCGGGCGAGGGTAACTTTGCCGGGTCGATTCTGTCGCACGACTTCGTCGAAGCCGCGCTAATGCGCCGTGCCGGCTGGGGGGTGTGGATTGCCTACGATCTGCCGGGCTCCTATGAGGAGCTGCCGCCGAACCTGCTGGACGAGCTGAAACGCGACCGTCGCTGGTGTCAGGGCAACCTGATGAACTTCCGCCTGTTCCTCGTCAGAGGGATGCACCCGGTTCACCGGGCGGTGTTCCTCACCGGCGTGATGTCGTACCTGTCGGCGCCGCTGTGGTTTATGTTCCTTGCCCTGTCGACGGCGCTACAGGTGGTGCATGCCCTGACCGAGCCGCAGTACTTCCTGCAGCCGCGTCAGCTGTTCCCGGTGTGGCCGCAGTGGCGTCCGGAGCTGGCCATCGCGCTGTTCGCTTCGACCATGGTGCTGCTGTTCCTGCCGAAGCTGCTGAGTATTATTCTGGTGTGGTGTAAAGGGCCGAAAGAGTATGGCGGATTTATCCGCGTCACGCTTTCTCTGCTGCTGGAGGTCCTGTTCTCGGTCCTGCTGGCGCCGGTTCGCATGCTGTTCCACACCGTTTTCGTGGTCAGCGCCTTCCTCGGCTGGGAAGTGGTGTGGAATTCGCCGCAGCGTGATGATGACTCCACGCCGTGGGGAGAAGCCTTTATGCGTCACGGCTCGCAGCTGCTGCTGGGGCTGGTATGGGCAGTCGGAATGGCATGGCTGGATCTGCGCTTCCTGTTCTGGCTGGCGCCGATCGTCGTCTCGCTGATCCTGTCGCCGTTCGTGTCGGCGATCTCCAGCCGGGCGACCGTGGGCCTGCGCACCAAGCGCTGGAAGCTGTTCCTGATCCCGGAAGAGTATTCGCCGCCGCAGGTGCTCAAGGATACCGACGCGTACCTGACGCTGAACCGTCAGCGTTCACTGGACGATGGCTTTATGCACGCGGTATTCAATCCGTCGTTTAACGCCCTCGCCACGGCGATGGCCACCGCGCGCCACCGTCATGGTCATATCCTTGAGATCGCTCGCGAGCGCCACGTTGAGCAGGCACTGAACGAAACGCCGGATAAGCTGAACCGCGATCGTCGACTGGTGCTGTTGAGCGACCCGGTGACCATGTCGCGTCTGCACTATCGCGTCTGGGCCGCGCCGGAGAAATATTCATCGTGGGTCAACGCCTATCAGCAGTTAGCGCTTAACCCGCTGGCGCTGAAAACGAAATAAGCCGTACGTAAAGGAAAATACCGGCAGCGATGCCGGTATTTTTTTATCTGAAACACGAGGTTGTGGATGCGAATATTATCGATCATTGCCATGGCGCTGCTGCTGAGCGGCTGCGGCAGCATTATCAGCCGGACGGTGCCCGGGCAGGGGCATGGCAATCAATATTACCCGGGCGTGCAGTGGGACGTTCGCGACTCGGCATGGCGCTATCTCACCGTTCTGGACCTGCCGTTCTCGCTGGTGTTCGATACGCTGCTGCTGCCGCTGGATGCCAGCCACGGGCCCTATAACTGATTAGCGCTCGTCCCACTCGTCGGCCGCCGTCTGTCCCTCTTCGGTGTCCAGCGAGGGCTCGAGCTGGAATTCGCCTTCATCCCACTCATGGAGGGTATTTTCCTCCAGCCACTCCTGGCGCAGCTCTATCTCATCATAATCCCCGTCGAAAACGCTCTGCGCAGCTTCGCCGCTGAGCATCGGTAAACATTCGCCTTGTTCGTCTTCGTCAGCAAAAAATTCGGCCTGCCAGGCGATATCGCCATCCTGCAGCACATACTTTTGAATATTAAGCTGCTCAACGTTAGCGCTCTCTTCATCGCTGTCAGGATTATTGGCGAGAAATTCTTCGCGTGCTGCATCAATAGCTTCTTCGAGCGTGGCATAGAACATCGAATCCTTTGGCATAGCGAATCTCCTGAGAAGAATATGAATTGAACACGATTCAATCTATAGAAGGCGGTAGCCAAAGCGTCAAGGGGCTGGGCCCCTCTGGACATTAATTTACTGAATGGCGGTCAGGCTGCGAGGCTTCCGCGGCAGGTCGGCGCAGGCTGAGGGTAGAATAAATGGCGTTAAAGAGCACCACGCCCGCGGTGACCAGGAATACCGCGCGGAAACCGTAGTTGGCGGACACCGAGGCGCCTATCAGGGGGCCGGTGACGTTGCCAATATCGCGGAACGACTGGTTATAGCTAAAGATACGCCCGGAGATCTGGCTGGTGGAATTATACACCAGCAGGGTTTGCACTGCCGGCAGCAGTGCCCCGTCTGCCGCGCCGAGCAGGAAACGCAGGATACCCAACTGCAGTGGGGTCTGAACGAACGACATCGGGATCAGCAATAGCACAGAGATAATTAGCGCGACGATGAGGATCTTTTCCGGCCCGATACGATCCCCGAGCCTGCCCAGCCGCGGGGCGCTCATCAGCGCGGCTATTCCCGGCACCGAGGCGATCATCCCGCTAATAAAGGCGATGTTACTGACGTTGCCCGCGAGATCGCGCACGTAAAGCGTCAGAATCGGCGCAATGGAGCCGGTGGCCACCTGGATGATCAGCGAGGTCACAAACAGGCTGAGCACCAGCTTGGGATTCTGTAGCGAGGAGAAAACCTCTCTGGCGCTGAGCATCTCTTTTTTGGCGATCGGCACAAAATTTTCACGGATTAAAAACAGGGTAAACAGGAAGCAGATAAACAGCACCGCCGCGGTCATAAAGAAGACGGTGCGCAGGCCCCAGTGGTCGGCCAGGAAGCCACCCGCCAGCGGGCCGAGCAGGGCGCCGCTCACCGCGCCGGTTGACAGCGTGCCCAGCGCCCAGCCGCTTTTGTGGCGCGGGATCTGGGTGGCAATCAGGGCGTTGGCGTTGGGAATAAAGCCGCCCAGCAGGCCGAGCAGTGCGCGTAGCAGCAGAAACTGCCAGATATTCTGTGCCATCCCCATCAGCATCATCACTACGGACATTCCGAGGGCGGAACGCAGCAGCATAATTTTTCGTCCTTTGCGGTCAGCAAGACCGCCCCAGAACGGTGAGGCAATGGCGGAGAAGAGGAAGGTGATACTAAAGACCAGCCCGGACCACATGTTCAGCGCGCTATGCCCGGTGACCCCGAGCTGTTCGACATAGAGTGGCAGAAAGGGCATAACCAGACTGAAGGCGGCGCCCGTTAAAAAGCAGCCGAGCCAGGTCACGGTCAGATTTTGTTTCCAGTTAATAGGGGTATCAGCAGAGGACATAGGGTTCCACTGGCCTGCGCGGCAGGTCAAATTAAGAGAAAATATGAGCCTGCTAATTATGCGCCTGGGAAATAAATGCCGCAATGGAGGAGAGCTTTTAAAGCTAAAGCAGAGCCTAAAGCATGAGCGAGAAGCGCATTCCCGGCCACATGCGCGGCCGGGAAAAGGGATCAGTAGCGGGAGGGCATGCCCTCGGGGCGGGTTTTGAAGCGGCGGTGGAGCCACATATATTGTTCCGGGGCCATCATGATGCACTGCTCAACAATCTTGTTCATCCAGGCGGCCGTGGTTTCCGCGTCGTCCAGCGGCGGGGAACACTCTGGCGGCAGGATAATCAGTTCATAACCTTTACCATCCGGTTTGCGACGCGGGACGAAGGGGACGATACAGGCTTTGGACATTTTCGCCAGCATCCAGGTGCCGGAGGTGGTCGCCGCCTGGTCGACAGCGAACAGTGGGGCGAAGACGCTGGCGGTCGGACCGTAATCGTGATCCGGCGCATACCAGACCACTTCACCTTTTTTCAGCGCCCGGATCATCCCTTTCAGATCCTTACGGTCAATCATGTCCTTATTTGAGCGCAAGCGGCCCCATGTCTGCAGCCAGTCGATCACCGGGTTGTCGTTGGGACGGTAGACGCCAATCCCCGGCTCGTTCATGCCGAACATCCGCGCGCCCATCTCGAGAGTCAGGAAGTGAATACCGATCAGCAGAATGCCGCGCTGCTGCGCCTGCACATCGCGGATATGCTCAAAGCCGATGGTGTCGGTCCAGCGGGCGATACGACGAACCGGCCAGAACCAGGCCATCCCCGTCTCCATCAGTCCCATACCCACCGATTCAAAGTTCATCACCACCATTCGGTGACGTTCCTGCTCGCTTTTGTCGGGGAAGCAGAGCTCAAGGTTGCGATAGGCGATCTTCGCCCGACGCTTCATAAAGCGCATGGCCAGTCGGCCGATGGCATTTCCCAGGCGGTAAATCAGCGGATAGGGCAGTTGGACAACCAGCCACAGCAGGCCGATACCCAGCCACAGCAGCCAATAGCGCGGATGCAACAGCGCCGGAGAAAATTTAGGCAAATGAGTCATTTCATACCCGTATCAGTGAGCAACGTCTTATATTATCGCATTTTTTTACCGGCCAGCCAAAGGCGGCGACAGTCAGCTCGTTTTGTTAAGCGGGGCGCGACCGGGTGAGAGAAATGTAGCGTAAAATGTAGGGATGTAAATTAATTAGCTTTGCTATATCATGCCCGCCGTTTATTTCCTCATTTCTATGTCGAGCAGGTACACCATGCCAGTGTTACACAACCGCATTTCAAATGAGACGTTAAAGGCGCAAATGCTGGCTGAGACCGAGCCGCGCACGACGATCTCATTCTATAAATATTTCACCATTGTCGACCCACAAGCCACTCGCGATGCGTTATGGGTTGCCTTAACCCAGCTGAAGGTCTTTGGCCGTATTTATCTGGCCCGGGAAGGGATCAACGCGCAAATCAGCGTGCCGGAAAGCAACGTTGAAGCCCTGCGTGAGTTTCTCTATGGCTTCGATCCGGCGCTGGCGGGGCTGCGTTTCAATATCGCCCTTGAGGACGATGGGAAATCTTTCTGGGTGCTGCGCCTGAAAGTGCGTGACCGTATTGTCGCCGATGGCATCGACGATCCCTCTTTCGATGCCTCCAATGTTGGGGATTATCTCAAGGCGGCGGACGTCAATGCCATGCTTGACGATCCGGATGCGGTATTTATCGATATGCGTAACCACTATGAATATGAGGTGGGTCATTTCGAAAACGCGCTGGAGATCCCGGCGGATACCTTCCGCGACCAGCTGCCGAAAGCCGTGGAAATGATGCAGGACCACAAAGACAAGAAAATTGTTATGTATTGCACCGGCGGTATTCGCTGTGAAAAAGCCAGCGCCTGGATGAAGCATAACGGTTTCAATAAGGTCTGGCATATCGAGGGCGGGATTATTGAGTACGCCCGCCGCGCACGTGAGCAGGGGCTGCCGGTCCGTTTTATTGGCAAAAACTTTGTCTTTGATGAGCGGATGGGCGAGCGTATCTCCGATGACGTCATCGCGCACTGTCATCAGTGTGGCGCGCCGTGCGATACCCATACCAATTGCCTGAATGATGGCTGTCATCTGCTGTTTATACAGTGCCCGAGCTGCGCTGAGAAGTTTGCCGGTTGCTGTAGCGAAGCGTGCATGGAAGAGCATAAGCTGCCGGAAGAGGAGCAGCGCAAACTGCGCGCCGGACGCGAAAACGGCAATAAAATCTTTAACAAATCGCGTGGCCGACTGAACACCAAACTCGGGATCCCCGAGCCGGAGTCGTCAGAAAAACCATAACCAGACGAGATCGATGATCGCCAGCAGCAACCACAGCGCAAGGTAGATCATAAAGTGCTCGCGCACGTTGTTAACCAGCATATTAAACAGGCGACGCATAACCGTTCTCAATGACTAACGGCCTCGACACAGAGGCCGTTTTTTTTCCGGCGGCAAGCGTGCCGCATTCCGTTATGAGCTAAAGCGCGCCAGCGAGAAAGGCGTCAGGTTAAAGGTCGACGTCTGTCCCTGGGCAAACTGACTGGCAATTTCTCCCAGCACCGGCGCAAACTTAAAGCCATGGCCGCTCAGACCGGTGATCAGCAGTGTGTCTGGTCTGCCAGGGAGCGTATCGATAATAAAATCTTCATCGACCGTGTTGTCATAGGTGCAGGAGGCGCCGTGCAGACAGCCGCCGATCCCGGGCAGGACGTTACGTAAAAACGGAAAGGATTCGGAACCATCGCTGGCGACAGCGCCAAACGCCGATCGCTCCTGCGGCGTGGAGACAGGCTGACCGCCGTTATGCTTGCCGATCTTTAGCTCGTTATCTTCCGCCGGGAAACCGTAGTATTGATCGCCGTTGGGTAGCTCGCCGGTGAATGCCGGGAAATGATTCTTGCTGCTGTAACGGCCATCGGCCTGGAACCAGGCAAAAACCTTACGTACCGGCTGGATGGGGAGGTCCGGAAGCAGGCGGGTGACCCAGGTACCGGCGCTAATCAGCAATTTCTTGCCGTGATATTCACCGTCAAGGGTATCAATGGTGACCCCGTCTGCATGGTGATGAATGGCTGAGACCGGGCAGTTGAATAGCTGCGCGCAGCCAGCTTCCCGTGCCAGACGTATCCAGGTCTCGACAGCCAGCTCACTGCGCAGTACGCCGGACGCCGGTTCGAAAATCGCCCGATAGTCGTCGGGAAGGCGTATCTCCGGCCAGCGCTGCATGACGGCCTGAGCATCTAACTCTTCAACCTCAAGATCGAACGCCCTGGCGCTGGCGGCGACGTTGGCCAGGAAAGGAGAGCTGGCGGGGCCGAGGTTAATGACGCCGGTGCGTTCAAAAACGGCTTCGCCGCTGATTTCAGCCAGTTCATCCCACAGCTGCTGGGCGCGCAGCACCAGCGGAACATACTTTTCACCTTCGCCATAAGCGTGACGGATAAGACGGCTACTGCCATGATGGCTGCCCTCCTGATGGGGAGGTTGGTGGGCATCGGTCATCAGAACATTGAGTCCGGCACGACGCGCATAATAGCCAGCGGCAGCGCCGACCGATCCGCTGCCGATAATGATAAGATCGTATTGCATGGTGAGTTCCGGGTAATTGCCTTATTAGCAGGGTAATTAACTCCCTGCGCTTATACAAGCCCGAAAATAATTCAGGCACCCGCAGGTGCCTGTTAAGACTATTGTTTAGTCATTCCCCGTATCGCGTTAATGTCGGCGGTACTCGTTTTCCTGGTATTCGCCAGATTCAATCTTCGCAATGCCTGCTTCCAGGATTGAAATAAATTGACGTGCGACGTCCGTCGTAAGCCATAGCGTCTGGCCAATTTCAGCATCATGACTGTTTTCTTGAGTGGGGTTCTGGTAGTGCAGGCGCAACATCAGCGCATCGTAGCTATCAACGGTGCTGATGTCCCATCCAACGAGGGGATGGGTCTGAATGACTTCATTATTTTTTTCCATCATAACCCCTTATTCATATGTTAAAAGACAACAATTCTCGAGGTTTAATGCATGTTTTTTGAAGCAAGTTAATTATATCAGGGATCAAGAATAAACTCGAGAAATTAAATGAAAGGCAGCATGATTTTCTTGTTTTCGCCGCTTTTTTACGCAAGATAAGCGCGGGAAATGGCCATTTTAGCCGATATTAAGCAGAATAATCAGGAATATTCTGAACAAGAGGCGGGGAGAAAAAAGCCGGGGCGACCCGGCAAAGAAAAGCACAATGAGGGAGCAAACCAGAGTAACTGGATCCCGCCATGCTTCAGGAGAGATCGTGGACAAACCAGTCGTCCGCGCTTTCCCAGGTTTCCTGCAGGATTTCGCTTATCCGGTCTTTGTCTTCTTTCAGGGCGCCGAACACCGAGAGCTGGTTGCCGGTGGCGTAGCGCACGCTCACCTGACTGTCGATGGCCGGGAATTGCTCGGCGATACGCCGGGAGAGTTCGTTATTCAGCGCTTCCAGCGCGCCGTTGGGTAAGGCGGTCGTTTTGGCGATAGACACTTCGATGCGCATAATTGCCCCCTGTGTTTGATACTGTTTATTTATACAGTATCTGGTGGGCGTTGACAACAGGGGGCTACGTTTTTTATCGCTTCATCGTCCAGCGAACGGTTTCACCCGCCAGGAACGGGACCAGGCTATCATTGGGCAGCGCAATGCTGTCAACGACCGTGGTCTCTTCACGCACCAGCTCAACATAGCTTTCATTGACCGGCAGACCGTAGAAGCGCGGGCCGTTCAGCGAGCAGAAGGCTTCAAAGTGCTGCAGAGCGTTCATTTCTTCAAACACGGTGGCGTAGCTGCCGAGGGCGGTCGGGGCGTTGAAGCAGCCGGCGCAGCCGCAGCTGGCTTCCTTACGATGGCGGGTGTGCGGCGCGGAGTCGGTGCCAAGGAAGGCGCGGCTAAAGCCGCTGGCGACCAGTTCGCGCAGCGCCTGCTGATGAATATTGCGTTTGAGTACCGGCAGGCAGTACAGGTGAGGACGAATACCGCCGACCAGCATATGGTTGCGGTTGAACATCAGGTGCTGCGGGGTAATAGTGGCCGCCAGCAGTTCATTGCCGTCACGCACATATTCGGCGGCATCTTTGGTAGTAATATGCTCAAAGACCACCTTCAGACCGGGCAGGCGCTGGCGCAGGGGCTCCATCACCGTGTCAATAAAGCGCGCTTCACGATCGAAAATATCAATCTCGGCGTGGGTGACTTCCCCATGTACCAGCAGCGGCATGCCCAGTTTTTCCATCCGCTCCAGCACCGGCATAATGGCGTCGGTGCTGGTGACACCGTGGCTGGAGTTGGTCGTGGCGTTGGCCGGGTAGAGCTTGGCGGCGGTGAACACACCTTCGTTAAAGCCGCGCTCCAGCTCCGCCGGGTCGAGGGAGTCTGTCAGATAGCAGGTCATCAACGGGGTAAAATCGTGCCCGGCCGGGACGGCGTCCATAATGCGCTGGCGATAGGCGATAGCCGCCGCGACGGTGGTGACAGGCGGCACCAGATTCGGCATCACGATCGCCCGGCCATAAAACTCACTGGTGTAAGGCACGACGGTTTTCAGCATATCGTCATCACGCAGATGGATATGCCAGTCGTCTGGGCGGCGGATTTTCAATACCTGGGGTTGTGCTGTCATGGAAGGCTCCGGCTAATAGGTTCAGTCATCAGGGCTGTTTTTTGCCGGGCACTAAGGATAAGCGTAAACGTTTTCCTTTGCACTCATTTCCGTAAAAAATTCAGGGCGCCGTAGCGCCCTGGAGATTAATTGGTAAAGGGGATGACAATTTCGCCCGGTTTCACCTCTATGCCCTTGGCATATTTCTTCGCCAGCGCTTCGCCGGTGCTGGCGTCTTCACGCAGGACATAGGCCGGTTGCTGGCTGAAGTAGCTGCGCAGCGACTGATTCAGATAGGGGAGCAGGGCCTGAATCACCGACTGCAGCTTCTCGGGCGCCACTTTGGCATCGACCACCTCCATTTCCTGCAGGAAGATAGCGCCTTTCTCTCTGTCAAAGGTTGGCAGCGCTTTGAGCTTCAGATCGATCGTCGCTTTCTGGGTGCCGAACAGGGAGTTCAGATCGACGTTGGCGACCCCGGTCAGCGTGACTTTACCCGGCTCTTCACGGCCAATAGCGCTGGTCAGGTTCTGCAGCTCAATATGGGCATCGGCAACGCCTTTCAGACCGATATCTTTGGCGAAATGGTTACGCTTCTGCAGCGCCTGGTTTATCTCCTGCTCGCTTACCGTGTATTGGGTCAACTGGTTACAGCCGCTCAGCAGACCGCTGACAATCAGCGCCGCGGCGATCAATATTTTTTTCATGGGGTTCCTCAAGCTCGTACCATCATTCATCCTGACACAAAGCATCATGACCTGTCAGCATTCTTCATGCCAGCAGAATAGGCTGAAAGGCAGGAGAAACCGCGGACCTACGCGCTTAGGTGCGCGGCTCCAGCATACCGGAGGCGGAGCGTTTTGGACTGAATTGCCACCACAGGGCAAGGAAAGTGATAAACCCAATGGCGCCGAGCATCAGCCACGGCAGTTCGGGCTGGCCCACGGCTTTGCCGGCATCAAACAGCCAGCCGCCGCCCGCGTAACCCAGCGCGCCGCCGAAGGCGAGACCCAGGCGGCTGAACCCCATATAGCTGCCGCGCGCCCGGGCATCCGCCAGCGAGGCGCCCAGCGTCTCCCTGGCGGGTTCCGCGATGATCGAACCGATGTAAAACAGGCAGATCAGGGTAAATAACTGCTGCAAACTGCTGGTCATGCCAATCGGCAGCATCGCCAGCGTCATCACCAGCAGACCGGCCATCAGCCGGTGCTCAAGGCGGTAGCGTTTCTCGCTCCAGCGGGCAATGGGATAGAGCAGGGTCAGCGAAATGGTGGCTTCGATGGCGTACATCCACTTCACGGCGGCCGGCGAACCGGCAATGTCGTTCACCATGATCGGCAGCATCAGCATCACCTGCACCGCCAGCATGTAATAGCCTGTTAACGTCAGGACATAGGTGACGAAGCGCTTATCCCGCAGCACCCGTCCCAGCCCCTCGCGGACTGGCGTTTTCACCGTGGACAGTTTCCATGCTGGCAGATACCAGGCGTTAAACGCGGCGCAAGCGATAAACAGCGCGGCGCCGGCGCTGCACACCAGACGGAAGTCATACTGTAGCAGCCAACTGCCCAGCAGGGCGCCAATCACCGCGCCGGCGCTGTCCTGCATCATCAGGAGGGAGAAAAAGCGGCCGCGCTGATGCGGGCGCACCAGTTTGACCACCAGCGCGGCTCGTGGCGGATCGAACAACGTGCCGCCTAACCCGGACAAGATACAGGAGAGCCAGAGCACCCAGGGCTCATGGGCAACGGCCATCGCCGCGAAGCCGCCGGCGCGCATCAGCATGCCGGTGACAATCATGGGTTTCGCGCCGAAGCGGTCGGCAATGGCGCCGCCAAAAATGCCTAATCCCTGCTGCACCAGCTGGCGCAGGCCGAGCGCAATGCCGACTATCAGCGCTGCCCAACCCATCTGATCGACAAAGCGGATGGAAATCAGCGGAAAAACGACAAAAAAGCCCAGCACGACCAGCATGTTATCGACTAACAGGAAATATTTACCCAGGCTCCTTGCCTGCGAGACGCGGGACATTTCCCCTCCAGGGAAAAATAGAGATAAGCGAGGATATTCTGCGGGCAATCTGCTGCTTTTCCCAGCACCCTTGCGACAATATTTTTTTATCAAAAAGCAAGTTCGATTGAGCCTATTCATCGAAAAGAGGAGATGGCGCAGAAAATGGTATGTTGCTGTTTTCACACTATCGTGCAGGACAGGTATAGTGATGAGAGCAAGATTGAAGTCAGGGGGACTGAAAAGGAAATGTTTGGCTATCGCAGTAACGTGCCGAAGGTGCGTTTGACGACGGACCGGCTGGTGGTGCGCCTGGTCCACGATCGTGACGCCTGGCGTCTGGCCGATTATTACGCCGAGAATAAAGTGTTCTTAAAACCCTGGGAGCCGGTACGTGACGACAGCCACTGCTATCCCTCCGGGTGGCAGGCGCGTCTGTCAATGATCGGCGAGTTTCATAAGCAGGGGTCTGCATTTTATTTCGCGCTGCTCGATGCGGAGGAAAAAGAGATCGTTGGCGTGGCGAATTTCTCCAACGTAGTTCGCGGATCATTCCATGCCTGTTATCTCGGCTACTCCATTGGCGAGAAGTGGCAAGGGCAGGGGCTGATGTTTGAAGCGTTGACCGCCGCGATTCGCTATATGCAGCGCACGCAGCATATCCATCGCATTATGGCCAACTATATGCCGCATAATCAGCGCAGCGGCGCGCTGCTGGCGCGGTTGGGGTTCGAAAAAGAGGGTTACGCCAAAGATTATCTGCTGATTGACGGGCAGTGGCGTGACCATGTACTGACGGCGCTAACGACGCCGGACTGGTCAGCAGGGCGCTAAGGAGAGAGGATGAAATATCAGTTAACCGCGCACGAAGCGCGCGTCATTGGCTGTCTGCTGGAAAAGCAGGTTACCACGCCCGAGCAGTACCCGCTGTCGGTGAACGCCGTGGTGACCGCCTGCAATCAGAAAACCAACCGCGAACCGGTGATGTCGCTGAGCGAAGGTGAGGTCCAGACGCTGCTGGATACCCTGGTGAAGCGCCACTATTTACGCACGGTCAGCGGATTCGGCAATCGAGTGACCAAGTATGAGCAGCGCTTTTGCAACTCTGAATTTGGCGATCTGAAACTCAGCGCCGGCGAAGTAGCGGTGGTGACGACGCTGCTGCTGCGCGGCGCCCAGACGCCGGGTGAACTCCGTAGCCGCGCGCAGCGGATGCATGAGTTCAGCGATATGGCGGAAGTGGAAAGCGTGCTGGAAGGGTTAGCGACGCGCGAGGATGGTCCTTTTGTTGCCCGCCTGCCACGGGAACCGGGGAAACGGGAAAGCCGCTATATGCATCTGTTTTGCGATGACATGGACACGCTGATCACCACGGTGGAAGCACTCTCGCCGCTGGAAGACGATGACGATCTGCGTGCCCGGGTTGAAGCACTGGAAGGCGAGGTGGCGGAATTGAAAGCGCGCCTTGACTCGCTGTTACACCATCTGGGGGACTAAACGTGGGGACAAGACTGCGCATTGGGGTGGTTGGCTTAGGGGGCATCGCGCAGAAAGCGTGGCTGCCGGTGTTAGGCGCTGCGGAAAGCTGGACGCTGCAGGCAGCCTGGTCGCCGGGAAAAGAGAAGGCGTTGCGCATCTGCGAAACCTGGCGGATCCCGTATGCTGATTCGCTGGATGCCCTGGCGGCGCAGTGCGATGCGGTCTTTGTCCATACGTCGACGGCTTCACATTATGAAGTCGTGAATCACTTGTTGAATGCCGGGGTTCATGTTTGTGTGGATAAACCGCTGGCGGACAAACTGAGCGAGGCGGAAGCGCTGGTCGAGCTGGCTGCCCGGCGTCATCTGACGCTGATGGTCGGTTTCAATCGCCGCTTTGCGCCACTCTATCGTGAACTGAAGGGGCGGCTGGGCGAGGCGGCCTCGCTGCGGATGGATAAGCATCGTAGCGACAGCGTAGGCAACGATCTGCGCTTTACCCTTCTCGATGACTATCTGCACGTGGTGGATACTGCGTTGTGGCTGGCTGATGGTCAGGCGCGCCTGCGCGGCGGCACGTTGCAGATCACTCCTCAGGGTGAAATGCTCTATGCCGAACACCAGTTCAGTTCGCCCCGGCTGCAGGTTACCACCAGCATGCACCGCCGTGCCGGAAGCCAGCGTGAGTGGGTGCAGGCGGTCACCGATGGCGGGTTATATGCGGTGAGTGAGATGCGCGAATGGCAGGAGGAGTGTGGTCTTGGCGTGGTCCAGCGCCCGGTGGCGGGCTGGCAAACCACCCTCGAGCAGCGCGGTTTTGTCGGCTGCGCGCGACATTTCATCGAATGCGTGCAAAATCAGACGGTTCCGGAAACCGCTGGCGAACAGGCGCTGCTGGCTCAGCGGGTGGTTGACAAACTCTGGCGTGACGCGATCAGCGAATAATCCGTTGTAACAACTGACAGTAGTAATTCATATTGAACCCGGTAGACTATCGCCACTTTCCAGCGCCCGCATTTGCGGGCGTTTTACTCCAGGGTTTGGAATAACAGCGTAATGAATCTTTTAAAATCACTGGCGGCCGTCAGTTCGATGACCATGTTTTCGCGCGTGCTGGGCTTTGCCCGCGATGCGATTGTGGCGCGCATTTTTGGTGCCGGGATGGCGACCGATGCCTTTTTTGTCGCCTTCAAACTGCCTAATCTGCTGCGGCGTATTTTTGCCGAAGGCGCCTTCTCGCAGGCGTTTGTGCCGATCCTTGCCGAATATAAAAGCAAGCAGGGCGAAGATGCCACCCGGGTGTTTGTCTCGTATGTCTCCGGATTACTGACCCTGGCCCTGGCGATCGTCACCGTTATCGGGATGCTGGCGGCGCCGTGGGTGATCACCATCACCGCCCCCGGGTTTGCTGATACCGCCGATAAATTTGCGCTGACCACCCAATTGCTGCGCATTACCTTCCCCTATATTTTGCTGATCTCCCTGGCCTCGCTGGTGGGGGCGATCCTCAATACCTGGAACCGTTTCTCGGTGCCGGCCTTTGCCCCGACGTTCCTCAACGTCAGCATGATTGGCTTTGCGCTGTTTGCCGCGCCGTACTTCCATCCGCCGGTGCTGGCGCTGGCCTGGGCGGTGACGGTCGGCGGCGTGCTGCAGCTGGCCTACCAGTTGCCGCACCTGAAGAAGATTGGCATGCTGGTTCTGCCCAGAATTAATCTGAAAGATGCTGGCGCGATGCGGGTAGTGAAGCAGATGGGGCCGGCGATCCTTGGCGTGTCGGTAAGCCAGATCTCCCTCATCATCAATACCATCTTCGCCTCGTTTCTCGTGTCGGGATCGGTGTCATGGATGTACTATGCCGACCGTCTGATGGAGTTTCCGTCAGGTGTCCTGGGCGTGGCCCTTGGCACCATCCTGCTGCCGTCGTTGTCGAAAAGCTTCGCCAGTGGTAACCATGACGAGTATTGCCGCCTGATGGACTGGGGCCTTCGACTCTGCTTCCTGCTGGCGCTGCCGAGCGCGGTGGCGCTGGGGATCATCGCTAAACCGCTGACCGTGGCCCTGTTCCAGTACGGTAAATTCAGCGCCTTTGACGCGGCGATGACCCAGCGCGCGCTGGTGGCCTATTCCGTGGGACTGATGGGGCTTATCGTGGTGAAAGTGCTGGCGCCGGGCTTCTATTCCCGTCAGGACATCAAAACGCCGGTGAAAATTGCCATTGTCACCCTGATTATGACCCAGGTGATGAACCTGGCGTTTATCGGCCCGCTCAAGCACGCGGGCCTGTCACTGTCCATAGGGCTGGCGGCCTGCCTGAACGCCGCGCTGCTCTACTGGCAACTGCGTAAACAGAAAATTTTCACCCCACAGCCCGGCTGGCTGACTTTCCTGCTGCGTCTGGTCGCGGCGGTGGTGGTGATGGCCGCGGCGCTGCTGGGCGTCATGCATCTCATGCCGGAGTGGTCTCAGGGGACGATGCCGTTCCGCCTGATGCGCCTGCTGGTGGTGGTGGTCGCCGGAGTAGTGGCTTATTTCGCTACGCTACTGGTGTTGGGCTTCCGCGTAAAAGAGTTTGCCCGTCGCACAGCGTAAGCCATTGCGAGGGAAAGAGGAAACCCGCTTCGCTCAGGCGAAGCGGGTTTTTTTTATGATGTGCGGCGTTCGGCTGCGATGAGGCGCGCATTCTCCAGCAGGCGGATCGCCAGGGCAATTGCCCCGCTGACGACGGCGAGGGTGACCACTCCGTTCCAGCCCGCCAGCACGTACAACTTGCTGCCCAGCACCGACCCCAGCGACATCCCGATAAAGACCACGGTGAACAGCAGAGCGTTCAGGCGGCCACGGGCCTGCGGCTCCAGGCTGTAAACCAGGTTCTGATATGCCACCAGGCTTGACTGCAGGCCGAGATCGAAGCCAATAGCCGAGAGAGCAATCAGCGCCAGCTGGCCATGCAGAGGGAGCAGCGGCAGCATAAACATCAGGGCGAAGGAGAGGGTGACCAGCGCCGCGCCCATCTGAGTCACTTTACCGGCGCCAAACTTATCGGCCAGTCCGCCGGCCAGCGGTGCCGCCAGCGCCCCGGCGGCACCGGCGATACCAAAGCCACCCGCTACTGCGCTCCCCATGTGATAGTGTTCTGAGAGCATCACCGCCAGCGTCGACCAGAAAGCGCTAAAGGCGACAGAGAGCGCCCCCTGAGCCAGCGCAGCGCGGCGTAACGCCGGATAACGCAGCCACAGATGCGCCATTGAGGCCATCAGCTGCGGATAGCTCAGCGTCGAGTGAATGGCGAAGCGCGGCAGGACCCGCCACATCACCAGGCCAATCAGCGCCACGCTGACTGCAGCCGCCTGATACATCACCCGCCAGCCGAATACGGCGCCCACTACGCCGCTGACCGTCCTGGAAAGCAGGATCCCCAGCAGCAGCCCGGTCATCACCGTGCCCACCATTTTTCCCTGCTTGCCTGCCGGAGCGAGGATCGCCGCCGCCGGGACGATATCCTGCGCCATGGTGGCCGCCATACCGATCAGCAGACTAACCACCAGCAGTGAGGTGAGCTGGCCGGTAAGGCTGCACAGGAACAGCAGGATCGCCAGCATTGCGCTCTTCAGCAGGATCAGCCGGCGGCGATCGTGACGGTCGCCGAGCGGGAGCAGGAAGAGAATGCCGAGCGCGTAGCCAGCCTGCGTCAGGGTAGGAACCAGCCCCATCCCTTCTACCGACAGATGGAGGTTGGCGCCCATCAGCGGCAGTAGCGGCTGCGCATAATAGATAGAGGCGACGCTAAAGCCGGCGCCGAGCGCGAGAATGAAGATAATCCAGCCTGCGTCGCGGGTGGAAATGGAAGTCGGTGTCATGATCAGTACCTCATTGATGCGATGGCGCTATTTTTCCCTGAATGCAGCTGGCGCGGTAGCCGGGCTGGTGGTAAAACGGTTATACGTAGCACGTATAGGCAAAAGAAAAATGAAAAGACAGGAGCGTATAGACCGCATTGAGCTGATGCGCACCTATATTCGTATTATAGAGGCCGGCTCACTCTCCGCCGCCGCGGGGCAGATGGATACCACCCAGGCAACCGTCAGCCGCCGCCTGCAGTCCCTGGAAGGACTGCTGGGGGTGAAGTTGATCCTGCGCACCACTCATGCGATGAAGCTCACTGACGATGGTGAACGCTGTTATCGCCATGCCCGTCAGGTCGTGGACGCCTGGCTGGCGCTGGAGGATGATCTGCGTATTGCCGACGATCAGCCCGTGGGGGTGCTGCGGGTACGGGCTCCCCATGCTTTTGGCCAGCAACAGCTGCTGGCGCCGCTGGTCGCATTTCTGCAGCGTCATCCGCAACTGTCGGTCGAGTGGATGTTGAATGATAATACCGTCGACTTTCTCAGCGATAATATCGACTGCGCCATCCGCGTTGGCGCGGAGGTGGATCCGGCCACGGTATCCGTGCTGCTGGCGGAAGTGCCGCGCTGCGTGGTGGCTTCCCCTGAACTCCTGGCGAAGTACCCGCCGTTAACCTCGCTGGAGGCGCTATCCGGCCTGCCGTGGATCGCCATTAATACCTTTTATCAGCATGAGATACGGCTCCGGCATCTGGAAAGTGGGCAAATCGTCTCGACGGCCATCACCCCCTGCCTGAGCACTGACAGCCTGTACGTCGCGCGAAATACCGCGCTGGCGGGGCTGGGGGTGGCGATGGTGTCCAGCTGGACAGTCGTGGAGGATATTGCCGCCGGACGGCTGATTGAGCTGTTCCCGCAGTGGCGTCCCGCCTCGCTACCGGTTCATCTGGTTTATCCCTGGGCGCGCTATTATCCGACACGCCTGCGTAAGTTCCTTGACCTGATGCGGGAGATCATGCCGGATCTGGCCGGGATGCAGCGTCCGCAAAGCGCATAAAAAAACCGGCCAGAGGCCGGTTTTTTTATTAAGCACGCTTATTCGACGGGCTGTGGGCGGGTCGGTTCTGCGGTGGCTTTACGCGTCGCACTATGACCACCGGCGGCGCCTTTACCTTCAAAAGCGAACGGCGGGCGGACCCAGGTGCTGTGGCGCGGCGCTTCCGGGACATAGTCCGGAGCAGGCGCCCGGGTCATCGGCGCGGTAGCATGGCGATCGCCAGCCACAACCACGGGTTTGCTTACCGGCGTTTCAGCTTTGACCGGTTCGGCAGGGGCTGTTGGGGCGGCTTCGGTCACCGGTGCTTCCACCACGGTTTCCGCGGCCGGAACGATGGTTTCCACTGGCGCTTCAACGACAGGCGCCGTTTCCACCACTTCAGGTTCAACCGTGACCGGCTCGGCGTCGATCGTCACTGGCGCAATAGCCTGAGGCGCTTCGACAGCTGGCGCTTCGACCGGCGCTGGCTCGACAGCGGCTGGCTCGACAATTTCCGGAGTATCAACGATCACCGGCTCGGCGGCTACGACAGGTTCGACGACCACCGGCTCAGCGGTAACGGGCTCCATGGTCGCCGGCTCGACGGTAACTGGCGCGGCAGTGACGGTTTCAACCACGGCAACCGGTGTCGCAACAGCCTCGATGGCTTCAATGGCGCTGGTGTCCTGAACCGGAACCTCTTCCGGCTGCTGGTCCTGCGGACGAACGACCGGGTAGCGGATCCAGACTTTACCGGAAGCCATCTCCGGCGAGGCGCAGGCGACGGTCAGCGGCATCGGCGACTGGGTCGGATAGCGTTCGTCACGATAGCGACGACGGCGCTGACCGCTCACGCGCAGATGACGCGGGGAACGACGAGAGCGGCGCGGCATACCGTTCGCTTCACGGGATTCGCCGTTTTCATCGTGTTCCACTACGTTTTCCACTACCGCCGGCAGCTCGGCTTTCACCGGCTCGCTGCGCGGGGTGGCGACTTCAGCCACAACGGTCTCAGGCGCGATCTCGGCAGTCTGCTCGGCAACGGCTGACTCAATGCGTACTTTCTGGGAGAGCTGACGCGGTTTACGACGCGGCAGAGTCTGCACACGCTCTTCCTGCTCAGTCTCCTGTACTTCCGGCTCTTCACGCGTCTGCACCTTGGCTTCCTGCTGCGCCTGACGTTTATCGTCATTGCGGCGGCGGGAGCGTTCGCGGCGCGGCTGCTGCTCGTCGCGGGATTTGGCTTTGTCCGCGTCATCGCCGACGGTCTGGCGAGCGTCACGCGCTTCTACGTTTTGCGGCTGCTTTTCGCGACGATTGCGACGGTTTTCTTCACGCGATTCGCGCGGCTCACGACCCTCGGCATTGTCCGCACGGGTGTCGCGATTGTCACGGTTATCGCGGTTGTCACGATTGTCGCGGTTATCACGGCGATCGTTGCGGTCGTTGCGGTCGTTGCGATCGCGGCGGTTGTTGCTCCGCGGTTTGCGACGCTCCTGCTGACGCTCCGGTTTTTCTTCCGCTTTCTTCTCGACCGGAACTTCAACCGGCTTGGCTTCTTCAGTGCCAGAGAAGATATTTTTCAGCGCGCTGAAGAAGCGTGAGAGCAGTCCCGGCTGGGCCGACGCGGCGGCCGCGACCGGGGCAGCGGCGACCGCAGGGGCAGCCACAGGCTCTTCCAGCATCGGTGCCGGTGGGGCGTCAGGCATCACAAAGGCGGCCAGCGCAGGCTGCTCCGGACGTTTACGTTCTGCTGGCTCCTCGTCACCAGGCAGCGCCATCTCTTCTTCATGCAGCTTCGGCAGCAGATAGCTCAGCGTTGAGGTCTCTTCACCTTTACGCACGCGCAGGACGGAGTAGTGCGGCGTCTGCATCTCGTCGTTTGGCACGATAATGACGCGGACATCGCCCTGACGGGATTCGATTGCGCTCACTGCGGCACGTTTTTCGTTCAGCAGATAAGAGGCGATCGGTACCGGAACGATGGCGTGGACTTCTTTGGTGTTCTCTTTCAGCGCTTCTTCTTCAATCAGACGCAGAATAGACAGCGACAGCGATTCGTTATCACGCACGGTACCGGTGCCGGAACAGCGCGGGCAGACGTGATGGCTGGATTCGCCCAGCGACGGGCTCAGGCGCTGGCGAGACATCTCCAGCAGGCCGAAGCGCGAAATATGGCTGATCTGAATGCGCGCGCGGTCCTGACGAACGGCTTCACGCAGACGGTTTTCCACCGCACGCTGGTGGCGAACCGGGGTCATATCGATGAAGTCGATAACGATCAAGCCGCCGAGGTCGCGCAGACGCAGCTGGCGGGCAATCTCGTCAGCCGCTTCAAGGTTGGTATTGAAGGCTGTCTCTTCGATATCGCCGCCGCGGGTGGCGCGGGCGGAGTTGATATCGATCGCGGTCAGCGCTTCGGTGCTGTCGATAACGATAGACCCGCCGGAAGGCAGGCGCACTTCACGCTGGAAGGCGGACTCAATTTGCGATTCAATCTGATAATGGCTGAACAGCGGGATTTCACCGGTGTACAGTTTGATTTTGCTACTGAAATCCGGACGACCCAGTGCGGCGATATGCTGGCGCGCCAGCTCGAGCACTTTCGGGTTATCGATCAGGATTTCGCCGATGTCCTGGCGCAGATAATCGCGGAATGCGCGGACAATCACGTTGCTTTCCTGGTGGATCAGGAACGGCGCCGGACGGCTTTCCGCGGCTTTCTGAATCGCTTCCCAGTGCTTCAGGCGGAAGCTCAGGTCCCACTGCAGGGCTTCGGCAGATTTGCCGACGCCAGCGGTGCGAACGATAAGACCCATGCCGTCCGGAAGCTCCAGGCTCGCCAGCGCTTCTTTCAGTTCAGTGCGGTCGTCGCCCTCGATACGGCGGGAAATTCCCCCCGCGCGCGGGTTGTTCGGCATCAGGACCAGATAGCTGCCTGCCAGGCTGATAAAGGTGGTGAGCGCAGCGCCTTTGTTGCCGCGTTCTTCTTTATCAATCTGCACGATAACTTCCTGACCTTCACGCAGCACGTCTTTGATATTAGGACGACCGTGCGCATTGTAGTTAGCGGGGAAGTATTCGCGGGCGATTTCTTTGAGGGGGAGGAAACCATGACGCTCGGCGCCGTAATCGACAAACGCGGCTTCAAGGCTAGGTTCAATGCGGGTGATTTTGCCTTTGTAGATGTTCGCTTTTTTCTGTTCGTGCCCGGGGCTTTCGATATCCAGGTCGTACAGGCGCTGCCCATCAACAAGGGCGACGCGCAACTCTTCCTGCTGAGTTGCGTTGATTAACATTCTTTTCATCGTAACTTACTCATTATTCTTACATTGACGACTAAGCTGCGGGCAGAGTAATGCCTTTCCGGGGGAAAACCGATGGCCTCGTGTCTGGTTCACGTCGCCAACCTCACGGTTGTCGCGCGCTTAAGAGGCGCAGAGTGTCGGTCGCCTGTGTTTCAAACGGAAACACAGCGCAATTATTCAGGGGAACAGCCTGGGATGTATCACCAGAGAATATTCCATTTATACTCGTCGTCTTTCGCGTTGCAGGCATGGTGGCTTAACCTGCTCACCTCGATCAAAGGATCCAGATGAGCTCCCGGGAGTCCCGGAGTTGACGCCTTCCTGCGACTTGAAATCCATAGAGCCTGTACCGGTAAGGACTGCAACCCGCAGCCCGCTAACTGTCTGAAAGATCACAACGTCTTACGCCATTGCTGCGTGGGCGATCGGTCAGACAAAATTGGTCATTCCGCTAATGTCTTGTTCTAACAAGATGCAATACGGAAAACGGTCTCATTATTCCATTGCTAACCTTGTTATAGCAAGTTGACTTTCACCTTTTATCACCCGGTTACTCACAGTTTTATCACCTGCCCATACAGATTGTTCTAATAACAAACAAAATGGCGGTCAGGTAAACCGTGAAAACAGGATAATGATAAATATAAGCATATAAAAATGAGTGGCGCTAATGCGTCCGGCTATTTAGAATCGCGCACCATGAAAACTGAGACCCCAACCGTAAAAATGGTTGCCATTGCTGCTGATGAAGCGGGGCAACGTATCGACAACTTTTTGCGTACCCAATTGAAAGGTGTACCGAAGAGCATGATTTATCGCATCCTGCGTAAAGGCGAGGTGCGGGTAAACAAAAAGCGCGTGAAGCCGGAGTATAAGCTGGAAGCGGGTGATGAAGTCCGTATCCCGCCGGTGCGCGTGGCGGAGCGTGAAGAAGAGGCGGTATCGCCGCATCTGCAGAAAGTGGCCGCGCTCTCTGAGGTGATCCTCTATGAAGACGATCATATTCTGGTACTCAACAAACCTTCCGGTACTGCGGTACACGGCGGCAGCGGACTGAGCTTTGGCGTGATTGAAGGGCTGCGCGCCCTGCGCCCGGAGGCACGTTTCCTTGAGCTGGTGCATCGTCTCGACCGCGATACCTCCGGCGTGCTGCTGGTGGCGAAAAAGCGCTCGGCGCTGCGTTCGCTGCACGAGCAGCTGCGCGATAAAGGCATGCAGAAAGACTACCTGGCGCTGGTGCGCGGCCAGTGGCAGTCGCATACCAAAGTGGTCCAGGCCCCGCTGTTGAAGAATATTCTGCAGAGTGGGGAGCGTATCGTTCGCGTGAGTCAGGAAGGCAAGCCGTCGGAGACGCGCTTTAAAGTGGAAGAGCGTTACGAATTCGCCACGCTGGTGCGCTGCAGCCCGGTCACCGGCCGCACGCATCAGATCCGCGTTCATACCCAGTATGCCGGGCATCCTATCGCTTTTGACGATCGCTATGGCGACCGCGAGTTCGACAAGCAGCTGTCCGGTACCGGCTTAAACCGCCTGTTCCTGCACGCGGCGGCGCTGAAGTTTACCCACCCGGGGAGCGGGGAGGTGATGCGCGTTGAGGCGCCGCTGGATAACCAGCTGAAGCACTGTTTACAGGTGCTACGTAAGAGCAAATAAGCGCAACGGCGGAATCAGTTCCGCCGTTTTTTTTGCTTTAACCTAACAGCGGATTGTTATTCTCGCGGCGCAGCATCTGACAGAGCGCGATTAAGGGTAAACCGACCAGAGTGTTCGGGTCGCGGCCTTCCAGTCGTTCAAATAGCGTAATCCCTAACCCCTCGCTCTTGAAACTCCCGGCGCATTGCAGCGGGTTCTCTTTGCGGACGTAGCCTTCAATCTCTTTATCGCTGAGATGGCGAAAGTGAACGTCAAAGGGCTCGCATTCGGTTTGCAGATGGCCGGTGGCGGAGTTGTATAGCGCCAGACCGGTATAAAAGGTGACGATGGTCCCGCTGGCCTTTCGCAACTGCCGGCGGGCATTTTCTTCGGTGTGCGGTTTGCCGGTGATTTCACCGTCTAATACGCAAACCTGATCGGAGCCTATAATAAGGTGGTGCGGATAGCGGGAGGCCAGGCTTTGCGCTTTGGCTTGCGCCAGTCGGGCGACAAGCTGACGCGCGGATTCTTCCGGCAGCGGCGTTTCGTCAACGTCAGGCGCGGCACATTCAAACGGTAACCCCAGTTTTTCCAGCAGCATGCGCCGCCAGGGAGAGGTTGACGCGAGGATAAGTTCAGACATATTTTTTCATCCACATATAGCGCTTCGCAGAGCATCATCTTAAACTATGCGCCGCAATGTGTGCGAATAAATGGCAAAAGGCAACCTGAGGCTGCCTTTTTCTTTGACTCTATGACATTACAAAGTTAATATGCGCGCCCTATGCAAAAGGTAAAATTACCCCTGACTCTTGATCCGGTCCGCACGGCTCAAAAACGCCTTGATTACGAAGGCATCTATGCCCGCGATCAGGTTGAACGTGTAGCCGATTCTGTAGTCAGCGTGGACAGCGATGTGGAATGCAGCATGTCGTTCGCTATCGATAACCAGCGTCTCGCCGTCATTACTGGCGATGCAAAGGTAACGGTAACCCTCGAATGCCAGCGTTGCGGGAAACCGTTCCCTCATCACGTCCACACCACGTATTGTTTTAGCCCCGTCAGAAATGACGAACAGGCCGAAGCACTACCGGAAGCGTATGAGCCGATTGAGGTTAACGAATTCGGTGAAATCGACCTGCAGGCAATGGTCGAGGATGAAATTATCCTCTCCCTGCCCGTAGTTCCGGTGCATGATTCTGAACACTGTGAAGTGTCCGACGCGGACATGGTCTTTGGCGAACTGCCTGAAGAGGCACAAAAACCAAACCCATTTGCCGTATTAGCCAGCTTAAAGCGTAAGTAATTGAGGAGTAAGGTCCATGGCCGTACAACAGAATAAACCAACCCGTTCCAAACGTGGCATGCGTCGTTCCCATGACGCGCTGACCGCAGTCACCAGCCTGTCTGTAGACAAAACTTCTGGTGAGAAACACCTGCGTCACCACATCACTGCCGACGGTTTCTACCGCGGTCGCAAGGTTATCGCTAAGTAATCACGCGATACTCGCAGAATTTCCCGTTGCAGGCCATGGCGGGCGTGTGCGTCCCTGGACATTCGGTTAACCCGATCACCAGGGGCATCAATGCCCGAATTGTTGCGTCTGCAGCGTGAACATTCGCGAGTGCCAGCGTGATGAAGCTTAGTGAGGACTCCCCGGGCAACTGGGGAATCACCGAACCGGGCAGCGACGATACCTTGACACGTCTAACCCTGGCGTTAGATGTCATGGGGGGCGATTTTGGCCCATCCGTGACGGTGCCTGCAGCACTGCAGGCACTGAACTCTAATTCGCAACTCACACTTCTTTTAGTCGGCGACCCCGACGCCATCACGCCATTACTTGCCAAAGCTGACTTCGAACAACGTTCGCGTCTGCAGATTATTCCTGCGCAGTCAGTTATTGCCAGTGATGCGCGACCCGCACAGGCTATCCGCAGCAGTCGCGGAAGCTCAATGCGCGTGGCGCTGGAGCTTGTGAAAGAAGGGCGGGCGGAAGCCTGCGTCAGCGCCGGCAACACCGGCGCGCTGATGGGACTGGCGAAACTGTTGCTCAAACCGATCGAAGGTATTGAGCGGCCGGCGCTGGTGACGGTTCTGCCGCACCAGCAGAAGGGCAAAACCGTGGTGCTGGATCTCGGCGCCAACGTCGATTGCGACAGCACGATGCTGGTGCAGTTCGCCGTCATGGGCGCGGTGCTGGCGGAGGAAGTGGTTGGCATGACCAACCCGCGCGTCGCCTTGCTGAATATCGGCGAAGAAGAGATGAAAGGCCTCAGCAGCATTCGCGATGCTGCCGCAGTGCTGAAAACGCTGCCTTCCCTCAACTACATCGGCTATCTTGAAGCCAATGAACTGTTGACTGGAAAAACCGATGTGCTGGTTTGTGATGGATTCACGGGCAACGTCACATTAAAAACCATGGAAGGTGTTGTCAGAATGTTCCTTTCACTGCTGAAATCTCAGGGAGAGGGCAAAAAACGGTCGTGGTGGCTGCTGTTATTAAAACGTTGGTTACAAAAAAGCCTGGCGAGGCGATTCAGTCACCTCAACCCCGACCAGTATAATGGCGCCTGTCTGTTAGGATTGCGCGGTTCCGTGATCAAGAGTCATGGTGCTGCCAATCAACGCGCCTTTAGCGTCGCGATAGAGCAGGCAGTGCAGGCGGTGCAGCGGCAAATTCCTCAACGGATCGCCGCGCGCCTGGAATCTTTATACCCAGCTGGTTTCGCGCTGCCGGAAAGCGACAGTGACGTGAACTCCCGACAGCAAAGCGGGACGAATGGCCACGATTGACGCCGCGGCAGGTTGAAAGAGGCGGGTATATTACCCAAGAGTGACTGAGCGTACATGTATACGAAGATTATTGGTACCGGCAGCTATCTGCCCGAGCAAGTGCGTACAAACGCCGACCTGGAAAAAATGGTAGAGACCTCTGACGAGTGGATTGTCACCCGCACAGGTATCCGTGAGCGTCGTATTGCCGCAGCGCATGAAACAGTTGCTACGATGGGCTTTGAAGCCGCAAAGCAGGCGCTGGCGATGGCGGACGTGTCCGCGGAGCAGATTGGTCTGATTATCGTTGCGACCACCTCCGGCACGCACGCGTTTCCGAGTTCGGCATGCCAGATCCAGTCTATGCTGGGCGTTAAGGGTTGCCCGGCGTTTGATGTCGCGGCCGCCTGCGCCGGTTTCACCTATGCGCTGAGCGTCGCCGATCAGTACGTGAAGAACGGCGCGGTGGATTATGCGCTGGTGATTGGCGCCGATGTGCTGGCGCGTACCTGCGATCCCACCGATCGCGGCACGATCATTATTTTCGGTGACGGCGCGGGCGCGGTAGTGCTTGGCGCGTCTGAAGAGCCAGGCATTATCTCGACGCATCTGCATGCTGACGGCAGCTATGGCGAACTGTTGACCCTGCCGAACGCCGATCGCGTCGATCCGGAAAACCCGATCTATCTGACGATGGCCGGCAATGAAGTCTTCAAAGTGGCGGTCACCGAGCTGGCGCACATCGTTGATGAGACGCTGGCAGCGAATAATCTTGAACGTTCAGCGCTGGACTGGCTGGTGCCGCACCAGGCAAACCTGCGTATTATCAGCGCGACGGCGAAGAAACTGGGCATGTCGATGGATAACGTCGTTGTGACCCTCGACCGCCATGGCAACACCTCCGCGGCGTCGGTCCCTTGCGCGCTGGATGAAGCCGTTCGCGATGGCCGTATCCAACGCGGTCAGTTGATTCTGCTGGAAGCCTTTGGTGGCGGTTTCACCTGGGGTTCCGCGCTGGTTCGTTTTTAGTATAAGGATTTAAACATGACGCAATTTGCTTTTGTGTTCCCGGGACAAGGTTCCCAGGCCGTAGGCATGCTGGCCGATATGGCTGCCACCTGGCCGGTGATTGAAGAGACCTTCGGTGAAGCGTCCGCAGCGTTGGGTTACGATCTGTGGGCGCTGGCTCAACAGGGCCCGGCAGAAGAACTGAATAAAACCTGGCAGACTCAGCCGGCGCTGCTGACCGCCTCCGTGGCGCTATACCGCGTCTGGCAGCAGCAGGGCGGCAAAGCGCCGACCCTGCTGGCGGGCCACAGCCTCGGCGAATACTCCGCGCTGGTTTGCGCAGGGGTTATCGGTTTCGCTGATGCCGTTCGTCTGGTTGAACTGCGCGGGAAATTCATGCAGGAAGCCGTACCGGAAGGTACCGGCGCCATGTCCGCGATTATCGGCCTGGATGACGCTTCTATCGCCAAAGCCTGTGAAGAATCGGCCGAAGGGCAGGTTGTCTCTCCGGTGAACTACAATTCCCCGGGCCAGGTGGTTATCGCTGGGCATAAAGAGGCCGTTGAACGCGCTGGCGCCGCTTGTAAAGCCGCTGGCGCCAAACGCGCGCTGCCGCTGCCGGTGAGCGTGCCGTCCCACTGCGCGCTGATGAAGCCAGCTGCAGAAAAACTGGCGCTGGAGTTGCAGAAAATCACCTTCAACGCGCCGACGATTCCGGTAGTGAATAACGTCGACGTGAAATGCGAAACCACGCCGGACGCCATTCGCGACGCGCTGGTACGCCAGCTGTACAGCCCGGTCCAGTGGACCAAAACCGTTGAGTTTATGGCGGCGCAGGGCGTAACGCATCTGTATGAAGTTGGCCCGGGTAAAGTCCTCACCGGCCTGACCAAACGTATTGTTGACACCCTGACCGCTTCCGCGCTTAACGAGCCGGCGGCGATGTCTGCGGCGCTTGAGCAATAAAAGAGGAAAACCATGAGTTTTGAAGGAAAAATCGCGCTGGTTACCGGTGCAAGCCGCGGTATTGGCCGTGCAATCGCTGAAACGCTCGTCGCTCGTGGCGCGAAAGTTATCGGTACTGCGACCAGCGAAAGCGGCGCGCAGGCCATCAGCGACTATTTAGGCGCCAACGGTAAAGGTCTGATGTTGAATGTGACCGACCCGGCATCTATTGAATCTGTTCTGGAAAATGTGCGCGCAGAGTTTGGCGAAGTGGATATCCTGGTGAATAATGCCGGGATCACTCGCGACAATCTGTTGATGCGCATGAAAGATGACGAGTGGAACGATATTATCGAAACCAACCTGTCATCGGTTTTCCGTCTGTCAAAAGCGGTAATGCGCGCTATGATGAAAAAGCGTCATGGACGTATTATCACTATCGGTTCTGTGGTTGGTACCATGGGAAATGCGGGTCAGGCCAACTACGCTGCGGCGAAAGCGGGTCTGATCGGCTTCAGTAAATCACTGGCGCGTGAAGTTGCGTCCCGCGGTATTACTGTAAACGTTGTTGCTCCGGGCTTTATTGAAACGGACATGACGCGTGCGCTGACCGATGAGCAGCGTGCGGGTACGCTGGCGGCAGTTCCTGCGGGGCGCCTTGGCACCCCAAATGAAATCGCCAGCGCGGTTGCATTTTTAGCCTCTGACGAAGCAAGTTACATCACTGGTGAAACGCTGCACGTCAACGGCGGAATGTACATGGTCTGACCGAGATTTGTGCAAAACGTTCAGGAACCGCGCACTTCGCACGGTTCCCTGTGCGGTTTTGTGCGAAAAGATTTGCGTTCTTAGGGCAAACGGCCTCAAAATAGCGCAAAATCGTGGTAAGACCTGCCGGGATTTAGTTGCAAATTTTTCAACATTTTATACACTACGAAAACCATCGCGAAAGCGAGTTTTGATAGGAAATTTAAGAGTATGAGCACTATCGAAGAACGCGTTAAGAAAATTATCGGCGAGCAGCTGGGCGTTAAGCAGGAAGAAGTTACCAACAATGCTTCCTTCGTTGAAGACCTGGGCGCTGATTCTCTTGACACCGTTGAGCTGGTAATGGCTCTGGAAGAAGAGTTTGATACTGAGATTCCGGACGAAGAAGCTGAGAAAATCACCACCGTTCAGGCTGCCATTGATTACATCAACGGCCACCAGGCGTAAGTGAACATCTCCAGGCGGTCATTCGACCGCCTGAGTTTTATCTTTTTATTGTCCCACAAGAATCTATTTTCCCTCCCTGGAGGACAAACGTGTCTAAGCGTCGTGTAGTTGTGACCGGACTGGGCATGTTGTCTCCTGTCGGCAATACCGTAGAGTCTACCTGGAAAGCTCTCCTTGCCGGTCAGAGTGGCATCAGCCTGATCGACCATTTCGATACTAGCGCCTATGCAACGAAATTTGCTGGCTTAGTAAAGGATTTTAACTGTGATGACATTATCTCGCGCAAAGAACAGCGCAAGATGGATGCCTTCATTCAATATGGAATTGTCGCTGGCGTTCAGGCCATGCAGGATTCTGGCCTTGAAGTGACGGAAGAGAATGCAACCCGTATTGGCGCCGCTATCGGCTCCGGTATTGGCGGTCTCGGCTTGATCGAAGAAAACCACAGTTCGCTGGTTAACGGCGGACCGCGTAAGATCAGCCCATTCTTCGTTCCTTCCACAATTGTTAACATGGTGGCCGGGCATCTGACCATCATGTTTGGTCTGCGTGGGCCAAGCATCTCTATCGCGACCGCATGTACTTCAGGCGTGCACAACATCGGCCAGGCCGCGCGCATCATCGCCTATGGCGATGCCGATGCGATGGTGGCAGGCGGTGCGGAAAAAGCCAGTACCCCGCTTGGCGTGGGCGGCTTCGGCGCGGCGCGTGCGCTCTCCACGCGCAATGACAACCCGCAGGCGGCGAGCCGTCCGTGGGATAAAGATCGCGACGGCTTCGTGCTGGGCGACGGCGCGGGTATGGTGGTGCTGGAAGAGTACGAGCATGCTAAAAAACGCGGTGCCAAAATCTACGCCGAGATCGTTGGCTTCGGCATGAGCAGCGATGCTTACCACATGACGTCACCGCCGGAAGATGGTGCGGGCGCCGCGCTGGCGATGGTGAATGCCATTCGCGATGCGGGCATCGAACCGGGCCAGATTGGCTACGTCAACGCCCACGGCACCTCGACGCCGGCTGGCGATAAAGCAGAAGCGCAGGCCGTTAAGTCAGTCTTCGGTGATGCGGCGAACCGCGTCATGGTGAGCTCCACCAAATCCATGACCGGTCACCTGCTGGGCGCGGCAGGGGCCGTAGAGTCGATCTACTCTATCCTGGCGCTGCGCGACCAGGCGGTTCCGCCGACGATCAACCTCGACAACCCGGATGAGGGCTGCGACCTCGATTTCGTGCCACACGAAGCGCGTCAGGTTTCCGGTATGGAGTACACCCTGTGCAACTCCTTCGGTTTTGGCGGCACTAACGGTTCGCTGATCTTCAAAAAAGTGTGACAGGGCTTGCCCCGGTACTGCTTTAACAAAAGGCCCGTTCGTCGGGCCTTTTTTATTCGGCTTTCTCCGCTTGTCCTCTGCTCCGTGTCCTGAGACACTCACCGACCAGTGAAAAGGAGTCCTTTATGTTCTTGATAAATGGCGTTGAACAGGACACGCTGGCGGCGAACGATCGCGCCGCCCAGTTTGGCGACGGCTGTTTTACCACCGCCCGCATCCAGCAGAGGCAGGTTGCGCTACTGGATGCCCATCTGCAGCGTTTGCAGACAACCTGTGAAAAATTACAAATACCATTTCACGACTGGCTGACGCTGAGCGAAGAGATGCAGCGTCTGGCGCGGCCGCACGCGCAGGGCGTGTTGAAGGTGATCCTCACCCGCGGCGTTGGGGGAAGGGGATACAGTACGGCGGGCTGCGTGTCGCCCACCCGCATTCTCAGTGTCTCTCCATTCCCGGCGCATTATGCGCGCTGGCGGGAGGAGGGCATTACCCTGACCCAGAGCCCGGTGCCCCTGGGGCGCAACCCGTGGCTTGCCGGACTGAAGCATCTTAATCGCCTTGAGCAGGTACTGATCCGCTCTCATCTTGAGCAGACGGACGCCGATGAGGCGCTGGTCCTTGACAGTGACGGGTGGCTTACGGAATGCTGTGCCGCGAATTTATTCTGGCGTCAGGGACGGGATGTATTTACTCCGCGGCTCGATTACGCCGGGGTCAACGGCATTATGCGGCAGCGCTGTATCGCACAGCTGGCACCATCGGCGTTTCGCGTTGTCGAAGTGACAGCGCGTCCTGAGGTATTGCGTGAAGCCGATGAAGTGCTGATCTGCAATGCGCTGATGCCGCTGGTGCCGGTTCGTCGCTGGGAGGAGACCGTCTGGTCCTCGCGCGAGCTTTACCATTTTTTAGCCCCTTTGTGTGAGCTGTCTGGTTAGTATGAAGAAAATGTTACGTTTTATTCTGCTGTTAGTGGTGGTGCTGGGCATCGCCGCGGCGGCAGGCATGTGGAAAGTACGCCAGCTGGCGGACAGCAAGCTGCTGATTAAAGAAGAGACCATCTTCACCCTGGAGCCCGGTACCGGCCGTCTGGCGCTGGGCCAGGATCTTTATCGCGAGAAGGTGATCAACCGCCCGCGCGTTTTCCAGTGGCTGCTGCGGGTGGAACCTGAGCTGTCTCACTTCAAAGCCGGGACCTATCGCTTCACGCCGCAGATGACGGTGCGCGAGATGCTGCAGCTGCTGGCCAGCGGTAAAGAGGCGCAGTTTCCGCTGCGCTTTGTCGAAGGTATGCGCGTCAGCGACTACCTGCGCCAGCTGCGCGATGCCCCGTACGTGAAGCACACTCTCGAGGATGATAGCTACGCGACGGTGGCTAAGGCGTTGGGTCTTGAGCATGCCGACTGGGTGGAGGGCTGGTTCTGGCCGGATACCTGGATGTACACCGCCAATACCAGCGATATCGCCATCCTCAAGCGCGCGCATCAGAAAATGGTCGCCGAAGTGGCGAAGATCTGGGAAGGACGGATGGACAATCTGCCCTATGCCGATCAGAACCAGCTGTTGACCATGGCCTCGATTATTGAGAAAGAGACCGCGGTGGCGGAAGAGCGCGACCGCGTCGCGTCGGTATTTATCAATCGCCTGCGCATCGGTATGCGCTTACAGACCGATCCGACCGTGATCTACGGGATGGGCGAGGGGTATACTGGTAAGTTAACGCGTAAGGATCTCGAGACGCCGACCGCATACAACACTTATACCATCAGCGGCCTGCCGCCTGGTCCTATCGCAGTGCCGGGCGAGGCGTCGCTGAAGGCGGCCGCCCATCCGGCGAAAACGTCATACCTCTATTTTGTCGCCGACGGGAAAGGGGGCCATACGTTTACCACAAACCTGGTCAGTCATAACCGTGCGGTGCAGGACTATCTGAAAGTACTTAAGGAAAAAAATGCGCAGTAACTATATCGTCATCGAGGGGCTGGAGGGCGCCGGGAAGACCACCGCACGTCAGCTGGTGGTGGAGACGCTGCAGTCGGCAGGTATTCACGATATGGTGTTTACCCGCGAGCCGGGGGGCACTGTCCTTGCCGAAAAACTGCGTAGCCTGGTGCTGGATATCCAGTCCACGGGTGATGAGGTCATTAATGATAAAGCGGAAGTGCTGATGTTTTACGCGGCGCGCGTCCAGCTGGTGGAGACCGTGATTAAGCCCGCGCTGGCCCGCGGCCAGTGGGTGATCGGCGATCGTCACGATCTGTCGACTCAGGCTTATCAGGGCGGCGGCCGGGGAATCGACCGTACGATGCTGGCGACGCTGCGCGACGCGGTACTCGGCGATTTCCGCCCCAATCTGACGCTGTACCTCGACGTCACGCCGGAAGTGGGGCTGCAGCGCGCCCGGGCCCGCGGAGAGCTTGATCGCATTGAGCAGGAGTCCATGAACTTCTTCAATCGCACCCGCGCGCGCTACCTTGAGCTGGCCGCTGCAGACCCGTCGATCCGCACGGTTGACGCGACCCAGCCGCTCGACGCCGTCGCTCGCGACATACGCGCCACAATCGCCCAGTGGATGGCGGAGCAACCGGCATGAAATGGTATCCGTGGCTGCGCCCGTCGTTCGAGCAACTGGTCGGAAGCTATCAGGCCGGACGAGGCCACCACGCCTTACTGTTACAGTCTCTGAGCGGAATGGGCGGTGAGGCGTTGATTTACGCGCTGTGCCGCTTCCTGATGTGCCGCCAGCCCGAAGGGCATAAAAGCTGCGGCCACTGCCACAGCTGCCAGCTAATGCAGGCCGGCACGCATCCTGATTACTATCCGCTGGCCCCTGAAAAGGGCAAGAGTGCGCTGGGCATTGATGCGGTGCGCGATGTCAACGAAAAGCTCTATGAGCGCGCGCGCCTTGGCGGGGCGAAAGTGGTGTGGATTAGCGATGCCGCTTTACTGACAGATGCCGCCGCCAACGCGTTGCTGAAGACGCTGGAAGAGCCGCCGGAGAATACCTGGTTCTTCCTCGCCTGCCAGGAGCCGGCGCGTCTGCTGACGACTCTGCGCAGCCGTTGTCGCCTGCACCACCTGGCGCCGCCGTCGGAGTCTTATGCCCTGGCCTGGCTGGAGCGAGAGGTGAACCTGCCGCAGGAGTCACTGTTGACCGCGTTGCGTCTGTGCGCCAGCGCGCCGGCCGCGGCGCTCGAACTATTACAGGAACCGCAGTGGATGGCGCGGCAGCAGCTGTGTCAGGCCCTGGCGGCCACTCTGGCGAGCGGTGACTGGCTGGCGTTGCTGCCGATACTCAATCATGAACAGGCGGCGGTTCGCCTGCACTGGCTGGCATCGCTGCTGATCGATGCGCAAAAACGACAGCAGGGGATTACCCTGGTGAGTAACCCGGACGTCTGGCCGCTGCTGGAGCAGCTGGCGCACAGCCTGCCCGCCGCCCGGCTGCAGGCGATCGCCCATGACGTCTGTACCTGCCGTGAGCAATTGCTGAACGTCGTCGGCGTCAACCGCGAACTGCTGCTCACCGAGCGCCTGCTGCGCTGGGAACATTACCTGCAACCCGGGACGGTTTTACCCGTATCCCACCTCTGAGTGAGACATTATGTTTTTAGTCGACTCCCACTGCCATCTTGATGGTCTGGATTATCAAACTCTGCACAAAAACGTCGACGACGTGCTGGCAAAAGCGGCCGCGCGCGATGTGAAATTCTGCCTGGCGGTCGCCACGACCTTGCCCGGCTACCGCAGTATGCGTGAGCTGGTGGGGACGCGTGACAACGTCGTCTTCTCCTGCGGCGTGCATCCGTTAAACCAGGACGAAGCCTACGAGGTGGAGACCCTGCGCACGCTGGCGGCGGAAGAGGGCGTTGTGGCGATGGGGGAGACCGGTCTGGATTATTTTTATACCCCGGAAACCAAAGCCCAGCAGCAAACCTCGTTTCGCGACCACATACGTATTGGCCGCGAGCTGAATAAGCCGGTGATCGTCCACACCCGTGACGCGCGCGCCGATACCTTGGCCATTTTACGCGAAGAAAAGGTGACGGATTGCGGTGGCGTACTACACTGTTTCACTGAGGACAGGGAGACAGCGGGTAAATTGCTCGACATGGGGTTCTATATCTCGTTTTCCGGTATCGTCACTTTTCGTAACGCCGAGCAGCTGCGCGATGCGGCGCGCTATGTTCCGCTGGATCGCCTGCTGGTGGAGACCGATTCGCCGTACCTGGCGCCAGTCCCCCATCGCGGCAAAGAGAACCAGCCGGCGCTGGTCCGTGACGTTGCGGAATACATGGCGGTACTGAAAGGCGTGTCGCTGGAGCAACTGGCCCAGCAGACCACCGATAATTTTGCCACTCTGTTCCATATTGACCCCGCCCGCTTACAACCTGCTTGATCTGCTTATTATTTTAAGGCTCGTAATTAATAACCAAAGCGAGTAAAGTTCACCGCCACAAAAGTGGCGGTGAAGGTTTTTTGGCAACATCTGGATACAACTTATGTAAGCTGATGTAAATTTTTACCGTAAGGCTGATTGAAACGTGATAGCCGTCAAACAATCATCCCGTTAATTATTTTACTCTGTGTAATAAATAAAGGGCGCTTAGATGTCCTGTCCACGGCACGGTTCTCCCCCCCGGGCCAATGCGTGAAAACGTAAAAAAGTACCAAATACTCAGGAGCACTCTCAATTATGTTTAAGAATGCATTTGCTAACCTGCAGAAGGTCGGTAAATCGCTGATGCTGCCGGTATCCGTACTGCCTATCGCAGGTATCCTGCTGGGCGTCGGTTCTGCAAACTTCAGCTGGCTGCCAGCCGTGGTCTCCCACGTTATGGCAGAAGCAGGCGGTTCAGTTTTCGCCAACATGCCGCTGATCTTCGCTATCGGTGTGGCCCTCGGCTTCACCAATAACGACGGTGTATCCGCACTGGCTGCAGTCGTGGCTTACGGCATCATGGTGAAAACCATGGCGGTGGTTGCGCCGCTGGTGCTGCATTTACCTGCTGAAGAGATTGCGGCAAAACACCTGGCTGATACCGGCGTGCTTGGCGGTATTATCTCCGGTGCTATCGCCGCGTACATGTTCAACCGCTTCTATCGTATCAAGCTGCCAGAATACCTGGGCTTCTTTGCGGGCAAGCGCTTTGTACCGATTATCTCTGGTCTGGCCGCTATCTTCACCGGCGTGATCCTCTCCTTCATTTGGCCGCCGATCGGTTCCGCGATCCAGACCTTCTCCCAGTGGGCTGCTTATCAGAACCCGGTGGTAGCGTTTGGTATCTACGGTTTCATCGAGCGTTGCCTGGTGCCGTTTGGTCTGCACCACATCTGGAACGTTCCTTTCCAGATGCAGATCGGCGAATACACCAACGCGGCTGGTCAGGTGTTCCACGGCGATATCCCGCGCTACATGGCAGGCGACCCGACCGCGGGCAAACTGTCTGGCGGCTTCCTGTTCAAAATGTACGGTCTGCCGGCAGCGGCAATCGCGATTTGGCACTCTGCTAAACCGGAAAACCGCGCCAAAGTGGGCGGTATCATGATCTCCGCCGCGCTGACCTCGTTCCTGACCGGTATCACCGAGCCGATCGAGTTCTCCTTCATGTTCGTGGCGCCGATCCTGTACGTTATCCATGCCATTCTGGCGGGTCTGGCGTTCCCGATCTGTATCCTGCTGGGTATGCGTGACGGTACCTCGTTCTCTCACGGCCTGATCGACTTTATCGTCCTGTCCGGTAACAGCAGCAAGCTGTGGCTGTTCCCGATTGTCGGTATCTGCTATGCGATCGTGTACTACGTCATTTTCCGCGTGCTGATTAAAGCCCTGGATCTGAAAACACCGGGTCGTGAAGATACCACCGAAGAGAGCAAAGCTGGCGCAACCAGCGAGATGGCTCCGGCTCTGATCGCCGCTTTCGGCGGTAAAGAGAACATCACCAACCTCGACGCATGTATTACTCGTCTGCGTGTTAGCGTGGCGGATGTAGCGAAAGTTGACCAGGCTGGCCTGAAAAAACTGGGCGCCGCTGGCGTGGTAGTGGCAGGTTCTGGCGTACAGGCCATCTTCGGTACCAAGTCCGATAACCTGAAAACTGAAATGGATGAGTACATCCGTAACAGTTAAGACGTAGTATCGGGGAGACTAAGGCAGCCTATTGGCTGCCTTTTTTACGTTACGAGGTGAGGTTTTCTGAGGCGATAACCCTGAAGAGTATCCGGCAAATGCTTAATCCCTCAGCAGCTAAGTCTATAGTTGAATAAGAAAAACTGCTTTCAGGTTGAAAGAGAGGGAGGATGTCGCTCATACTCTTATCTGAACCTGTGCGTCCGCGTTTATCTGCAGAAGCAGGCCAGCGTATGGGATAAAACTAATAAGGAATCAGTCATGGCAGAAGAAACGATTTTCAGCAAAATCATTCGCCGGGAGATCCCGTCGGATATTGTCTATCAGGATGAGCTTGTGACCGCTTTTCGCGACATCTCCCCGCAGGCACCCACCCACATTCTGATTGTCCCGAATGTTCTGATTCCTACCGTGAATGACGTCACCACCGAACATGAGCTGGCGCTGGGCCGGATGATGACCGTCGCGGCGAAGATCGCCCGCGATGAAGGTCTTGCCGACGATGGCTACCGTTTGATCGTTAATTGCAACCGCCACGGCGGCCAGGAAGTTTACCATATCCACATGCATCTGTTGGGCGGTCGTCCGCTGGGCCCGATGCTGGCGCATAAAGGCTAACGCCATGCTCAGGACCCTTTTGGGCGCTTGCCTGGCGGCGGGACTGCTGGCCGGGTGTAGTTCACATCCGGAGATCCCGGTTTCTGACCAGCAGGCGCTGGTGATGGAGTCGAGCGTGCTGGCGGCCGGGATCAGCGCCAGCGAGCCTGCCGTGGTGGCGACGGAGATTCAGGCTACCGCCTCCTCAACGCTGTATAACGAGCGCCAGCAGCCGGTCACCGTGCACTATCGTTTTTTCTGGTATGACGCCCGAGGGCTGGAGATGCATCCGCTGGACGCGCCGCGCACCATCGTGGTTCCGGCACGCTCTTCGGTGACATTGTATGGTAGCGCCAATATCCTGGGGGCGCATAAGGCCCGCCTTTATCTTTATCTGTAAGGGGTAATTATAATGATGAAAATGTGTCGCTATGCGTTAATCACAGCACTGGCGATATTCCTCGCAGGCTGTGCGGGGTTACGTGAGCAGCCTGCGCCGGTCGAAGAGGCCAAACCGCAGCCGCAGCAGCCTGCGCAGCCGCAGCCCACGGTGCCGACGGTACCGGCGGTTCCTGCCGTACCGTCGCAGCCGGGGCCCATTGAGCATCAGGATCAGCAGTCTGGTCAGCCGGCGCCGCGCGTGCGTCATTATGACTGGAACGGCGCGGTCCAGCCGCTGGTGGGGCAGATGCTGCAGGCCAGCGGCGTCAATGCGGGCAGTATTCTGCTGGTTGACAGCGTGAACAACCGCACCAATGGTACGCTGAATGCGGGAGAAGCCACTACCGCGCTGCGTAATGCGCTGGCCGGCAACGGCAAGTTTACGCTGGTCTCGGCGCAGCAGCTGGGGGTCGCCAAACAGCAGCTGGGCCTGTCGCCGCAGGACAGCCTCGGCAGCCGCAGCAAAGCCATGGGTATCGCCCGCAACGTGGGCGCGCAGTATGTGCTTTACTCCAATGCCACCGGCAACGTCAACGCGCCTGAACTGAAGATGCAGTTGATGCTGGTGCAAACCGGCGAGATTATCTGGTCAGGTAAAGGTGCTGTTCAGCAACAATAAGCTGACGCGCGATGAGCTCTTGTCGCGCTTCTTCCCCCGCTATCATCCTGTCGCCTCGCTGAGCCAGAATGGCCTCAGCGGCGGCAGTGTGATTATCAGCGACGGCGACCAGCGGCACGTGCTACGTCAGCCGCACGACCCGTCAGCCGCTTCCTGTTATTTCCGCCGTCAGTATCGCGCGCTCCGCCGACTGCCTGCCAGGCTGGCGCCAGCCCCGCTATTTTACTCACCCTGCTGGATGGTGGTGGAATATTGCGCAGGGGAGGTGAAAAGCGAGTTACCGGCCTGCCCTATGCTGACAAACTTATTGTATGACGTGCATCAGCAACCGCGATTCGGCTGGCGTGTTACCCTCGCACCGTTGCTGGCCCAGTACTGGCAGACTTGCGATCCGGCACGGCGCACGCCGCGCTGGCTGCGCTGGCATCAGCGGCTGCGCCGCCGGGGCGAGCCCCGTCCTCTGCGGCTGGCGCCGCTGCATATGGACGTCCATGCCGGCAATATTATCCACAGCGAGTCCGGCCTGAGGCTGATCGACTGGGAATATGCCGGCGATGGCGATATCGCGCTGGAGCTGGCCGCGGTGTGGATTTCCCCTCACCAGCGCCGCCAGCTGGTGGCGGCGTATGCCCGGCGGGCGGCCATCGACGCGCAGCAGCTTTGGCGGCAGGTTGTACTTTGGCGCCCGTGGGTATTGCTGCTGATGGCGGGATGGTATGAAATGCGCTGGCAGCAGAGCGGCGATCGGCAATTTATCACGCTGGCAGATGAAATATGGTGTCAGTTAGACAACGAACGTAAAGGATAAGAGAGGTCAGTGTGGGCCCAGTCATGTTGGATGTCGAAGGGTATGAACTGGATGCGGAAGAGCGAGAGATTCTGGCGCATCCGCTGGTGGGAGGGTTGATCCTCTTTACCCGTAATTATCACGATCCGGCGCAGCTGCGGGAGCTGGTGCGCCAGATCCGCGACGCCTCCCGGAACCATCTGGTGGTGGCGGTCGATCAGGAAGGGGGACGCGTTCAGCGTTTCCGCGAAGGCTTTACCCGTTTACCGGCGGCCCAGTCTTTCGCCGCGCTGCTGGGGATGGAAGAGGGGGGCAAACTGGCCGCCGAGGCCGGCTGGCTGATGGCCAGCGAAATGATCGCCATGGACATCGATATTAGCTTTGCGCCGGTGCTGGACGTCGGCCACATCAGCGCCGCGATCGGCGAACGTTCTTATCATGAAGATCCGCAGAAAGCGCTGACGATGGCGCGTCACTTTATTGACGGGATGCACGCCGCGGGCATGAAAACCACCGGCAAACACTTTCCGGGACACGGAGCGGTGACCGCCGATTCGCACAAAGAGACCCCGTTCGATCCGCGGCCGGCATCGGTGATTCGCGACCACGATATGGCGGTATTCAAAAGCCTCATCGCCGAACAGCGTCTGGATGCCATTATGCCCGCGCATGTGATTTACCCGGAGCTCGACCCGCGCCCGGCCAGCGGCTCAGCGTACTGGTTAAAAACGGTGTTGCGCGGCGAGCTGGGCTTCGACGGGGTGATTTTCTCCGACGATCTGTCGATGGAAGGGGCGGCGATCATGGGCAGCTACGCCGAACGCGGTCAGGCGTCGCTGGACGCCGGTTGCGATATGATACTGGTCTGCAATAATCGTAAGGGCGCGGTCAGTGTGCTGGATAACCTGTCGCCGATCAAAGCAGAGCGTGTTACGAAATTGTATCATAAAGGTTCCTTTTCCCGTCAGGAGTTAAGGGATTCAGCCCGTTGGAAAACGGTGAGTGCCCAGCTGGAGCAGCTTCATGCGCGCTGGCAAGAGGCGAAGTCCGCGTAACGCTCTGCGGGGCGTTGTTGTCTGGTGAGGATGCGATGATTATCTATTTACACGGTTTTGACTCGAACAGCCCCGGTAACCATGAGAAGGTGATGCAGCTGCAGTTTATCGACCCGGACGTGCGGTTGATTAGCTACAGCACGCGCCACCCCAAGCACGACATGCAGCATCTGCTGAAAGAGGTCGATAAAATGCTGCAGCTTACCGCCGATGACCGGCCGCTGATCTGCGGCGTCGGACTTGGCGGCTACTGGGCGGAGCGGATTGGTTTTCTGTGCGATATCCGCCAGGCGGTGTTCAATCCAAACCTGTTTCCGCATGAAAACATGGAAGGCAAAATCGACCGCCCGGAAGAGTATGCTGACATCGCCACCAAGTGTGTGACCAACTTCCGTGAGAAGAATCGCGATCGCTGTCTGGTGGTGCTCTCCCGGCAGGACGAAGCGCTGGACAGCCAGCGTTCCGCCGATCTCCTGCACCACTATTATGAAATTATCTGGGATGAAGAGCAGACCCATAAATTTAAAAACATCTCGCCGCACCTGCAGCGGCTGAAAGCGTTTAAAACCCTCGGTTAAGCCTTTTCCCCTGTCGCCAAACCCGCGCCGTGTTCACCGCGCGGGTTTTTTTATGCCTACACTTATTGGTTTCGCTGAAAAAATACGCGACAAAACTTGATGCATATCAATTTTGGTATGACCAATGCACCGTTCATGGTATTCTCGACGGTGCTGAATGGTTTCATTGACGTAACCTGTTGTTAAATAAAGGCTATTATCATAACTTTTATTTAACAATTGGTTAATAATTTTAGGGGTACACATGACTACGCCATTGAAAAAAATCGTAATTGTGGGTGGCGGCGCTGGCGGACTGGAACTGGCAACTCAGCTGGGGAAAAAGTTAGGGCGCCATAAAAAAGCGAAAATCACCCTGGTGGACCGTAACCACAGCCATCTGTGGAAGCCGCTGCTGCATGAAGTGGCCACCGGTTCTCTGGATGAAGGTGTCGATGCGCTGAGCTATCTGGCCCATGCCCGCAACCACGGTTTCCAGTTCCAACTGGGTTCGGTGGTGGATATCAACCGCGAAGGGAAGACCATCACCCTCGGCGAGCTGCGTAATGAAAAAGGCGAGCTGCTGGTGGCTGAGCGTAAACTGCCGTACGACACGCTGGTGATGGCGTTGGGCAGTACCTCGAATGACTTCAACACCCCTGGCGTGAAAGAGAACTGCATTTTCCTCGACAACCCGCATCAGGCGCGTCGTTTCCATCAGGAAATGCTCAACCTGTTCCTCAAATACTCCGCCAACCTGGGTGCCAACGGTAAAGTGAACATCGCCATTGTCGGCGGCGGCGCCACCGGCGTGGAACTCTCCGCTGAACTGCATAATGCGGTGAAACAGCTGCACAGCTACGGCTACAAAGGGCTGACTAACGAAGCGCTGAACGTCACGCTGGTCGAGGCGGGCGAGCGTATTCTGCCCGCACTGCCGCCGCGCATTTCCGGGGCGGCGCATAATGAGCTGACCAAGCTGGGCGTACGGGTGCTGACGCAGACCATGGTCACCAGCGCGGATGCAGGCGGTCTGCACACCAAAGATGGCGAATATATTGAAGCGGATCTGATGGTCTGGGCGGCCGGGATCAAAGCGCCAGATTTCATGAAAGAGATCGGCGGCCTCGAAACCAACCGTATCAATCAGCTGGTGGTCGAGCCGACGCTGCAGACCACCCGCGATGCGGATATTTTCGCCATCGGCGACTGCGCCTCCTGTGCGCGTCCGGAAGGCGGCTTTGTCCCTCCGCGGGCCCAGGCGGCGCACCAGATGGCTACCTGCGCGCTGAACAACATCCTGGCGCAGATGAAAGGCAAACCGCTGAAGGCATACACCTATAAAGACCATGGCTCGCTGGTGTCGCTGTCTAATTACTCCACTGTCGGCAGCCTGATGGGTAACCTGATGCGCGGCTCGATGATGGTGGAAGGGCGTATTGCGCGCTTCGTGTACATCTCCCTGTACCGTATGCATCAGATCGCCCTGCACGGCTATTTCAAAACCGGCCTGATGATGCTGGTCGGGCGCATCAACCGCATCATTCGCCCGCGTCTTAAGCTGCACTAATACGCTGTCTTTACCCGGAGCCGCCCTGACGGCGCTCCGGGCTCTTCTGCTGAAACCGCGGCGATCCCGCTCGGAATCCTCTGAATCCCCTTGATTTGCTGCGAATTCTCGCACTTTTCATCCGCTATCTGATTTGCGCCCTCCCGGCTCCGGTTGCAAAATTGTATCAACAGCAACAAAGGAGGATCTCCCGTGAATAAATCTATGTTGGCGGGTATAGGGATAGGCGTGGCTGCCGCGCTGGGCGTTGCAGCTGTCGCTGGTCTCAACGTGTTAGATCGCGGCCCGCAGTATGCGCAAGTGGTCTCCAGTACACCGATTAAAGAAACCGTGAAAACGCCGCGTCAGGAATGCCGCAATGTCACGGTGACCCATCGTCGTCCGGTCCAGGATGAAAACCGTATCGCCGGTTCGGTACTCGGCGCGGTGGCCGGTGGGGTGATTGGCCACCAGTTTGGCGGCGGTCGCGGACGTAGTGTAGCGACAGTGGTAGGTGCGCTGGGCGGCGGCTATGCCGGCAACCAGCTGCAGGGGGCGATGCAGGACAACGATACCTACACTACCACCCAGCAGCGTTGTAAAACGGTATATGACAAATCCGATAAAATGCTGGGCTACGATGTGACCTATAAAATAGGCGATCAGCAGGGGAAAATCCGTATGGATCACAATCCTGGCAGCCAGATCCCGCTGGACAACAACGGCCAGCTGGTCCTGAACAACAAAATCTAAAAACAGATTTATGTAGTGATTAGCCCCTCAATCGCTCAGGCTGAGGGGCTTTTTTTATCAGAAGGTTAACGCGTAATTCAGACCGAAGGTACGGCCACGGCCTTTGTATTCGTACAGCGATGAACTGCCGTAGGTCGGGCTGTAGAGCAGCGGCGCCCGCTGGCCCCAGATGGTGACATAGTCTTCGTTAAGCAGGTTTTCGATACTGAAGGTCAGTTTCCCCACCGGCAGCGCGTAACTGCCAATAAAATCAACGGTGTTATAGCCTTCCAGCTTGTTACCGGCGGCGTCGCTGAGGTCAAACACCTGCTGGCTCTGCACGCGCAGGCTCCACGGATCCGGCGCCCAACCCACCCAGGCGGTGGCTTTGGACGGTGAGGCGAGGGTGACATCCCATTTTTGCCAGCGGCCGTCGGTCTGCACCTGTGATTTCAGCACGTTGAAGTTACCGCCGACGCTCCAGTCGCTGTCCGGAATAAAGTAATCGACCGCTCCCTCAACGCCGTAAATACGCCGTTTGTCGGACTGCACGTCGATGGTCATGTCGGTGCGGTTGACGACGATGGTCTTATCCGAAGTCGAGTAATATGCCGCCAGCTGGGTGCGCAGGTTATCGCCGGTGTAGCGCCAGCCCAGCTCATACGAGTTAACTTTGATCCCCTGCAGCGGCGAGTCATCGACGTTGACGCTGGAGATCAGCGGCAGATGGCCATTGACCGCCGCGCCGTATTTACCGATGCCGTAGTATTTACCGGGGTCCGGCAGCTCGACGCCCTGCGAGAAGTTAAACCAGGTCTGCTGACGCTCGGTCAGATGCGCCACGATCCCGGCGTTAAACAGGAAGTTATCGTAATCGGTTTTGCCGCCTTTGATGGCGTCGGCGGAGCGCGCTTTGCCGTTGGCGATATCCTGTTGCTGGGCGTAGCCGACAAAGTCGTCAACCCGGTTTTCGGTCCACTGGTAGCGTACCCCGCCGCTGACGGTAAAGATCTCGTTCAGATCGTAGCTGGACTGCAGGAACGGCGCGACGTTGGAGATGCTGTATCCCGGATAGCGGCCGGTGGTGTAGATCGATTCGTTGTGCAGCCCGCCGGACGCCAGCGATTGCTGCAGATCGAAGAACATCTGGTTGGCATTGAAGGTCTCATGATCGGCGTCGAGACCCCAGGTGAGATCCCATCCCGCCAGCGGCTGGCTGTTAAGGGTCAGCTTTGCCCCATACTGATCGGTATCCTGCTGCGACGAGGAGAAGCTACTGACCTGGCCTTTCGTAAGCGTCGGGAACGGATAGAAGGTGAGGGACTCATCGCGATAGTACACCTGGCTCACCAGATTCTGGCCGAAGAAGTCGGCATCGGAGTACTGGAGGCTGATTAAGTGCCGCTCTGTACCGGGGATACGGTCGGAATTGAGCCCGTCGGTGGTGTACGCTTTGCCGCCGCTGGTGACCGCGGACATGTTCTTCCCGAGCCACAGGCCGTAGTCATCATCCCCCTGGCTTTTATAATACTGGGTGACAAGCTGCAGCTGGCGGTTGTCATCGATCTCAATCGTCCCCGTCCCCATCACGTCGAGGCGGTCAGAGTGCTGGAGCCCCGTTTGGGTGTTATCGAGGATCAGCGCATCGTTATTGCCATCGTACCAGCCGCCGAAACGCTGATAGGCTACCGATAAGCGCCCAGATGCATGGTCTGTCCCGCCGCTGACGGCCGCCGCGATGCGCTCATCGTGATCGTTACTGTTCGCAAACCCGCTCTTGCTGCCCACCTCGAGATCGACCTGGCGATCCTGCTGCCCTTTCTTGGTGACGATGTTGATAAGCCCGCCGGTACTGCCTCCGCCGTACAGCGAGGTCGCCCCGGAGATCACTTCGATATGTTCGATGTTAAAGGGGTCGATGGCGTCGAGCTGGCGACTGTCGGTGCGTGAGGAATTGAGCCGGACGCCGTCGATCAGCACGACGATGGCGCGCCCGCGCATGTTCATCCCGTAATTGGTGCGCCCCTGGCTGCTGACATCGATGCCCGGGATCAGCTGCGCCAGCACGTCTTTGAACTCTTTCCCGCCCTGGACCTGCTGCTCAATCTCCTGGCCCTCAATGACCCAGGTGGTTTGGGCCATTTCGGCCACGGTGCGATGGGTGCGGTTTGCACTAACGATGATGCTGTCTTCATCAGACTGAGCCGCCAGCGCAGGCAGCGAGCTGACCAGCAGCAGGGGGTGGAGCACCCAGAGGCGCTTTTTCATATCCATTCCTTTTATGAGCAAGTTGCTTTGTCGTTGTTATAGGCCGACGCCGGGTCGGCATTAGTTACAATGCGAAACATCTGGAAAAACTCAAAAAAGGATTTTGCACATAATGAATATCGCAATCAATATCATTTGCGTTTATCTTGCACGAGAAAAGGTAATAAAAATCAATCTATTTTGTGGGGATAAAGCCAACAGGAGAGTGGATCCGGCGGCAGAATACCGCCGGAGGCAGGGCACATCAGGACTCGAGGATCTGCGGCCAGAGACGGAGAGTGGTGTCGGTGATTTGCATCAGCTTGTCGAAATCCGCGCCTTCCCGCGCGCTAATCGACATCCCCTGCAGGACACAGTTGAGAAACTGCGCCAGCGGCGCGACGTCGCGGCCCGCGGGGAGTTCGCCCTGCGCTTGCCGCTGCTGCAGAAACTGAGTGAGCGCCTGCTCCTGCATCGCATGGCGGGATTTGATGGTATTGGCGATATCCGTCGAGGAGGCGGCCAGCGCGGCGGAGGTATTGATAATAAAGCAGCCGGCCGGCGTCTCTTTGCTGGTAAAGCAGGTGGCGACCGCCGTGAAGTAGTCGCGCAACGCCTGATCGACGGATTTCCCTTCGGCCAACAGCACGGCTTCGTGCTTCGCGGCAAAGCGCGAAATGTAACGATCCAACACTGCGCGGAACAGGCCTTCTTTATTCACAAATTCCGCATACAGGGTGGGGGCTTTTGCTCCTGTCGCCTCGACCAGATCGGCGAGCGAGGTCGCCTCATAGCCGTGCTGCCAGAAGAGTGTCATGGCTTTGTCCAGCGCCGCATCCCTGTCGAACACCTTCGGTCGGCCACGGCTTTTTTTGGCGCAACTTTGAACGTCAGTTGTCATGGTGCCGTTGTACCTATGTTGGTTTGGTGAAAGGCCATTATAAAAATAAACGATCGCCGGGGCCAGCGCTGTTGGTTTAAAAATAAATAAATCATATGCGTATGAAATTTAAGCATTTTATAAATAGTTAAACGATCGTTATAAAAATGCGTTGACGTGTGATGTAGATCACATTACTATTTACCTATCGATCGTTAAGTTAATACTTACGGCCCTACTAAAAAATTCATCTGCACAGGTATAATAATCATGAAAACCGTTAATACTCTGGCTATTGCCGCCGTTCTTAGCTCACTCTCTTTCGCCAGCTTTGCCGCTGTTGAGGTGCAGTCCACCCCAGCGGGTCAGCATAAAGTAGGCACCATCTCTGCTTCTGCCGGGACCAACCTGGGCTCGCTGGAAGATCAGCTGGCGCAGAAAGCAGAAGAGATGGGCGCCACCTCATTCCGTATTACTTCGGTAACCGGTCCGAATACCCTTCACGGCACCGCTGTTATCTACAAGTAAGCCCGATGCGTCGTTGCCCGGCCCCCTTCACCGGACAGCGATGAGTAAGACCCTGTTGTACCCCTGTTTGACCCTTGCCAACAAAAAACCCGCCATCAGGCGGGTTTTTTTGTTTTCTGCAGCGTAAGACTACAACGACTGCGGTCCAGGGGCAGCATGACGCGTGACGTCAATGGGCATGCCCGAGCGGTAATTCATCGCGCGCTCCATCACCGTCCCGTCGGTTTGCGGCGCCTGTTTGAACTCCGTCATGGTCGCGTTAAGCGTAATGGGCAAGGTCTGCGGGTCGTCATCGATATGCTCAGACAGCGGCTGATGGACTTCAACCAGACGGCGGCCATCCGGCTCTACCGATACCTTGATCGGCGTGTTAATGATATTCACCTTAGTGCCTGGCGAAATGGCGTTGTACAGCGCCTTGATATCGTTGTCGCGCAGACGAATGCAGCCGGAGCTGACGCGCATGCCGATGCCGAAATCGGCATTGGTGCCGTGCAGGAGATAGACTCCGCCATAGGCGGCGAGGCGGATGGCGTGATGGCCCATCGGGTTGTCAGGACCGGCTGGCACCACCGCCGGCAGCTCAATCCCCATTGCCTTATAGCGGGCGCGAATGTTAGCGGTGGGCGTCCAGGTCGGATTGGCCCGCTTGTCAGACACGGTCGTGACCATCGTCGGCGTGATGGTGGTTCCGCCCAGCTGGCCGATGCCGATCGGGTAGACGGTCACTTCATTTTTACCCGGCGGGTAATAGTAGAGGCGCAGCTCGGCAAGGTTAATCACCAGCCCTTCGCGCGGCGCATCGGGCAGCAGCGTCTGCAGGGGGATGGTCAGCACGCTGCCGGCGCGGGGAACATAGGGGTCAACCCCGGGATTGGCCTGCAGCAGGGCCAGAAAGCCGACATTGTACTTTTTGGCAATCGCCTCCAGCGAACCGCCGTTATCCTGCACCACGTGGAACGTATTCTGACCTACCAGCCGGCTGCCCGGCGGGGGAAGGGGCCAGGTGTTGGCGCGCGCGGGCAGAGCCAGCGCGGCGACCAGCGCGACCAGCGCCAGCCAGAGCGTAACGGGGAAACGGTTTCTCATTACCATAACTCCAAAATATATAAGTGGTTATTTTTATATGAAAAGCAGATGAGATTATGGCGTGAGTCTGTGTGGGGAAATCCAGGCGGATTGCAAAATGTTTGTAAAGATTGCCAGGTATGTAAGAAGGGAGATACGGCCAGGGGGCCGTATCTCCTGCCAGTCAGGCGACGGCGTTCTCTTCCAGCTGACGCATAAACTGGCGAACCCAGTCCATCCGCGTTTTACGCTCTTCCAGATCCTGCATGAATTTCAGGCGCGTCGGCCCGTCCAGCCGGAAGTGCTGGGGCTGCTTCTGCAGCAGGCCGATCAACCACACCGGATTGACGTTGTTTTTCTCGTTAAATTCAATCACGCCGCCTTTTTCGTTGCTTTCCAGTTTGCGGATCCCCAGTTTCTGCGCCTGCTGACGCAGACGGGCAATATCCAGCAGGTTGCGGGCGGCATCGGGCAGGCGGCCAAAACGATCGATCAGCTCGACTTTGATCTCCTCCAGATCGAGTTCGTTTTTGGCGCTGGCAATGCGCTTATAGAATGACAGTCGCGTATTGACGTCAGGGATGAAATCGTCAGGCAGCAGGGAAGGCATGCGCAGTTCGACCTCCGTCTGCTGGCTGGTGAGATCTTCCAGCGAGGGTTCGCGTCCGGCTTTCAGCGCATCGACTGCGTTCTCCAGCAGCTCCATATACAGAGAGAAGCCGATGGTTTCCATCTGACCGCTCTGATCTTCGCCGAGCAGTTCCCCGGCCCCGCGAATCTCCAGATCGTGGGTCGCCAGCGCAAAGCCGGCGCCGAGATCTTCCAGCGACGCAATGGCTTCAAGGCGCTTTTGCGCATCGGTGGTCATCGCTTTCGGATGCGGCGTCAGCAGCCAGGCATAGGCCTGATGATGCGAACGGCCAACGCGGCCGCGCAGCTGGTGCAGCTGGGCGAGGCCAAAATGGTCGGCGCGTTCGATGATGATGGTGTTGGCGGTGGGAATGTCGATCCCGGTTTCGATGATGGTGGTGCACACCAGCACATTGAAGCGCTGGTGATGGAAGTCATTCATCACCCGCTCCAGTTCGCGCTCCCGCATCTGGCCGTGGCCGATGGCTATCCGCGCCTCCGGCACCAGCTCCGCCAGCTTGTCGGCGGCTTTCTGGATGTTTTCGACGTCATTAAATAGATAGTAGACCTGGCCTCCGCGCAGCGTTTCGCGCAGGATCGCCTCGCGCACCACCAGGGCGTCGTATTCGCGAACGAAGGTCTTCACCGCCAGACGGCGCGCCGGCGGCGTGGCGATGATCGACAGGTCCCGCATCCCGCTCATCGCCATGTTCAGCGTCCGCGGGATCGGCGTGGCGGTGAGGGTCAGGATATCGACATCGGCGCGCATTGCTTTGATGCGTTCTTTGTGACGAACGCCAAAGCGGTGCTCTTCGTCGACGATCAGCAGCCCCAGATCGCGCAGCTTCACCTCGCTCTGCAACAGCTTATGGGTGCCGATTAAGATATCGATTTTGCCTTCCGCGGCCTGCTCGAGGATCTGCGCCTGCTCTTTAGCGCTGCGGAAGCGGGAGAGCATTTCGATGCGTACCGGCCAGTTGGCGAAACGATCGCGGAAGTTGTCATAGTGTTGCTGAGCCAGCAGGGTGGTCGGCACCAGCACCGCCACCTGCTTGTGGTTCTCCACGGCGAGGAAGGCGGCGCGCATAGCCACTTCGGTCTTACCGAAGCCCACATCGCCGCACACCAGGCGGTCCATGGCCAGCGGCTGGCACATATCGCTGAGGACGGCGTTAATCGCCTGCGCCTGATCCGGCGTGGTTTCAAACGGGAAGCCGTCGCAGAACAGCTGATACTGTTCGCGGTCGTGTTTAAAGGCAAAGCCCGCCTTCGCCGCGCGCTGGGCGTAGATATCCAGCAGCTCTGCCGCCACGTCGCGTACTTTCTCAGCCGCTTTTTGTCGCGCCCGGGTCCAGGCATCGCCGCCCAGCTTGTGCAGGGGCGCGTTCTCTTCCGCCCCGCCGGCGTAACGGCTGATAAGATGCAGGGAGGATACCGGAACGTATAGCCTGGCATCGTTGGCGTAAGTCAGCATCAGGTATTCGCCGGTGATGCCGCCGGCTTCCAGGGTGGTCATTCCCGCATAGCGGCCCACGCCGTGCTCCAGATGGACAACCGGCTGGCCGATATGCAGTTCGGCAAGGTTGCGAATGAGGATGTCAGGGTTGATTGTGCGACGTGAATCCTGCCGACGGCGCGCCACGCGCTCGCCGAGCAGGTCGCTTTCGCAAATCAGCGCCAGGCCGCGCTGACTGTCAATAAACCCGTGTTCGGCGGCGCCAATCATCAGATAGCGGCCATTGCCGGTGGCTTCTTCCAGACGCAGCACGTGTTTTGGCGCAATTTTAATCCGCGCCAGCATTTCGCTCAGCGCTTCACGGCGACCCTCGCTTTCCACGGAGAAGATCACCGGGCCGGTAAAGGACTCGAGGAAGCGGCGCAGATTATCCAGGGGCGCTTTGTTTTGCGCCTGCACCGCGAGGTCCGGCAGCGTCTGGTAGCCCAGATTGGTATTCGCCGCTTTGTCCGCCAGGCGCTCGGTTTTCAGCTGTACGCGCGGCCATTTTTTCAGTTCGCCGAACAGCTCATCGCTGCGCAGCCACAGCAGTTCCGGCGGCAGGAGCGGGCGCATCGGATCGACGCCGCGGTTTTCAAAGCGGGCGCGGGCTTCATTCTGGAAACGTTCCGCGCTGGCCTCGAGATCGCCGGTGTTGACGATCAGGGTGCTGGCCGGGAAATAGCTAAATAACGGCGGCAGCGGCTCGCTGAAGAACAGCGGCTGCCAGTATTCGATACCGGCAGGCAGTGTCCCTTTACTGACCTGCTGATAGATATGCTCGGCATCGCGCTTCACCTCAAAACGGTCGCGCCACTGACTGCGGAACAGCTCGATGGCGGTCTGGTCGGTGGGAAACTCGTGCGCCGGCAGCAGGTTAATGGCCGCCACTTCCTCCAGCGTGCGCTGGCTGTCGACGTCGAACAGACGCAGGCTGTCGATTTCATCGTCAAAGAAATCGAGGCGGTAGGGCTGGTCGCTGCCCATCGGGAACAGGTCGAGCAGCGCGCCGCGGGTGGCATATTCGCCGTGCTCCATCACCTGATCGACATGGCGATAGCCGGCGCCCTCCAGCTGATCGCGCAGCGCATCGCGCGACAGGCGCTGGCCCTTTTTCATCACCAGCGCGTGCCCGTGAAGGAAGCTGTGCGGACAGACGCGCTGCATCAGGGTGCTGACCGGGACGATCAGTACGCCGCGCTGCATGGTGGGTAACTGGTAAAGGGTGGCAAGACGGGAGGAGATGATATCCTGGTGCGGCGAGAAGCTGTCGTAGGGGAGCGTTTCCCAGTCAGCCAGCCCCATCACCATGCTGTCGGTGAACTGCCTGATCTCGTCATTCAGACGCAGCGCGTTTTGCATGTCAGGTGCCACCAGCACCACCGGGCCTTTGTGGCGTTCGGCCATCTCTGCCACCAGGGTAGCGCAGGCCGCGCCGGTCAACTCGCCAAGCTGGCGCAGATCACCGGCTTTGGCCGGCAATGAGTATCGATATTGTTCAGGCATAGACGGTTTCATGGTCTCTTGGGGATTCGCTCTGCCGATATGGAGGGCAACTCGCTGATATTCAATAGTGAGATTATCCGCGATTGGTCTGGATTCGCCAACCCGAATTGCCATCAGGTGTTGGTTCAACAAACATCCGGGTTGCGGATAAGCGTAAAGATATATCAGCAAGGTCTTATCTATCCGATTGTATTTGCTTGGTTTTTAGGATTATTGCTAATAAAGTCGTCAGGTATCAGTCATTTACGCTGCTCGTATTCGCTTATATACTCGGGCATCGGCTATCAGCAACCAGATGGATGACATGTACCAACCTGCCGCACTCTTTATCGGCCTGCGCTATATGCGCGGGCGCGCAGCCGACCGCTTCGGTCGATTCGTCTCCTGGCTCTCAACCATCGGCATTACGCTTGGCGTAATGGCGCTGGTGACGGTCCTGTCGGTGATGAACGGCTTTGAACGCGAGCTGCAAAACAATATCCTGGGGCTGATGCCGCAGGCCATTCTTAGCGCCAAACAGGGCTCGGTGAACCCTCAGCAACTGCCGGAGCGCGAGGCGAAACTCCAGGGGGTGACCCGCGTGGCGCCGATCACCACCGGTGACGTCGTCCTGCAGAGCGCGCGCAGCGTGGCGGTCGGGGTTATGCTGGGCATTGATCCGGCGCAGAACGATCCCCTGACTCCGTACCTGGTGAACGTCAAACAGAGCGATCTGCAGGCGGGCAAATATAACGTTATTCTCGGTGAGCAGCTGGCGGGCCAGCTGGGGGTTAATCGCGGCGATAAAATTCGCGTGATGGTTCCTTCCGCCAGTCAGTTTACGCCGATGGGCCGCGTGCCGAGCCAGCGTCTGTTTACGGTCATCGGCACCTTCGCCGCCAACAGCGAAGTCGATGGCTATCAGATGCTGACCAATATCGACGACGCCTCCCGTCTGATGCGCTACCCGCTGGGCAATATCACCGGCTGGCGCCTGTGGCTGGATAAACCGCTGCAAGTGGATACCCTGAGTCAGCAGACGCTGCCGCCAGGTACCCAGTGGCAGGACTGGCGCGAGCGCAAGGGCGAACTGTTCCAGGCGGTGCGCATGGAGAAAAACATGATGGGCCTGCTGCTGAGCCTGATCGTCGCCGTCGCGGCCTTCAACATTATTACCTCGCTGGGGATGATGGTGATGGAGAAGCAGGGCGAAGTGGCTATCCTGCAAACTCAAGGGCTGACGCCGCGGCAGATCATGGCCGTCTTTATGGTGCAGGGCGCCAGCGCCGGGATCGTCGGCGCGCTGTTGGGAGCCGTGCTTGGCGCGCTGCTCGCCAGCCAGTTGAATAATTTAATGCCAATCATCGGCGCCTTCCTTGACGGCGCGGCGCTGCCGGTGGCGATTGAGCCGCTGCAGGTTATTGTTATCGCCCTGGTGGCGATGGTGCTGGCCTTGTTGTCTACGTTGTACCCTTCCTGGCGCGCTGCCGCCACTCAACCCGCTGAGGCTTTACGTTATGAATAAGATCCTGCTGCAATGCGACAACCTGTGCAAACGCTATCAGGAAGGCAATGTGCAAACCGATGTCCTGCACAATGTCAGCTTCAGCATTGGTGAAGGCGAGATGATGGCCATTGTCGGCACCTCCGGCTCTGGCAAAAGTACGTTGCTGCATCTGCTCGGCGGCCTGGATACGCCCACCTCTGGCGACGTGATTTTCTCCGGCCAGCCGATGAGTAAACTCTCCACCGCCGCGCGCGCCGACCTGCGTAACCGCGAGCTGGGCTTTATCTATCAGTTCCACCATCTGCTGCCGGACTTTAGCGCGCTGGAAAACGTGGCGATGCCGCTGCTGATTGGCAAAAAGAAGCCAGCGGATATTGAACGCCAGGCGAAAGCGATGCTGCAGGCAGTCGGGCTTGAACACCGCAGCCATCACCGTCCGTCGGAGCTCTCCGGCGGTGAACGCCAGCGGGTGGCGATTGCCCGCGCGCTGGTGAATAAACCGCGGCTGGTGCTGGCGGATGAACCGACCGGTAACCTTGATGCTCGCAACGCCGACAGCATCTTCCAGCTGCTGGGCGAACTGAACGTCGCGCAGCGCACCGCGTTTCTGGTGGTGACCCACGACCTTCAGCTGGCGAAACGCATGAGCCGCCAGCTGGAGATGCGTGATGGCCGTCTGACCGCCGACCTGACCCTGATGGGGGCCGAGTAATGGCGTCTCCGTTATCGTTACTGATTGCATTACGTTTCAGCCGTGGACGGCGGCGCGGCGGCATGGTGTCGCTGATCTCGGTGATCTCCACCATCGGCATTGCGCTGGGGGTGGCGGTGCTGATCGTCGGCCTCAGCGCAATGAACGGTTTTGAACGCGAGCTGAACAACCGCGTGCTGGCGGTGGTGCCGCACGGCGAAATCGAACCCGTGAACCAGCCGTGGAATAACTGGCAGGAGGCGCTGGCGAAGGTGCAGAAGGTGAAGGGGATTGTCGCGGCAGCGCCCTATATTAACTTCACCGGCCTGGTGGAGAGCGGCAGCAATATGCGCGCCATCCAGGTGAAAGGGGTCGACCCGCAGCAGGAAACCCGGCTCAGCGCGCTGCCCACCTTTGTGCAGAATAACGCGTGGGCCGGATTCAAGGCCGGCGAACAGCAGGTGATTCTGGGGAAAGGGGTCGCCGATGCGCTGCACGTGAAGCAGGGGGACTGGGTGTCGATCATGATCCCTAACGCCGACGCCGACCATCAACTGCTGCAGCCAAAACGCGTCAGGCTGCATGTGACCGGAATTTTACAGCTGAGCGGCCAGCTCGATCATAGTTTTGCCATGATCCCGATGCAGGATGCGCAGCAGTACCTGGAGATGGGCGGCAGCGTGACCGGCATCGCCATCAAGGTCACCGACGTTTTCCACGCGAACAAACTGGTGCGCGACGCCGGCGAGGTGACCAACAGCTACGTCTACATCAAGAGCTGGATCGGCACCTATGGCTATATGTATCGCGATATCCAGATGATCCGCGCCATTATGTATCTGGCGATGGTGCTGGTGATCGGCGTGGCCTGCTTTAACATCGTCTCGACGCTGGTGATGGCGGTCAAAGACAAAAGCGGCGATATTGCGGTGCTGCGCACGCTTGGCGCAAAAGACGGCTTAATTCGCGCGATTTTCGTGTGGTATGGTTTATTAGCCGGATCGGTAGGCAGCCTGTTCGGGGTAGTGATCGGCGTGATCTGCGCGTTGAACCTGACGTCAATCATCAACGGCATCGAATACCTGATCGGGCATAAATTCCTCTCCGGCGACATCTATTTTATTGACTTCCTGCCGTCAGAACTGCACTGGCTGGACGTCTTTTATGTGCTGGTGACAGCACTGTTGCTGAGTTTGCTGGCCAGCTGGTATCCCGCCCGCCGCGCCAGCCGCATCGACCCGGCGAGGGTGCTGAGTGGCCAGTAATTTATCGTCATCGTCGGCTTTGCTGACGACACAAGAGGAATTGCTGAAATGTATTATGGATTTGACATTGGCGGCAGCAAGATAGCGCTGGGCGTATTTAATCAGGAGCGGCGACTGCAGTGGGAAAAACGCGTCGCCACGCCGAAAAGCAGTTATGAGGATTTTCTCCAGGCGGTGGAGGCGCTGGTCCGCGAGGCCGATGAGCGCTTCGACCAGCAGGGGTCGGTCGGGATCGGTATTCCGGGGATGCCGGAAACGGCAGACGGCACGCTGTATGCCGCTAACGTGCCAGCCGCCAGCGGCCGGCCGCTGCGCACCGACCTCAGCGCGCGGCTGGGGCGCGATGTGCGCCTCGATAATGACGCCAACTGTTTCGCGCTGTCTGAAGCGTGGGACGATGAGTTTACGCAATACCCGCTGGTGATGGGGCTGATCCTCGGCACCGGCGTGGGCGGCGGACTGGTGTTGAACGGTAAATCGATTATCGGACATAGCTATATCACCGGCGAGTTCGGCCATATTCGCCTGCCGGTGGATGCCCTGGAGGTGGTCGGGCGCGATTTTCCGCTGCTGCGCTGCGGCTGCGGCCAGCTGGGCTGCATTGAAAATTATCTCTCCGGCCGTGGTTTCGCCTGGCTGTACGAACATTTTTACCAGCAACCGCTCTCCTCGCCGGAGATAGTGGCGCAGTGGCAGCAGCACGATCCGCGCGCCCAGGCGCACGTTGAGCGCTATCTCGATCTGCTGGCGGTGTGTCTGGGGAATATACTGACCATTGTCGACCCGGATTTACTGGTGCTCGGCGGTGGATTATCTAACTTTACGGCCATTAGCGAAGGGCTGGCGCAACGATTGCCGCGCCATCTTCTGCCGGTCGCCAGGGTTCCGCGCATTGAGCGCGCACGCCACGGCGATGCCGGGGGAATGCGCGGTGCGGCCTTCCTTCACCTGACCCATTAATCACAGAGGTAGCTATGCAGTCGCGCCGTTTACATCGATTGAGCCGTTTTCGTCGCAATAAACGTCGGTTGCGTGACCGTCTGCGTCAGCGGATTTTCTTTAGGGAGGACAGGATGAAACCTGAAGCGATGGCAAAACCGAGAGTGGTGGTGTTAACCGGCGCGGGCATCTCGGCAGAGTCGGGGATTAAAACCTTCCGCGCGGCGGATGGCCTGTGGGAAGAGCATCGGGTGGAAGATGTGGCGACGCCGGAAGGCTTCGCCCGCGATCCGGCGCTGGTGCAGGCGTTCTACAACGCCCGTCGTCGCCAGCTGCAGAGCCCGGAGATCGCGCCGAACGCGGCGCATCTGGCGCTGGCGCGTCTGGAAGATCTACTGGGCGACCATTTCCTGCTGGTCACCCAGAATATTGATAATCTGCACGAGCGCGCCGGCAACCGCCGGGTGATCCATATGCACGGCGAGCTGCTAAAGGTGCGCTGTTCGTGGAGCGGCCAGGTGCTGGAGTGGACCGGCGACGTCACCGCCGAGGACAAATGCCACTGCTGTCAGTTCCCGGCGGCGCTGCGTCCGCACGTGGTCTGGTTTGGCGAAATGCCGCTGGGGATGGATGAGATCTACAGCGCGCTGGCCGACGCGGATATTTTTATCGCCATCGGTACCTCCGGCCATGTCTATCCGGCGGCTGGCTTTGTGCACGAGGCGAGGCTGCACGGCGCCCATACCGTTGAACTGAACCTGGAACCCAGCCAGGTGGGCAGCGAGTTTGCCGAGAAGCACTACGGGCTGGCAAGCGAAGTGGTGCCTGCCTTTATCGATAAGCTGCTGCAGGAAAACCCGCTATAAACTGAAGCCGCCTGCCGGTAGCCAGGGCCCTGGCCACTGCTTCCGGCAGCGCTGCTGACAAGGATGAAACGTCATGACAGGAGTCAGACCATGCATAATCTGCTGGTTATCGAAGCGATCATGTTGATCGCGGCCATTATCGTTGGCGTCTGGAGCCAGCGCGCTTTACCGCTACACGCTGATAGCCGGCCGATCCTCTTCCTGCTGTGTCTGTTCGTCGGCACTGGCAGCGCATTGTGCCTGCTGCTGGATATCTTAGCCCTGCTGTGCATCGGTCAGATCGCGACAGGGGGTGTGCGGATATACGGCCCCATGCTGCTGCTGCTGGTACTGTGGAAACCTCTCAACTGGGTTGTCGGCATCATTGATGATTTTTTGATACAGCGAGCCGAAAAAGGGAAGGGCAAAGGCCAGCGCGACGGTGGACGACGCTGATCCGCCGCCTGCGCCGTGGCTTATTTATAGCGCCTTTTGCATATTAATGACCGAACGGGCGTTCGAGGCGCTGGTAGCCAGCACATCGATAACCCCGGTGCGTAATGCCCCCAGGATCGCCGTCGCTTTCGTACTTTCGGAGGCGATAGCGATGACGCAGGGAATGGCCCGCAGCTGTTCGAGACTTAAGCCAATGACCCGGTCATTCATCACCGTATCGACGGGTTTGCCCTGAATATTGAAAAAGCTGTACCCCGCCAGATCGCCCACCACCCCCTGTTCCTGACGCGCGGTGGCAATTTCCTGCGGCGTAAACCAGCCGAGCTGGACCATAAAGCTGTTTTCATTCATATCGCCGAGGCCAATGATCGCCACGTCAGCTTTGCTGGCCTGTTCGAGCGTGGCCTTAATCAGGCGGTTTTGCATAAAGGCGGCGCGCAGCTCCGGGGTTTCCACATAGGCCGGGGCGTAAAGCGTTTCGCTGAAGCCGTTAAATTTGCGCGCCAGATTCCGGCTGATGTGGTCGGCGTCGATCAGCTGATTGTCGCGCTTGGTTCCGCCGATGCCGCAGATAAAGCGGCAGTGGCGCTCAGGAAACACACCGACGTGATTCGCCACCGCGGCCACATTGCGCCCCTGACCAACGGTGACGGTCATATCGTTTTTTAACACCCCAGCCAGGTAGTTACTGACCAGGGCCGCCACCTGCTGGCGCTGTTCATCTTCATCATGGTGATCCAGGGCAATCAGCGCGCGCTTAATGCCAAAGTGCGAAATAAACTGCTGCTCAATCTGGGAGCTGAAGACCGGATGGTATTTGACGCTGATCTCAACAATCCCTTCCTGGCGCGCTTTTTTCAGCAGGCGCCCGACTTTGATACGCGAAATGCCGAATCGTTTGGCGATCTCTTCCTGCGTTTGTTCCTGATCGTAATAAGCCACCGCAATTTCAGTGAGCAGGGCGTAATCTGAGTCTTGTTCAATCATGGCTTGGAATTTCCATCTCTGGTGTCCCTCTTATATTACTGCGCCTGCAAAATAAATTCCTGTGTAACGCGTTGAACAATGTCGCAATAGCCTTGTGCGTCCCAGGCCGCGCGGCCGATAAACAAGCCATTGATCTCCGGCTGGCGCAGCAGTTCCACCGCGTTTTGCAGTGTAACGCTGCCGCCATAGAGCAGTGGGATACGGATTCCTGTCTCATGACCAAACCGCTCGCAAAGCGCCTCACGCAACGCCTGATGAATGACGCCCGCCTCCTGCGGCGAGGCGGGGGTGCCGTGTTCGCCAATGGCCCACACCGGTTCATAAGCAATCAGGGTCTGCAGCGCCTGCTGGTGGCTCAGGCCGTACAGGGCGATTTTCATCTGCCGCACCACGCTCTCCCACGACACCTGCCAGCGTTTCTCCTCGGCGCTATCGCCAATACAGATCAGTGGGCGCAGGCCATGACCTAAGGCGCTATGTACTTTTCGATTAATCGCGGCATCGCTTTCATTAAAGGCGGCGCGTCGTTCTGAATGTCCCAGCTCAACAAGCGTGGCGCCGGTTTCTGCCAACATGGCCGCCGAGATTTCCCCGGTCCAGGCGCCCTGATCCGCTTCATGCATATTCTGCGCGCCGGTCAAAAGTGGTAACTGATGCATTTGCAGAAAATGGCTGACGGGTTGGATCGCGGTGAAGGGGGGAATGACGAAGGGCTGAATAGCAGGGTGACAGCCCTCTGGCATCCGCGCTGCCAGCGTTTCGCACCAGGCCATGGCCTGCGACAGCGGCTTATTCATTTTCCAGCTGGTTCCTAACCATATCGGGGTCATCTTTGCTTCTCCTGTTAATAAAATCAAACGCTTGCAAAATGTGGGTGTCATACCCTGTATTGAGGTTGAACTTTTTATCAGTACATGAACATATGTTAGATCACATTTTTCGATGAAAAAAATCTATGAATTTTTTTATGTGATCCTCATCACTAATGGCGGCTCATTCATCAGGTAATGTTTTGAGCATATGATTTGACTATGAACATATGAACAATCAGCTGAGACAAGAGAGGCGCATGATGTCAGCAGAGAAAAAACCCGTTGTGGCGATTACCATCGGCGATCCGGCAGGGATCGGCCCAGAGATCACCGTGGCCACCATGATGGACAAAAGCGTGTATGACGAGTGCAAACCGTTCCTGATCGGCTCGGTACCGATTATCAGCCGGGCGATGAAAATCATGGGCTGCGATTTTGCTATCCATAAAATTGCTCATCCTCAGGAGGCCCGTTTCAGCTGGGGGACGCTGGATGTCCTGGAAACCGGCGACTACGACTGCGACAGCATCGAATGGGGCAAGGTGCAGAAGCTGGCTGGGCAAATGTCGCTGGACTATGTGATGAAGTCGATCGAACTGGGCAAAGCGGGGCTGATCGACGTGGTCTCTACTGCACCTATTCATAAGGAAGCCATCAAGCTGGCGGGATGTAAGCTCCCGGGCCATACCGAAATCTATCAGGTGGAAACCCAATCTGATTATGGCTTGACTATGTTCCACGTCCACAACCTGCGCGTCTTCTTCGTGAGCCGCCATATGGCGCTAAAAGCTGCCTGTGACTATGCCAATAAAGCGCGGGTGCTGGCCTGCGTTCAGCAGATCCATCATGAATTTACTGCCCTGAACATCAACAATCCGCGTATTGCCGTGGCCGCCCTGAACCCGCATGGTTCCGACAACGGTCTTTTTGGTCACGAAGAGGCAGACAATCTGATCCCGGCGGTGAAAGCGGCCCAGGAGATGGGGATCAACGCTATCGGGCCGGTACCGGCCGATTCCGTGTTCCATCTCGGCAAACAGGGGCGCTACGACGCCATTCTCTCGCTGTATCACGATCAGGGGCATATCGCCTGTAAAACCCTCGACTTTGAACGTTCAATCACCATTACCTTCGGCCTGCCGTTTATGCGCAGCTCCGTTGACCATGGGACGGCGTTTGATATCGCCGGTACCGGTAAGGCGGGTACTGTCAGTATGCTTGAGTCGACGCTGGTGGCGGCCCGTTACTGGAAAATGAAGCATCAATAATCGCTGAGGTTCATGCGAATCACGAGGACAGAGAAATGGAAAAACATCTGTTGATTAGCAAGGGCTGTAAGGGCTGGGGTGGGCCTCTGACTATCACGCTGGGTCAGGGAAAAAAGATTGCGTACATTACCGGGGGGATCCGTCCCCCGGTCGTGGACCGCCTGAGCGAACTGACCGGCTGGCCCTCCATTGATGTATTCAAAAATGGCGAACCGCCGGCAGAAGAGATTGGTTTAATGGTCATCGACTGCGGCGGCACGCTGCGCTGCGGACTCTATCCGAAGCGGGGAATTCCCACCATTAACCTGCATCCCACCGGCAAAAGCGGCCCGCTGGCGGAATTTATACACGAAGGGATCTACGTCTCCGGGGTGACGCCTGCCTGCATTGAGATGGTCTGGCCACAAGGGGAAGGCGGAAAGCTTGGGATCGTGGCTGACGATTTGACCGGGGCGACCACCGTCGGGGTGCTGCTGGCACGTAGCGGTTTAAAAACCGCCGCGTTTTTCGATACCGAATCCTTCTCCCGCAATGAGGTCGAGTATCCGGCGATGGTCGTCAGCAGCGACAGCCGCCCATTGCCGAAAGCGGAGGCCCAGCACAAAGTGAGCGCTGCGGTGAAACAGCTGCAGGCTCGCGGCGCGCACTACTTCACCAAGCGGATTGATACCACGCTGCGCGGCGGCATCGGATTTGAAATCGATGCCATGCTGGAACAACTGCCGCAGGAGACGGTGGCGGTTGTGGTGCCGGCGATGCCGCAGTCACGGCGTATTCTCGTCGGCGGTTATTCGGTGATTGATTCGGTAGCCCTGTCGCGGACCGATGTGGCTCGCGATGTACGTACCCCGGTCACCGAGTCGTGGGTGCCGGGACTGTTGGCGGCGCAGACCCATCATCAGGTCGGGCATATCGCGCTGACGTCGGTGATGAAAGGCGAAGGGCAAATCCAGCAGGATTTGCAGGAGCAACAGCAACGCGGCGTGCGGGTGATAGTGGTCGATGCGATAACCGTCGACGATGTCGATGCCATCGCCGGGGCGGTAGTGGCCCTGAACTGGAACGTGCTGGCCGTCGATCCGGGGCCCTTTACCGAACGGCTGGCGGTTCGTCGCGGCCTGATGCGCGAAGCGCGGAGCAGCGCGCCCGCGAGCCTGACAGCGGACGGCCAGCGCGGCTCGATTTTGATCGTTGCCGGCAGCGCAACGCCAGTAACCAAAAAACAGCTCCAGTATTTGATCGCCAGGGATGACCGGGTCTGCCATATCCCGGTTGATGCCGAGCTGTTGGTTGACAGGAAAAACGCCGCTGAGATTGAAGTCAATCGCGTGGTACAGCATGCCCGACAGTGCGTTCCGGCGCAGCACAACGCGCTCTTTGTTTTTGAATCCGCCTTGACCGGGCGGTTGCTAAACCTTCAGGAAGAGGAGCAGAGATTTGGTCTGGCCCACGGTGAGGCTGCGCAAAATATTAACCACGGATTGGGCAGTATTGTACGCGAGGTGCTTAACTGTGCGTCGGGTGAAATTAAAGGATTGTATATGACCGGCGGTGACACCATGGTCAATGTCCTAAAAGAGCTGGGCGCGACCGGAATAGAAATGATTGACTATGTCATCCCGCAAACCGATATGGTGCGGATTATTGGTGGTGATTATGCCGGCTTAATTTGTGTCGGAAAAGGAGGGTTAACCGGACCGGAAGATATTATTGGCATCATTGTTGACCGAATTTATCAAGAAGCACAGCAATAACCCAGTCATCTAATAAAAAATAAACGACGTAATGGTCGTCAGGGTAGTATTGCGTCGTTATCTCTGTTAAATCTTAATTTAAGAGTCACCCTATGAATATTAATATACTTGAGAAAATGAATAAGGTGCCCGGTGGGCTAATCATTATTCCACTGCTGGTGGCAATATTGATTAATACCTTTGCTCCCCAGGTGCTCAGCATTGGCGGCCCAACCACCGCTTTATTTAAAGTCGGTTCCAGCGCCATGATGGGCATATTTTTGCTCATTTGCGGAACCTCAATCAATATCCGTCAGGCCGGTTTGCCGCTCTATAAAGGCGCCGTGCTGCTGTTTCTCAAATGTCTGGCCGGGGCCCTGGCGGTATGGGCCGCGGGAACGTTGTTTGGCCCGAGCGGATTTCTCGGGATATCGACCCTGGCGCTGATTGCCTGCCTGACCAGCTCGAACAGCTCCCTCTATATCGCATTGTGCAGCAACTATGGCGATGCCAGTGATGCCGGGGCGATCTCCGTGTTCTGCATCAAGGATGGTCCGTTTGTCACCATGATGGTGCTGGGCGTCAGCGGCCTGGCCAATATTCCCTTCGCCGCGCTGCTGTCGATGCTTATCCCGCTGCTGATTGGCATGCTGTGGGGCAATCTGGACGAACGTTTTAAACAGTTATGCGCCGCGGCGCAGCCGCTGGTGATCATTATTATGTCGTTCGCCATCGGCGCCAACTCCAGCATCAATACGGTGTTTACCGCCGGCCTGTCCGGGATCCTGTTGGGGATTATCTCCGCGCTCACCGGGATTGTGTTCTACTTTATCTACAACCTGTTTTTGAAGAAGAAAAGCGCGCTGGGCGCCGCGCTGGGAACCACCGCCGCCAGCTCAGCGCTGACGCCGGCGATGGTTGCCCAGGCGGATCCTTCGCTGGCGATGTACGTGGATGCCGCCACCGCGCAGCTGGCGACGGCGAGCATTATCACCATGATCACCGCGCCGATACTGGTCGCCTGGTTTGATAAACGGCTGAAAAAGCGGGCGCCAGCCGCTGAACCTTTGAAAGACGCGAAAAGTGAAGAGAGCGTGACATTATCTTCCCCTGCCGCCAAAGGACACAAATAGTATGAGCGTGCCGTTGTATTCATTACGAATTACCGCCGTCGGGGAATATGTTGAGTGCTCTTTGCGGGAGCAGCGGCTTATTTTATTCTCCGATGCCGTTCCCGACGATATTGCGAGTTATTGCGCCGTACACCAGGCCAGCGAACTGACCGCCGAGTTATCGCCCGGTCAGCGAATGAAATTAAATGATAAAAATTATCGGGTGACCGCGGTAGGCAGTGTGGCAACGGCAAATTTACGACAGCTTGGCCATATCACGCTAAATTTTGATGGCGCAGATATCGCTGAATTACCCGGGACGGTACACCTTTACGGCGAACCACCACAAATTATTCAGCCCGGCGACCAAATTTCGTTTTACCCGAATTGTCATTAAGACGTACTGTTAAATTAAGGAAATAACCATGAAAACAATCGCTATTGGTGCGGATGATGCCGCCTATGCTTTTCGCGATACTATCGTCGCTTATTTGAATGGGCTGGGAATAAACGTCGCGGATTACAGCAGCGATAAGCGCCAGGGGAGTACCGTTTATCCGGATGTTGCCCATGCGGTGGCGATGTCGATTAAACAGGGCGAACACGAGCGCGGCATTCTGATCTGCGGTACCGGCATTGGGATGAGTATTGTGGCCAATAAAGTCCCCGGGGTCCGTGCCGCCCAGTGTCACGATACCTTCTCCGCTGAGCGAGCGCGTAAAAGTAACAACGCGCAGATTATTACCCTCGGCGCGCGGGTGATTGGCACTGAGCTGGGAAAAAAAATTATTCAGGCGTGGCTTGAGTCCGAATATGAAGGCGGCGGCTCCGCGCCCAAAGTGGAACGTATTGATTATTACGAACACCAGCATGCCAGAGATTAATCTCCGCAGTCGTAAGATAAGGAACAGATGATGAGCCAGTTAGACGAACTGAAAAAATACACCACGGTTGTTGCTGATACCGGCGATATTGAATCGATTAAAAAGTTTGCACCCCAGGATGCGACCACCAACCCCTCGCTGGTGCTGAAGGCCGCGCAGCTGCCGCAGTATCAGCCGCTGATTGCCGATGCGATTGGCAAGGCACGCCGCCAGGGAGGCAGCGCAGAAACACAATTGATTAACGCCTGCGATCAGGTGGCAGTGGATATCGGCAGCGAGGTGCTGCGCCATGTGCCCGGGCGTATCTCCACCGAAGTGGATGCCCGCTTTGCCTGGGATCGCGGAATGTGCGTCGCGAAGGCGCGCAAGCTCATCCAGTTATATGAAAAAAATGGCATTGGTCCCGAGCGGATTTTAATTAAGCTCGCCGCCACCTGGGAGGGCATTCGCGCTGCCGAAGAGCTGGAGCAGAGCGGTATAAACTGCAACCTGACGCTGCTGTTCTCTTTCGCTCAGGCCCGGGCATGCGCCGAAGCGGGCGTCTTTCTCATCTCGCCCTTTGTGGGCCGCATCTACGACTGGTATCAGAAGCACCAGCCGCAGTCAGCCTATCAGGTGGACAGCGATCCGGGCGTGGTCTCTGTGCGCCAGATTTATCAGTATTACAAATCCCATGGCTATGACACGGTGGTAATGGGCGCCAGCTTCCGTCGTATTGAGCAGATCCAGGCGCTGGCGGGCTGCGATCGCCTGACTATCTCTCCGGCACTGCTGGACGAGCTGGCGGCCAGCGAAGGAGTGTTGACCCGCCAGTTGACCCCCGGCTGCGTGACGGAAACTCGTCCCAGCCCGATGACGCAGGCGGAGTTTCTCTGGCAGCATCATCAGGATCCCATGGCAGTGGAAAAACTAGCGGAAGGGATCCGACTGTTTGCTGTCGATCAGGTGAAACTGGAACAACAGATTCAGCAGATGCTGTAAGCCGCAGGGATAAAGACTGATGAAGACGACAAAAACCATTCGCTGCCAATGCGCCAACGCGCTGCGCGCCCTGAGCATGGACGCTGTACAGAAAGCCAAATCCG
>NZ_KV793011.1:0-321 GCF_001808325.1 Klebsiella sp. HMSC16C06
ATTCTGACATCAGGCTATCCGGGACAGGTTTAAATAGTCTCTCCGGTTTATTGGAACATTCATTCAACGTTGTTGCTCCGGTTAAAATGATATATGTCACAACCAAACGACATTATTTATTGATGACGCAACGGAAAACATACTGCGGACCAACACCATATTTTTCATAATCATCGTCTTTATTGATCTTTGGAACTGGCAAATCTGATTGTCTGAACACGGTTAAAGCGTATTGTCTGTCACCGCCAACATTCCCGCGGAGGACTTTTTCGGTCCCCTTTACGGGTCCCTGAGGATCGTTTACCGGAGAATGAGAGTAAT
>NZ_KV793011.1:341-1253 GCF_001808325.1 Klebsiella sp. HMSC16C06
GGATCGTTTACCGGAGAATGAGAGTAATAATCTGACGCATACCAGTCATTGGTCCATTCTGAGCCACTAAGTCCCATATCATACAGACCCAGGGGGTTTGGCGGGAACTTCCCTATTGGATAAAAAGGAAGCCCAATACCATCAGTATAACTATCCAGTTCGTCCTGGTTCGGGAAATTTTTCCCGGGTAAAAGCTCACCATTGTTGGTAGCAAACGGAAGATACTGCCCTCTGGATCTTGCTGCATACTCCCATTGCGCCTCTGTCGGCAAATCAATTTTTTTACCGGACTCCTTACCTAACCACTGACAATAGTATTTTGCCTGTTGCCAGGTCACATTTGCTGAATAATCATCGGATAATAAAGATGGATGATTTTTCATAAATGGACCTACCGGCAGTGCTCTTTTATTAGTAAGTTTTGAATATTCTTTATAATTCTTATTGGTAACCTTAAATTTTGATATTAAAAAATCACTTAACACAACCTTATGTAATACCTTATCATCCTGGTTTATGCTGAAAGGCAGTTTTTCACCGACTAATGGGCCAAAATCCCCCATTAAAAACTCGCCGCCCTGAACGGGAACCATGTTAGAGAGCGACTTAGCAACAAGCGCTTCAGACAAGGTTTCACGCTTGTCAGTACTCTTCTGGTCGCACCCGAGCAGTAAACTGGCGGCAACAGAAGCAACTACGATTAATTTTCTCATCTTATCACCTAAGCCTTTGCATCAGGCAGTCATTGTCCCCGTCGGGTGCAGCTCATCAATCATGGCAAGATATTCTGACATCAGGAAATCCGGGATAGATTAAATATCCTATCCGGTTCAGCCGAATATTCGTTGAGCATTCTGACTCGGTTAAAATAAGAGATGGCATCACACATTATTTATTAACGACACAACGAAA
>NZ_KV793011.1:1273-25032 GCF_001808325.1 Klebsiella sp. HMSC16C06
ATACTGCGGACCAACACCATATTTTTCATAGTCACCATCAACTTCTTCTGGGAGTGGTGAAGCAGATTGTCTAAACATAGTCAATGCGTACTGTCTGTCGCCGCCAACATTCCCACGCAACACTTTCTCGGTCCCTTGCTCTGGTCCCTGAGGATTCTTTACCGGAGAGTTGGAGTAATAATCTGCTGCATACCAGTCATTGGTCCATTCTGAACCACTCAATCCCATATCATACAGCCCTAAGGGATTTGATGGGTATTTACCTACTGGATAAATGGGAAGCCCCATCCCGTCAGTGTATTTATTCAGTTCATCCTGGCTTGGGACATTTTTTCCTGGTGAAAACTCACCATTGTTAGTAGCAAACGGAAGATACTGACCTCTGGACCTTGCTGCAAACTCCCATTGCGCCTCTGTCGGCAAATCAATTTTTTTACCGGATTTTTTACCTAACCACTGACAATAATCTTTTGCCTGTTGCCAGATAACACCTGCAGGATAATCCCCCTTTAGCAGAGAAGGATGACGTTTTGCCAGTATATCCACAGGTGGATTTTTTTTATCTGTTACTTTCAAATAAACATTAAAATCATCGTTAGTGACTTTATATTTTGATATCGAAAAACCACTTAAAATAACCTTATGTAAAGTTTTATCATCCTGTTGTATGCTGAAAGGTAATTTTTGACCAACTAATGGACCAAAATCACCCATTAAAAACTCACCACCCTGAACGGGGACCATATTAGAGACCGATTTATCCACAAGTGCTTTAGCTGCTTTTTCACTCCCGGTGGTATTTCCCTGATCGCACCCGGTCAGTAAACCGGCAGCAACGGAAGCAACTACGATTAATTTTCTCATCTTATCACCTCAGCCATTGCATCAGGCAGTCATTGTACCCGTCGGATGCTGGTCGTCGATCATGGCAAGATATTCTGACATCAGGATGTCAGGTATGGGTTTAAATGGCTCATCCGGGTCAACAAAAACCGGGAGGTTATTATGCAGTAAGGTGAGCTTTTCGCCATAATTGGTGTAAAAAAACAATTTTTGTTCCCCGATACCTAAAAAGTTAATCACATCTTTTTCATTCAGTTCTTTATTACCTTTCTTCTCCCCTGGCGACAACGTCAAATGCTGCATGACATTGTTATAATCTGCCTGACTTTGTATCCACTTCAGCGCCATAAACACCGCTTGTTTTCGCCTCTTTAGAGGACCGAGCTTCCAGCTGTTAACGGAAAAAAAATCATTATTCTGATTGCGAGGGTCAAGCCAGTCCACCCAGTTCTGATCAATTAATGTGGCAATCACTGCCCCTTTTGTTTCCGGAGGGGTATATTTAAGCTGGTCGGGGTTTGACAAAATACTATTCATCAGATGAACGCGCTTATTTTCATCTTCAAGATCGGTTTCAATTCGTCGTAATATTATTCCCATATTCTTAAGCATGGCCTCACCCGCCTGTATCCCTTGTGCCGCCATAATAATAGGAATTGCACATAAAGAACGGAAGGCATCTCCTGCCATCATCTGCTCAAGCTTCTGATAATCCACATTTCTCAGCATATAAAGAAAGCTCTTCATAAAAGCCGCAAAGCTGCTGCCATCAACTTCAAAACCGACTTCCCCTTTGGCTCCCACTCCCCAACATAAAGCCGCTTTACAGTAAATACGAAAACGTCCCTGAATATAGGTGATATAAAAAACCCCACTTCCCCCTGCGCCTGCCTGCACCGTCATCCCCGCTTCCAGTTTGGCTATCGCGGCAAACTTCTTCTCTTTATTGACAATGGGTTTGTTATCTTTCTCAACACCTATAGCTACTGGCGTATCATCAGGATGCGGGTCAAACCACTCAATGGCACCACTGATATTACCTCCCGCCTGAGCACCAACAAAAACACCAATTTCACCTCCCCCCTGTGCTTCAGGTATTGTTGAGGTCTTTAAATTCACCTGCTGCTGTCCTGGTAACGGTGGGGCAGTCAGGGTTGCAGGACGGCCTTTAATGCCATAGCCCTTTCCCATTTCTCCACTCCAGTCTACTGTCACCCCTAATTCAATTGCAGCACTGGCACCAACGCTACCTGACAATACCAGTTTCATGGCAAAACGCAGTGCTCCCATATTACAGACACCATCCGGTGTCTGTGGAGTCACTTTTTTCGCCGGAAATAAAAGGCTGACACCTAACCTGTCCGGCAGGTACAGGGCCGTTTCGGCCTTCGCCTCCCCCAGTGCAAAACTGGCATGACCTTCTATTTTGCCCTCCAGTTTTTTTTCTGACGGATTATATTCCGCTGATGCACCCGCTCCATGGCTGTAGCGCATCAGTTGAGCCTGCGCGCTGATATCAACATACTGGTGATAAACAGATTCGTCGACTTCACCATCCCCCTTTGGCCAGGTCAGAGATTTGTTCATTTCCTCTGCCCAGTGACTGACAATAACATTCGTATCGTCAACAAGATCGAATTTCAGTGAAACAGGTACGTTACTTAGTTGTTTTTTTAGTTCCGCTGTATCTATTTTTCCCTGACGTATGGTTTTATTAACCTGATTACCATTCGCATCCTGAGAAACAATAGTTTTGTTTTTATATTTTATGAAACTGGCTTCACCACTTTCTTTATCAACTTCGCTGAGCTTATATGTTCGCCACTGTTGTTTTATTTTATCGGAACGCACATAAGTTTTCTTGAATCCTTTCACTGTGTTATTTTTAAGCGGAATAAGTTCCATTATACCAATGGCAGTATCATTCATTTTATCATTAAGCAATTCCCCCTCCGGAGGATTCGCTGTTAGTGACATAAGCTCTTTCCGCAAAGCCTGATTTGCTTTGTTTAAGGCTTCATAGGCTTTAGTGATTTCACTTTCAAATTTTCTTGCTGGCACTCTGCCTGCCTGAGTGATTGCTTCAAAATTAATATCATCAAGATTTTTTTGCGCCTGTTTCTGAGTTTCAAGCAAGCCAGACAGAAAATCATGCTCCTGTTCGATAATTTTAGTATCTGAAGCCTCCAGAAAAAGCAATGTTGCGCTACCTGGGTGAAAATAACATTCTGGGCCATATTTTCCTTTTACAACCGTTCCCGTCCCTTGTACCGATGTTTTACTTTTCTCTTCTCCGGTAGCCATATGCTATTCCTTCATTCTTTAAAGTAATTCTATATGCAGGGCATCAGGCAGGGCAGTATAAACTGCAACAGTTTTACCTTCCGCATCGGTCCTGCCTTCAAATACTTTACCTTCACCGGTTGTTATCCTGTACCGGGTAAAAGGTAAAATCTCCCCGGACTCTTCATCTTTTGCAGTAAAAAACTCACTGAAACCGACGGGAAGCTCAGGTTTGTTTGCATCATAATCAGCTGCGCCCATTTTCTGCACATTGGCCGATTTCAGCAGAATATTCCCCGGGCAGCCCAGCTCGATATTGCCACCACTTAGCCTGATATACGCTCCCGCACAGTTCACCACCAGTTCCTTCGCCGCCGTGATTTCCACCCGGCCTTCCACGCTGGTAACTGTGATATCCTTTTTCGCCGTCGCCTCCAGCGCATCATCCTGCGCCTGGATTTCCATCTTTCCCTTCGCCGCAAACAGCTTCATCCCCGCCTTTCGCGCCAGCAGGCTGACGGCTTCTCCCGCCGCCACCGTAAAACGTTTCAGCGCACTGATGTCCGTATTCTGCTGTGACACAATCCCCACGCTGGCGCTACCCGAAGACAACCGTACCGCCTGCGGACTGCTGATGCTCACGCCCTGCGGCGCATTCAGCACTATCCCCGGCTGCGCCAGCTCTTTCAGCGCATCGTTCAGCGTCTGCTGGTTGCCGGTATCCGATGGCAGGGCCTGAGCCGATTCCGCTGCCGACGCCAGGCTTTTCGCAATACCCAGGGCATTTTCAAGCTGCGCAATCGCCTCCTCCATTGCCAGCATCCTGTCGCCTGCCGAAGGCTGTTTATCCGCACTGATAAACACTCCCGCACCGCCCCGGATGCTCACCCATTTATCCGTACGCAGTTCCGCACCCTCGCCCCGCAACTCCCTCTGCGCATTCACGTTATGCCCCAGGTTGAGCTGCGTCTTCCCCCCGTACTCGGTGCTGAGCTTGATATGCTCCTCGCCGCGCTTATCCTCCATTCGCAGCTTATTATTGGCCGGAGTACGAATCACATTGCGGGTGCTGTTTTTCTCCGTCACAGGGTCGACATGCCGCGAGTCGTGCAGCGCATGCGCAATATACGGCCGGTCAGGATCGCCTTCGTGGAAAGCAATCGCCACCTCCGTGCCCTGGATCAGCGGGAAGTGAAAGCCGTACACGTCGCCGCTGTAGGGTTTGGCGAGACGCACCGGCATGCTTTCCTGACCCTGCCCTTTCTCCTCTCTGTCAGCGTCAAATTTCACCCGGTACAGGCCGGACGCATCCTGCCAGGCGTAGATATCATTCGCCTTCGCGCTGGTCACCCGCGCCGTCATGGTGCCAGTCACCTTCGGGCGCGGCAGCAGCGGCGGACGCCAGCACAATGTTTCGCTGTAGGGCACCGCCAGCAGGGTCACCCGCAGCGCCTCCCGGCGGCTGGCGGTAAAACCGGTGCCGGTGATTAACAGCGGATCCTGCACGGGCGCAGGCAGGGTCGATGGGAGGCTGTCGGTAACGGTCAGCACCTGGGCCGGCGCCAGCCAGGCTGCAGTACTGCTCGCGGTAATAAGCGTCTGGTGAGCCAGAAAACGCTCATGGTCGAGGCGGGCATAGAAGTTGGCGGTCTCCGTCTGCGGGTCGATTTTATCGCCACGCTCCCAGTGGCGAAGCTTATAGTGGTATACCTCACCGTAAGTGATGCCTTCACCATTTCCCCGGGTCATATCCGCTGTTGCCGACTGGAGAACGCTCTGCGCATCGCGGGGGTTATAATCCCGGGTAGTGACGTTCGCCTCTACGACGTTGTGGGTGATGTTCAGACCCCATATCGATTCCGCACCGCTGTCGCTCATCCCGGACGGGCTGTTTACAGGGAGTGTTTTATCGAACATCAGCGCCCGCTGCGCGTCGGCGAAGTGGACCACTTCGCTCTGGGCCTCTTCCTGCAGGGTGAAGAAATAAAATATCCCCACCTCTGCCAGCAGGCGCTGGATAAACGCCAGGTCGCTCTCCTGATACTGATTAATTTGCTCACGCCGCGAATAGTGTTGCTTGAGATTAAACTCATACTCCCACTCATGCAGGTGATGTTCCTGCAATACCTGCTCCACCACCTCCGGTACCGATTTGTTGACGAAAAAACGGTGTCTGCGAAACTGTTTATCCAGCAGGAAGAGAAACGGCTGGAGGGTTATCTGATAGGTCGACTGATCTTCAGAACGATTGACGCGCCGGAAGGTGGTAATCACACCATGGACGCGTTTGCAGTCCGCCAGCTGCTGCAGTGCGCCGCCGCCCATTGTCAGCATGGCGGGTTTGCTCAGGAGCTGTGCGGCATCGATGTTTTTCTCTGCGCTGGTAAACGTAATGGTGTAATAATAAAGTTCACTCAGCTTTTCTGCACCACTGAATTCTTCCACATCCAGCGATGCGGTACATGAAGGAATATCCAGCTGGTAACGGTTAAGGGTGGTGCCGGTAATCATTGAAAAGGTATCCATTATATTCCTGTTTTACTCCGCAGTAATGACCACCAAAAATCAATTAACAGGACGCCCTGTTTAATTTTGTTTAATGATAATCATCTCATTCATCATAAATATATTTATGTGCATAGCGATATCTCAGATACCCCACCAGGAGTTTCATAACTAAAAGGAAACCCCAGAGATATTTATATTCACTGACTGAGAAATAAAAAAAGCAGCCAGAAACCGGAACCTTCAACGTTTATCGCCGCCAGCATTTCTCTGGCACTGTCCTTAGCGCTATCTATGCTGAGCGCCTTTATCCCCTCTTTCCTGCGCTTCATCCCCGCAGAGGCCCCGCTTTGCCGACAAGATTGACTGGCTGCAGGCACGCTACCGCCCATCGCTGTTTCCTGTTTATCAGGAACCCGTAGCGCACAGGGTCAGGCAGGCATAATGTTGTTGTTCAACCTCCGCGATCGGGGTCGCGGATTACTCGGTTTCGTTTTTTAAGGCGTCAGCCCCGGCTCCTGACGTATTAGCCGTGCCCGGCGTCAGACAGGCGTCCTTCTGCGGGACCAGACTGATCTCCACCCGGCGATTTTGCGCCCGCCCCTCTGGCGTCTCGTTGCTGGCGACAGGACGACTTGCGCCGTAGCCCTGCACCGCAAAACAGCTCTCCGGCACATCGCCGGTATCGCGCATCCAGTCGCGGACCGCCTCGGCACGCTTCAGGGAGAGTTGTTGATTGGATTTATCGTTGCCGATGCTGTCGGTATGGCCTGCCATCACGATCAGCCAGCCGGGTTTGGCCTTAATGCCCAGCAGCGAGTTCACCAGCAGCTTTGTCGAACCCGGTTTCAGCGTCGATTTGCCGGTATCGAACAGCGCCATGCTATCGAGGCGGATCGTCTGCGGCCCCTGCACAACCTGCTTAATGACCGGACGCACCGGCGGGGGCGGCGCCCAGTCATTGATAGCGGCTTCCACGAAGGGGATCAGCCGCATCCCCTGATACAGCCCCAGCCGGTAACGCAACGGCTCTCCCCGACGCAGCCAGTCATCCAGCTGGCGGCTGTCGGCACGCAGACGCTGCTGCGCCTGCAGCTTCGGCGTCGGCGGCGTGCCGCTGAGGCGGTGATACACCGCCAGATGATCGCCGACGCTGCGCACCAGGCGCTGGTTGTTGATAAAGGAAGCCAGCATCGCCAGCGCCAGAAAGAGGAAGCCCACGCCAGCGGCAAGACCGGCATCGCGCATCCGGCGGCTGACCCCGTGGCGGTGCGGCAGTGACGACAGAAGAAGATCCGGCAGCGGGTGAGGACCTGGCGCCGCGGCGTTGCCCGGGGAGAGCGTGGTGATCCCGGCGATTTGCTGTTGCCAGAGGTTATTTGCCACCGCTACCACCGGTGTCAGGCAGATGCCCGCGGCACACAGGTTCAGCGGAGGAAGTTCCGCCTGCCGGGCGCGGAATGGCCGGAAAAGAGCGTTTTCGGCCAAGGTCAGAATGCTCTCCAGCCACAGCGTCTGATACAGGCGTGAGGCAGGGCTGCCCTCCCGCTGCCACTCGGCAACCGACTGGGGCGCTTGTCCTTTCTGCTGCACCTGGAGACCAGGCCTCTCCGGCGTGACGGTAAACCAGCGGCTTTCCCCTGCCTGGCCGCCAGGCGGCGTCACCCAGAACACGCTCCACACCGGCGGCAGACCGTTTAGCCAGGTTCGGCACTGAACGATACTCCGTCGCCAGTCGCGCAGCGACTGCGCCAGTTGCTCCCCGGTGGGGTGGTGCTCCGGTACCACTGCCAGCAGCACGGAAACCTGCGATACCAGCGCCGGACGCGCCGCCGCCAGGTACTGCGCCAGCAGCGGCAACTGCTCCGCGCTGTCTCCCCGTAGATACCAGCCGTGACGGGTTTCGCAGTGCGCCGAACGCCCGGGAAACAGACTGTCGGTATCCCCGCAGACCAGAACCACCGCCCCCTGAAAATCCTCGGGCGGCAGGACGATTTCCGATCGCTGACGGCTGACTGCCCGGCGACGCTGACGCCAGAGCGCCGCGCCGCCCGCCAGCAGGATGCACAGACTGAAGATCACCTGGTTGCCGATGGACAGCGGCCAGAAGCCCAGCACCAGCCACAGGGCCAGGATGACGGTCAGTAGCGTAAGCAGACGACGGGCGTTATCACGCATCTCTTATCCCTGCCCTGCTATCTTCGCCACCATCTGTGACAGCACGGCGGAGAAGGTCAACCACAGCGCGGCCAGCGCCACAATGCCAACCGCCCAGCCGCACCAGTACATCCGCCGTCCGCTGCGCAGCCGGGAGGCACGAACCACCACCACCGGCGCCTCCTGGGTCAGGCTGAACGGCGGGACCCGCGCGCCAAGCGCATGCGCCACGTCCTCACGCCGTTCGTCATCCTGGGCGCGGTACTGCCCGACAAACCCCAGTTGCAAAGTACGATAGAAACAAGTCAGCACTGCCGCATCCGCCGTGGGCTCTCGCAGCAGCTGGCGGATCCGTTCCCAGAGCTCTTCCCCGGCGTTGAGAGTGCTGAAAAAACGCGCCTGCAGCGGATCCTTGCGCCACCTGCGGTAGCCATCATCCTGACTGGCGCGGTTGAGGACGCTCTCATCCAGCAGCGCGCAGTAGGCATAGAGCATCTGCTCAGCGCTGGTGTCACTGACTCCCGCCGCCGTCAGCGCCTCGCGCGCCTCGGTCACCCATCGACAGGCCTGACGATAGAGCGCCTCGCCATCGGTCACCGGCTGGCCGCAGCGTAACTGGCTGACCATCAGCCAGCCCGGGTAAAAAGTTTTGTTGATCAGATCGCTTTCAGGGGTATTCATGAGCGCAGTACCGCAAAGAGTTCAAGTTTCACGTCGCCAAGCGATTCCGGGGTATAGAAGGTGCAGTTGCCGGCCTCCAGCATCGCGCGGGCGGCATCGGTGGAGAGATCCAGAGCGAAATATTGGTTTTCCAGACGTAGCGGAATGGCCGCCGGCACGTGGCTCAGCGGTTTGATCGCGATGCCGCTGAGGGCAATGTTGACGACCTCGGCGACATCATCATGACTACCCGCCTTACAGAGCTGCGGAAAGCGGCTCTGTAGCTGGTGAGGGGGGAGTGAAGAGCGCACCGACAGATAAAAATCCGCCCCCTCGCGCAGCCGCGCATCGTGCAGCCTGCCCCGCCAGATCTCCCGGTCGGCTCCCTGCTCCAGAGCGATGGCGATCACCCTTGAGGGCAGGCTGACTTCGAGCAGCGTATCCAGCAGGGCAAACAGCGGCGGGAATACCTGCTCCGGCGAGGCATGCCGGTAGCGGGGGATAGCTTCCAGATGATGTTCAAGGGAGAAGGTCATCAGACTGCCGGCCAGCCTGGTCAGTTCGCGATAGAGCAGCTCCGGATGGCGCGAAGGGTCCTGATGCAGCTCGCTGAGCACCGGCTCGGCGCTGTTCAGCGCGTTGAGCAGCCAGAACAGGGAAACATCCGCCACGGCAAAATCAGCCATCCGCGCATTGCTTTCACGGCGCATGGCCATCAGGCGTCTGCGTCGGGCCTGCAGGCGATGTAACAGCTCACCCAGCTCGCTGACCAGCGTCGGGCTTGCCGCCAGCGACAGCAGCGGCGGGATGAATTCCGGGTCAACGATCCACTGCCCCTGGGCATCGCGCACCAGACGCGCTACCGGGCAGGTAAGGAAGGCCGCATTTTCCTCGGTGGAGAGACGCAGCGTCAGCGCGTGCCGCAGAACGGCCAGCTCGCTGCGTTCATGGCCGGCCAGCTCCTGCACGGTCACCTGCTCGGCGCGCCAGCGGCGCGGGCGGGCGCTCTCCTGGCCGTCATCAAGATTGCCGCCGCTGGCGCTGAGCAGCGGCAGAGCAAGCACAACCTCCACGCTGTCCAGCATCACGCCCGAGACATCACGGACCGGTGGCAGAGTATCCGCCAGCTCGGTGTCAATCAGCGTTCCGTCGGCGAAACGCACGATCAGCCGGGTGGCGTTGAGCCGGGAAAGGGTGAGCGCGCTGGCGTCAAACTCCGCGCGCAATACCCCCCACGGGTGGGCGAGCGCCATGCGGGAGACCGTATCGGCGACGTGCGCATCCCAGCGAGCCTGTTGCTGAAACTGCTGCGGGACCAGAAAAGCCCCGTCGCGCCATAATGGGCGGAAAATCTTCATTGCACCTCCTGTGCCTTTCGCTTTCATCTGTTTGCAGACAGGACCAAATGCCGCGGCGGATATCCTTCATCCGCCGTACGTTCGCCTCAGCCTCTGCCTTTGCTCTGGCCTGTTCATCACTAGCGGTTTTTCTCCCGAACGTCGTTCGGCTCGATTTATTGCCTGCCGCTTCAGGGAAAGGAAATATCAACTCTGCCCGCGAGGGTTTAGAAGTCAGATGGTATTCTTTGTACAAGGGAGGTTTATCATAAAGCGAAAAAGCCAGGGGAGGTAACGCCTGGCCCTAAATAATATCTGAATTCAACCTACGGCTGCTTTTATGGCTCTTGTTTAATCCATTGAGAAGGAATATTCCATAAGCTATCGTTTTATTATTTCCCCATTGAATGTTAATTAGCGAATTAGTCTCTCCGTCAGGCTTATTTATATTGATCTTAAATATAAATAATAAAAATATCATCGCAATCGATATAGCTTCATTAGCGCCGAGGCCAAAGCCTCCCCCGGCATCAGAGAGATGCCCGGAGGAGTGCCCCGCCCCACCCGGCCATTGCCAGGCGCTGAATTACCCCGTATTTTGGTTTTCCGCTCCGCTGTGGGCGGGTATCAGGGCGAACGAGAGAGAGAAAATGAAACCGCTATTTGTCTATGGGACGCTCTGTCCCGGTCGCAGCAATGCGCACATTCTGGAGGCGATCGGGGGCGAGTGGCGTCCCGGCTACGTCACCGGCACCTTTTACGCGTGCGGCTGGGGCGCAGCCGCCGATTTTCCGGGGATCGTCCTCGACGCTCACGGCCCGCGGGTCAACGGCTATCTGTTCCTGTCCGATCGGCTGGCGGCGCACTGGCCCATGCTGGACGACTTTGAGGAGGGGTACGATCGGGTGCCGGTGGAAGTGACCACCGGCGATGGACAGCAGGTCAGCGCCTGGATTTATCAGCTTCAGCCCCGGGAGTAATCTCCGCCGCGAACGCGCTGTACAATACAGCAGCCCAGCGCGTTCACGGCTTTGCGGTCAGTCCGCCAGGCTTTCCGCCACTGGAGTCACCAGCGCCTTCTTCTCAGCCCAGCAGGCAACGTTATCGAGCACCAGTTGCGCCATCGCCGCGCGGGTACTCCAGGTGGCGCTGGCCATATGCGGTGTGACGACCACATTACTGCGCTGCAGCAGCCCGGCCGGTACCGCCGGTTCATGGCTGAAGACATCCAGCCCCGCCCCGGCGATAATCCCGCTCTCCAGCGCGGCAACCAGCGCGGGCTCATCAATCACGCTGCCGCGCGAGATATTGATGAGGATCCCTTTCTCCCCCAGCGCCGCCAGCACCGGCTGGTTAATGAGCCCCTGGTTTGCCGCCGTTCCCGGCGTGCAGATAACCAGAAAATCACTCTCCGCGGCCAGGGTCAGCAGATCTTCCCGCCAGGCATAATTTAGCGCCGGGAGACGCTTGCGGTCATGATAAGCAATCTGCATGGCGAACCCCTCGCAGCGCCGGGCGATGGCCTGGCCGATGCGCCCCATGCCCACGATGCCGACCCGCGAACCGGAGACTTTTTGCGTCCACGGAAAACCGCCCGCCGCCCACTCGCCCGCTTCGATAAACTTGTGGGCGGCGACGATCTGCCGCGAGGTCGCCAGCATCAGGCCCAGCGCCAGATCCGCCACATCGTCGGTTAACACCCCCGGCGTATGGCTGACCCGCACCTGGTGCTCTGCAGCCGCCTGCACATCCACGCCATCGTAGCCGACGCCAAAGACGGCGATCAGCTCCAGCGCAGGCAGGCTGGCGATCAGCTCTCGCGTCACGGAGGCTTCGCCGTTGGTGATGAGCACGGTAAAGGTGCCGGCCAGCGCGCGAAAGTCGGCGTCAGTGAGTGCGGTCAGCTCCACGAGGTGATAGCGTCGCGCCAGTTCCGCAGTCAGGGCATCCGGGAGCGAAGCCTGTTTTAACACGTTCAGTTTCATAGCTTATCTTCTTTCAGAGTGTGGAAGGCGGAGGGTTTCTGGCCGCTCCGGGAGACGATGATGCCGATAATCCCGCCAAGGGCCAGCGCCACGGCGACGATCAGCAGTCCGGAGTGATAGCTGTTGGTCAGGTCCTTAATCTTCCCGAGCAGCGGCGGCAAGCCTAAGCCGACAATATTGGCGATGGTGTTGATAAATGCAATGGAGGCCGCGGCCGCCACGCCCGCCAGCTTCTCGGTGGTCACCGCCCAGAACACCGGCGTTAGCGCGAAATTAAAGCCCACGGTGAGCACCAGCAGCAGATAGGCAACCAGCAGGTTGCCGGCATAGATGGCGACAGCCAGCGAGAGACCGGCCAGAATCAGCGGCAGCCCCATATGCCACGCCCGCTCGCCGGTCAGATCCGAATGACGGCCATTGAGGTACATAAACAGGCAGGCGAAAATAAACGGCACCGCGGACAGCAGACTAATAACCACATCGCTCTGCTCGCTGGCCATACTTTTGAGGATCAGCGGTAAGAAAAGCGTGATGCCGATGGAGCCGAACGCCTGCAGAAACCAGACCAGACTCAGCAGGAGTACCACTTTATTTTTCAGCGCACTGAACCAGGAGGCGTGTTGATTAACTACCGCGCCGCGGTTATCAGCGGCAATCTGCGCCGTCAGCCAGCCTTTCTCCGCCTCAGAGAGCCATGCCGCCTTTTGCGGGCTGGAAGGTAGCAGCCAGAGCACCAGCGCCCCCAGCACGATGGCGGGAACCCCTTCAATGGCGAACAACCAGCGCCAGCCGGCGACATCGGCAATGCCATGCATATTTAAAATCAGCCCCGAGACGGGCAGCCCGATGATCGACGCCAGCACCGATCCCATATAAAAGAACGACATCGCCCGCGCCCGGTTGCGCTTCGGAAACCAGCAGGAGATATAGTAAATAATCCCTGGGGTGAATCCCGCCTCCGCCATGCCGAGTAAAAAACGCATAATATAGAGCTGGGTCGGCGTCTGGACGAACGCCATGCCGGCGCTCACCATTCCCCAGGTGATCATTATTCTGGCGATCCAGATCCGCGCCCCCACCCGGGTCATGATCAGGTTGCTGGGAATTTCGAAAATAATATAGGAAATATAAAACATGCCGACCCCAAGGCCGTACATGCTGGCCGTTAATCCCAGATCGGCGTTCATTTGCAGCGCGGCAATGGAAATATTGGTTTTATCAAGATTGGCGACAAAATAGCAGATAATAATAAAGGGGATGATTTTGCTGTTTAGCTTTTTTAATGTAGAAGTACAGAGTTCAATGCTCATAATAATAACCCCATGACTGTGCCTCGGGCAGGGGAAGACCGCCCGCGCCAGGCAAAGATTGATATTAAGAATCGCAGCAGGTATTAACCGGGGACTACCACTCGGCGACCACGCCATCGGCAAGGCGCCAGACGGGGTTCCGCCAGTCAGGAGCGCGTCGGCTCATCTCAATCACTTTCTCTTCGTCGATATCGACCCCCAGCCCCGGCTTCATTAACGGCTTAAAGTACCCCCCCTCCATATTGAAATCGGCTTTGTTTTTCACGAAGTCGAGTAACTCGGCGCCCTGGTTATAGTGGATCCCCATGCTCTGCTCCTGGAAGACAGCGTTGTAGGAAACAAAGTCCACGTGCAGACAGGCGGCCAGCGCGATGGGGCCTAACGGGCAGTGCGGAGCCAGCGACACGTCCGCCGCTTCCGCCATACCGGCGATTTTGAAGCATTCGGTGATGCCGCCAGCGTGAGAGAGATCGGGCTGCAAAATAGCCAGGCCGCCGGCCTCCAGCACCCGCTTGAACTCAAAGCGCGAGAACATGCGCTCGCCGGCGGCCAGCGGGATCGCGGTTTGCGCCGCCAGCCGCGGGTAGTACTCCGCCTGCTCGGCCAGCACCGGCTCTTCGATAAACAGCGGCCGATAGGGTTCCAGCTCTTTAATCAGCAGTTTCGCCATCGGCGCGCTGACGCGGCCATGAAAATCGAGGCCAAATTCAATGTCGTTACCAAATGCTTCGCGGATCTGCGCCACCGTGTTCACCGCCGCATCCACCGTGCGCGAACTGTCAATCATCCCCATTTCCTGACAGCCGTTGAGTTTGAAGGTATCAAACCCCATACCGCGCAGCGTGTTAATCCCGGCAATGACCTCGGCAGGCCTGTCTCCTCCCACCCAGCTGTAGGCTTTGATTTTATCGCGCACCAGGCCACCCAGCAGCTGCCAGACCGGCGCATTCAACGCCTTCCCTTTGATGTCCCACAGCGCCTGGTCAATACCGGCGATCGCGCTCATCAGGATCGGCCCGCCGCGATAAAAGCCAGCGCGGTACATGACCTGCCACAGATCGTTGATCCGTGCCGGATCCTGGCCAATCAGATAGTCCCCCAGCTCATGTACCGCCGCCTCCACGGTGCGCGCCCGGCCTTCGACGATCGGCTCGCCCCAGCCGACTATCCCCTCGTCGGTTTCAATCTTGAGGAACATCCAGCGCGGGGGTAAACGCCAGGTGGTCAGTTTGGTTATTTTCATTTCACAGCCTCTTGATACGCCCTAACAAATGCGGCGGCCTGCTCTGCGGTCCGCGCTACCGGCTGACCGGCGCGATAGAGATCGCTGCCCAGCCCCGCGCCCGCACAACCGGCCTCGATCCATTGCGCCAGGTTTTCCGGCGTGACGCCGCCGACGGCAAATACCGGCACCGACGCGGGCAAAACCGCTTTCAGCGCCCTGATGTAGTCCGGGCCAAACGCCGAGGAGGGAAAAATCTTCAGCGCCTGCGCCCCGGCTTCCAGCGCGGTAAACGCCTCGCTTGCCGTCGCGCAGCCGGCGCAGACGGTCATCCCGTGCCCGACGGCCCGGCGGATCACCGCCGGCTGCACATTGGGGGTCACCACCAGCCGCGCCCCCAGCTGCGCCAGCCGATCGACCTGCGCTTCCTGCAGCACCGTTCCGGCGCCAATCAGCGCCTGCGCGCCGTAGGCCCCGACCACGGCAGGGATGCTCTGCTGCCATTGCGGTGAATTGAGCGGGATCTCCACGGTGTCGAACCCGGCGGCGATCGCCGCACCGACGTGCGCCAGCGCCTCGTCAGGGGTGATGCCGCGCATAATAGCGATCAGCGGAAGTGAGGTTTGCCACTGCATGTACGATGCTCCTTATACCAGCCAGAAAGGCATCGTCGCCCGACACTGTCGTCACCTGGCGGCCCAGCAGCTGAAATGCCTGCTGATAGCGCGCGGAGAGGGACGGGCCGGCAACGATCGCGATAGCCTGTTCGTCGGCAATGAAGGCGCGCATGCTGGCCACCTCCGCGCCAATTAACAGGCCGGATAGATACTCGCTCACCTGCTCCCGGGCCAGCGCCCCCAACAGGTGCGCGGCGCGGGTCTCAAAAAGCTGTGGCAACACCGCGGGCGCGGCCAGGCCGCGCGCCAGCCCGGCGTGAAACGCCGCCGGCGCAGCCTGCTGCTCGGGTAATCCCGCACCGATCAGGGAGTGCGTCAGCAGCAGATGGTGCAGTTCGCCGGTCATCACCGTGCGAAAGTCCTCAATCCGCCGGCCGTCGGTTTTGACCCATTTGCAATGGGTGCCGGGCATGACGTACACCGCCGCAGGGGCCAGCAGGCGTGCGCCGAGGAGCTGTGTCTCTTCGCCGCGCATGACGTTGTGGTGGTCTTCGCGGGAAGTGCAAAGCCCGGGGACAATCCAGATCCCTTCATCTACGGCGGTCAACTGGTTGCCAATGGCCGTGAAATCGGCGGGAAGCGGTAAATAGGGCGCGTTCTTCCAGCCCACGTTGCTGCCTACCATTCCCGCCATGACCACCGGGGTACGCCCCTCGCGCCAGCCATGGATTTGTGTCGCTAACACCGCTGCCGGCGATTGACCGTTCAGGCGGGCGATCCCCGCCGCCGACTGTCGGCTGTCGAGGCAGCGTTCGCCCTCAAACAGCCAGGCGCGAAAATTGGTCGATCCCCAGTCAACAGCGATGTAGCGAGATGTCATGTGATTTCCTTCAGTCTTCGTGTCGAGCTGGCGATCATGGTGAGCGCCGCCTGCTCTGCCGCGTTGCTGTCCTGATGGCGAATCGCATCGAACAGCGCTTTATGTTCCTGGAGCGTTTGCGGCATGTTGGCCTCATCCCCCATCCAGGTCCGTTCAAATATCGCGCGCTGCAGCGAGCTAATCGCCACGCTGAGCTGCTGCAGCACCGGGTTATGCACTGACGCCAGCACCGCTTCGTGATAGCGAATGTCGGCTTCATTAAAGGCATCGCGCTGCTGGTTGTTGGCGATCATGTCATTCAGCGCCGCCTCAATCTGCGCCAGATCGCTGGAGGTGGCCCGCTCTGCCGCCCAGCGGGCTATCGCCGGCTCCACCAGATTACGCACTTCGCTCATCGCCGCGATGAGCCCCGGGTCTTCATCCTGTTCCAGCGCCCATTGCAATACGTCGCTGTCGAGGAAATTCCACTGGCTGCGCGGCGCGACGAAGGCGCCGCGATAGCGTTTCATCTCAATCAAGCGCTTCGCCTCCAGCGAGCGAAAGACTTCGCGGATGATGTTGCGGGAGGTGGCAAACTCCTCGCACAGGTCAGCCTCCGCCGGTAGCGCCGCGCCGGGAAGATATTTGCCGCTCACAATCTGGCGGCCCAGGGTCACCATCAGCCGATCGGTTTTAGTCAGGTTCATAGCGTGTCCTTAACGGGGTTATGCCCGGTTACTTTACTCCGTTCAGCGCATTTCCACCCAGTCTGGTAGTACAAACGTGAACCTGTTCATCCTTGCCTGCGACACATAGTAGTACTATCAATAAAAATTGTACTACAATACAGATCACAAAAAAGACAATCCATCACAAAAAAGGATCGTCGGCATGCCAAAAATGGTGGCGACGATCCTTCGCCGGGGACGGGAAAGATGGGCCTGCGAGGCTGGGTTAACGCGGCTTCGGCGGGGGGCTGTCAGGCTAATCGGGGTAACGAACAGTGGGTAGTCTGGCGTCGTTTCGGCCAATGCAGGTATACTTGGCAGATGTTTCCTCAGTTTCAGACACGCAGATGACAAAACTCACCTTACAAGAGCAGATGCTCAAAGCCGGCCTGGTCAGCAGCAAAAAAATGGCTAAAGTCCAGAGGACGGCAAAAAAATCCCGCGTTCAGGCCCGTGAGGCCCGGGAAGCGGTGGAAGAAAATAAAAAAGCTCAGCTGGAGCGCGATAAGCAGCTCAGCGAGCAGCAAAAGCAGGCGGTGCTGGCGAAAGAGTATAAAGCCCAGGTGAAGCAGCTGATCGAGATGAACCGCATTACGGTCGCCCGGGGCGATATCGGCTTTAACTTCACCGATAATAATCTGATCAAAAAAATCATGGTCGACAAGACCACCCAGACCCAGCTGATTAACGGCCGTCTGGCGATTGCCCGCCTGGCGGTGGATAACAAGCCCGAAGGTGAATACGCGATTATTCCGGCGGTGGTGGCCGAGAAAATCGCCCAGCGCGACGCCAGCAGCATCGTGTTGCACAGCGCCCTGAGTCAGGATGAGCAGGATGAAGACGATCCGTACGCCGACTTTAAGGTGCCCGACGATCTGATGTGGTAACCCCGGGCTTTCTCGCCGCGGGCGATCAGAACGGGCTCGCCTGCTGGATATGCATCGGCTCATGGCTGACGGGGTGGACAAAGCGCAGTTCGCTGGCGTGCAGCATCAGCCGCGGAGCCTGTTCCGTGCCGGGCAGCTCCCGGCCACCGTACAAATCGCAGCCAAGGATCGGATAGCCCAGCAGCTGGCAGTGGATGCGCAGCTGATGGGTGCGCCCGGTCTCCGGGGTAAGCGCCACCCGGGTTAACGCCAGCGCCCTCTCCCCATCCCGTGACTGATACAGGCGGTCAATGACCCGATAGCGCGAACGCGCCGGTTTGCCGTGCCGGGCGCACAATGACATGCGCGGGAAACGGGCCGGATCTTTGGCGATCGCCGCCTCCACTATCCCCTCATCTTCCGCCAGATGGCCGCACAACAGCGCCGTATAGACCTTGTCCACCGTGCGCTGGCTGAACTGCTGGCACAGCAAGGCGTTAATGCCCTTGTTGCGGGCCACCACCATCAGACCGGAGGTACCGAAGTCCAGGCGGTGCACCAGGGTGCAGCCCGGAAAGCGCTGAACCAGCCGGTGATGCACGGAGTCAAGGTTGCGCGGATCTTTGCCCGACAGGCTCAGCAGCCCGGCGGGTTTATTGATCAACAGCAGGTGTTCGTCCTGATACAAGAGGGTGATCTGTTCGCGGCACGGCGGCGCGACAAAGGTATCGATAATGGTGGACATCAGGCGGCCCGAAGAAGGAGTGGCTGGCGATAGTACCCCATTTTGCCCGCCGGCACGATGCTGGCGCACAATCCGCCCTCGCGGCGGCGTCATTTATCACCCACACTTATCGCAAAGGCATGGCCTGCACAGGCAATGTGCTTTACACTGCGCGCTGCAAAATTTGTGTTAACCAACGAGTAATACGGTAATGGCGATGAACGGAACAATCACAACGTGGTTTAAAGATAAAGGTTTTGGATTTATCAAAGATGAAAACGGCGAAAATCGTTATTTTCACGTGATTAAGGTCGCCAATCCTGATCTTATCAAGAAAGACGCGGCGGTGACTTTCGAACCTACCACCAACAATAAAGGGCTGTCGGCCTACGCGGTGAAGGTCATTCCGGAGAGCAAATATATCTATATCGCCGGCGAGCGGCTGAAGCTGACCTCCATCAAATCCTATGTGGTGTACCATGAGGAGGAGCCGGTCGAGACCCGCGTCGATAAAGAAAACGCGGTGCTGTCGGTCGGGCTGCTGATGAACAGCATCCGGCCAAAATCCACAGTGCAGCCGGGAGAGATGCGTTCGGTGAAAAAGCTGGCGATCACCACCTTTCAGGGGACAACCCTGATCTTCTCGGAAGACGAAATCGATATCGATGCCACGGTAAAACTGCTTAAGGTGTAAGCCCCGGCGCGCGGTTTCCCGCGCGCCCGAAGACCTGCCCGATAGACTACCCGCCATCGCCCCTCGCCGGACGGGGCGATGGCGCCAGACAGCCGATAAGGATGCCGCCGCCATGCCCGTAAATTTTGACTTCAACGATCTCTACGCCTTTCGCGCCCTGATGGAATATGGCAGTTTTCGGCTGGCCGCTGAATCCATCTGCCTGTCGCAGTCGGCCCTTAGCCGACGCATCGAAAAGCTGGAGACGGCGCTGGGCAACCGGCTGTTCGAACGTACCACCCGGCGGGTGACCCTCACGCTGTATGGGCAAAATTTTGCCGAACGTTCGGAGCAACTGCTGGCCCATGTCGAGACGGTGCTGGCGGATATCAGCCAGGTCAGCAAGGCGCGCACCGGGCTGGTGACGGTGGCGACGGTGCCCTCCGCCGCCTACTACTTTATGCCGGAAATCATTCGCAGCTTTCAGGCACGTTATCCCCAGGTGCGCATCCGGTTGATTGACAGCAGCGTCGGGAATGTGATCGAGGCCGTCAGCAGCGGACAGGCTGACTTTGGCCTCTGTTTTGCCAAAAACCTGCCAGCCAGTCTCGAATTCACGCCTCTTGCCGACGACCGCTATGTGGCCGCCTGTCGGTACGATCATCCGCTGGCGCGCAAGACGCACCTCAGCTGGCAGGCGTATTTTGAACAGGATTATATTGGCCTGGATCGGGTCTCGGGCAACCGGACGCTGCTCGACCGGGAGCTGGCGCATCTGACGCCGGCGCGGCCAAGTATCTGCGAAACCCGCCACGTCACCACGATGCTGGGGATGGTGGAAGCGGGCATCGGCATTGCCGCCGTGCCCGCGATGTCGATGCCCGCCGGGGAGCATTCCGTTCTCCGCGCTGTGCCGCTCACTGACCCGGTGGTCACGCGCACGGTAGGCCTGATCCGCCTCAGCGGCCGTATTCAGTCCTACGTGGCGGCAGAGCTGGAGAAGCTGATTATTGAACAGTATCCTTCTGGCTGACCGGCGTGGTGGCGGCCACGCTTCGCATGCCGGTGGCGTGGATGGTCTCCTGCGCCGCCGGTGAGGCCAGATACGCCAGCAGCGCCTTGCCTTCCTGCGGGTGGTCGGCGCTGATAGTCACCGCCCCGGCAAAGCGGGTGATGTACTGCAGGTTATCCGGCAGTTCGCCAACGAAGGTCACGCCGGGTACCGGCAGCAGTTCGCTCACCTGCTGAAAACCGATCGCATACCGTCCCTTCGCCACTTCCGAGGCTACCGGAATGCGCTCCACCATCTGCGCTTTGCTCTGCATCGCGTCATCAATGCCCAGGGTGTGGAACAGCGTCGAGCTAACATAGCGTCCGCTGGCGCTGTCGGAGTACGCGACCGACGGCGCCGCCAGCAGCGTCGCCCGCAGCTGGTCTGCGCTATGGATAGCCGGCAGCGGCGCCCCCGCCTTCACCACCACGCCGATCGGCGAGTCGGCCAGCTCCCGACGCGAACCCGGTTGCGTACGGCCCGCTTTTTCGAGGCTGGTTAGCGCATCCCCGACCATAATCACCACGTCCGCGTGTTCGCCCCGCGCCAGGCGGTTAGGGATCGCCTGCGGCGTTTTCCCCATCGACGGGCCGGGGATCACCACGAGGTGGTTGCCAGTTTGTTTTTCCCACGCCGGGGCCAGCTTTTCCAGCGCCGCTTTGAAGCCGCCGGAGATCATCACGGTGACCTCTGCGGCCAGCGCGCTGCCGCCGGTGGCGGCCAGCAGCAGCGTGGCCAGCAGTGTTCCTGTCGTTTTACGCATCATCTTCTCCCTGATTAACGTGCCGTCTGCAGCGCAACGGCGCTACGGCGATAGAGGTAGCAAGTGGCCAGCAGGCCGCAGATGGCGGCAAAGCTCATCCAGTAGCCGGGAGACGCTTTATCACCGGTATACTCGATCAGCGCCGTGGAAATCACCGGCGTGAAGCCGCCAAATACCGCCGTCGCCAGGCTGTAGGCCAGCGAGAAACCTGCCACGCGCACTTCGGCAGGCATAATTTCGGTCAGCGCCGGGATCATCGCCCCGTTGTACATGCCGTAGATAAACGACAGCCACAGCAGCACGCTCAGCATCATCAAAAAGCTCGGCGCGTTCGCCAGCAGGGTCAGTGCAGGCCAGGCGGTAGCCAGCGCCAGCAGGGTCATGGCAATCAGCACCGGCCGGCGGCCAAAGCGGTCAGACAGCGCCCCGCCCACCGGCAGCCAGAAGAAGTTGGAAATCGCCACCAGCAGCGTAACCAGCAGGCTGTCAGAGGCGCTGAGCATCAGCACCTTTTTACCAAAGGTCGGCGCATAGACGGTGATCAGATAGAACGCGGTGGTGGTCATCGCCACCATCATCATCCCGGCGATAACCACCTGCCAGTTCGCCAGCAGCGTGGCGAACACCTGGCGCATCGCCAGATGATGGCGGCGGGCGGTAAACTCCTGGGTCTCCTCCAGCTTACGGCGCAGGATGAAAATGAACGGAACAATCAGGCAGCCGAAGACGAACGGAATGCGCCAGCCCCAGTCGCTGATGGCGCTCTGCTCCAGCACCGCGTTGAGGGCAAAGCCCATCGCGGCCGCCACCATGATGGCAACCTGCTGACTGCCCGACTGCCAGCTGGTGTAAAAGCCTTTGCGACCCGGTGTGGCGATCTCGGCCAGATAGACCGACACCCCGCCCAGCTCGGCGCCAGCGGAAAAGCCCTGCAGCAGACGGCCGATCAGCACCAGCAGCGGTGCCCACAGGCCAATGGTCTGGTAAGAGGGGATCAGCACGATCAGGAAGGTGCCGGTGGCCATGATCGACAGGGTGACGATCAGCCCCTTGCGCCGCCCCACCTTGTCGATGTAGGCGCCAAGCACGATGGCGCCGATGGGGCGCATCAAAAAGCCGGCGCCAAAGACCGCGAAGGTCATCATCAGCGAGGCGAATTCACTGCTCGCCGGAAAAAAGGTATGTGCGATGTAGGTGGCATAAAACCCGAACAGGAAAAAGTCGAACTGTTCGAGAAAGTTACCGGACGTGACGCGCAGGATGGCGCCGATCCGGTCACGGGTACTCATCAGTGAGGTTGTTGAATGCATGCAGGTCTCCAGTTTGTTATCCACGCGTTGTCGCGCGCCTGTTGCTGAAGACTGAAACAGAACCGGGAACGAAATAAGCGTAATAAACGCATCCATTAATGCATTTTACGCATGAATAACATTTAACTAATTAACATTACTTTTGCATACAATCATTTAACACATACCGTGCTAACCACGCTGCGGGTGACGGCGAAAAAGTCAGTTTTCCGTTTTGTGACCGAGGCCAGGGTACGTCGCCGTGGGTTGACGGCATAAAAACCCTGGCCTGGGGTGAGGATACACGCTGCCGGCCGCAAAGCGCGTCAGGAAGCGGAAGCGGCGGACTCCCCCACCAGCGTCTGCAACAGAGCGATCAGCCAGCGGGTAGCCTCGCGTTTCCCGCTGCGTTGGTGGGCGTAAATCTTGACGTCAAACGGCGGAACCGGAAACGGCAGCGGGAAAATGGTCAGCCGGGCGGCGCGGGCCATCGTCTCCGCCGCTCGCCGGGGCAGCGCCATCAACAGGTCGCTCTGCTCAATAATGAAGGGCGCGCTCAGCATCGAGGGGGTTTTCATCGCCACCTGCCGCGAATAGCCCTGCCGCTCCAGCTCACAGTCCAGCACCCCCTGCTGCTCATTCCACGGGGTCACCACCAGATGACGGGCAGCAAGGTAGGCGTCCAGGGTCAGCGCCGTCCGGTCGGCCTGGCTGATGACCACATATTCGTCCCGCAGCCAGTTAATCTCCTCAAGATCGGGATGGGCTGGCTCGTCAGGGGTATTGAACCCGAGGGCCAGGTCGACCTCGCCCGCCAGCAGCTCGGTCAGCGCCGGGCTGTGGGGCAGATAACGGAGTTCAAACCGCAGCCCGGGCGCCTCACGCTGCAGGTGGTGCATCAGCGTCGGAAAGACGCAGAACGCGGTGAAATCGGTGATCGCAATCTGCATGCAGTCGGTGCTGGCGGCCGGCACAAACGCCGCCGGCGGCGTCAGCTCCTGGTTGAGAAACTTCAGCGCCGAAGCAATAGAGGGCGCCAGCTGGCTGGCATAGACGCTGGGGCACATCCGGTGCCCTTCGCGATAGAACAACGGATCGTTGAGGGCGCTGCGCAGCCGGGAAAGCGCATGGCTCAGCGCCGAGGTGCTCATCGCCAGCTCTTCCGCCGCCAGGCGCACCGAGCGGGAGCGATAGACCGCGTCAAAGACCGGCAGCAGGTTGAGATCAATCCGGCGCAGGACAGGATGCATAATATTCATCGTTTGCTGATTTCATTGCACTTAATTCTTTTCACAATACCGCTTATCCTCTGGGTCAGCAATTTTGCTCTCTCTTTTGACTATTGATACAGGACGCCCCATGAGCATCACGATCCGCCAGGCCACCCCGGACGACACCACCGCTATTTACGACATGATTTATGAACTCGCGGTCTACGAGAAAGCCCCTGAAGAGGTGGTGACGACGGCAGAGGAGATCAGAGAGACGCTGTTTGCCAGCGGCAGCAAAACCGAAGCGCTGATCTGCGAGGTGGCGGGCAAAGCGGTGGGCTACGCGGTGTTCTTCACCAGCTACTCCACCTGGCTTGGACGCAATGGTATCTATATGGAGGATCTGTACGTGACCCCCGACTATCGCGGGATCGGCGCCGGAAAAGCGCTGCTGAAAACCATCGCGCAATATGCTGTACAGCGTCAGTGCGGGCGTCTGGAGTGGAGCGTGCTCGACTGGAACCAGCCGGCGATTGATTTCTATCTGAGCATTGGTGCGCAGCCGCAGGATGAGTGGGTACGTTATCGCCTCACGGGCGATGCGCTGCGGGCCTTTGCGGAGTAAAGCGGCTCGCCAGCAGGTCGGCGCAAGGCGTCGACCTGCTGGCCGCGGATC
>NZ_KV793011.1:25052-314083 GCF_001808325.1 Klebsiella sp. HMSC16C06
TGCTGGCCGCGGATCAGGCTTCGACCGCGCTATTCTGCAGCTGCGGACCGGCCAGCGCCAGACGCGCGCCCGCTTCGGTATCGCTGTACTGCTTAAAGTTATCCATAAACAGCTGAGCCAGGCTCTCGGCCTTCTCCTGCCACTTATCCGCTGAGCTCCAGCCATTACGCGGATCCAACACCGCGCTGTCTACCCCTGGAATGCTCTGCGGGATCGCAAGACCGAACACCGGGATGGCCTCATCGCGCAGCGGGCCGGTAGTGCCGTTGAGGATCGCGCTAATGATGCTGCGGGTATCGCGCAGCGACAGGCGTTTGCCCTCGCCGTTCCAGCCGGTGTTGACCAGCCAGGCTTCCGCACCGGATTCCGCCATCTTCGCCGCCAGGACGCTGGCGTACTGGGTCGGGTGAAGCAGCAGGAACGCCGCGCCATAGCAGGCGGAGAAGGTCGGCGTCGGCTGGGTAATGCCGCGCTCGGTGCCCGCCAGCTTCGAGGTGAAACCCGACAGGAAATGGTACTGCATCTGCTCGGTGGTCAGACGGGAGACCGGCGGCAGGACGCCAAACGCGTCGGCGGCAAGGAAAATCACCTTCGACGGATGGCCCGCACGGGACACCGGCTTGACGATATTGTCGATATGCGACAGCGGATAGGAGACGCGGGTGTTTTCGGTTTTGCTGCCGTCGGCATAATCCACGCTGCCGTCAGCGCGCACCACCACATTTTCCAGCAGCGCATTGCGGCGGATGGCGCCATAAATCTCCGGCTCCGCCTGCGGGTCGAGATTGATGGTCTTGGCGTAGCAGCCGCCTTCAAAGTTAAACACGCCGTCATCGTCCCAGCCGTGCTCGTCATCGCCAATCAGCTGACGATGCGGATCGGTCGACAGGGTGGTTTTACCGGTACCGGAGAGGCCGAAGAACAGCGCCACATCCCCTGCTTCGCCACGGTTGGCCGAGCAGTGCATCGACGCGATGCCTTTCTGCGGCAGCAGGTAGTTCATGACCGAGAACAGCCCTTTCTTCATTTCGCCGCCGTACCAGGTGCCGCCGATGAGCTGAATACGCTCGCTGAGATTAAAGGCGACGAAGTTCTCGGAGTTCATCCCCTGCGCCTGCCAGTTGGCATTGGTGCAGCCCGCGCCGTTGAGCACCACGAAGTCTGGCGTAAAGCTGGCCAGCTCGTCGGCGCTCGGCACGATAAACATGTTTTTGACAAAGTGGGCCTGCCACGCCACCTCGGTGACGAAGCGCACGCCAAGACGGGTGTCCGGGCTGGCGCCGCACCAGGCGTCGATGACGTACAGTTTTTTGCCGCTCAGCTGGCCCGCCACCAGGCTTTTCAGGCTGCGCCACACGTCTGGCGATAACGGTTTGTTGTCATTGCGGCCGAGGCCGGAGTCTGCCCACCAGACGGTGTCGCGAGTCTGTTCGTCGCGGACGATGTATTTATCGCGCGGTGAACGGCCGGTGAAGATCCCGGTATCAACAGCCACAGCGCCAGAGTCGGTCATCACGCCGCGGGCCGCGCCGGTCAGTTCAGGAGCGGTTTCATGTGCAATAAGCAAATCGTAATCAGGGTTGTAAAAGAATTCGCCGCTTGCATTAATCCCCAGCTCCTGCAGAGCCATTTTAACTGATTCAATTTGTTGTGACATGGAACTCCTGACAAACTATTTAAGGTAAGAGGCCTGGGTTATTCATTGCTTTCGTCATCGTCGCCGGCGATTTAATAAGATAAGTCCTGGACAATAAAATAAAGCAATAAATAACCGTGAGTCGCGATTTCATATCGTGCTCATGTAGGGTCGCCGATATGCATTCATAAATCTCAACTTTCCAAAAAATGTTAACACCTGTCGATAATTATGTTAATTGCATAGTTTCTATGCGCTATGCTAAAATTGCATAGCCTTTATTGCGTTTTTGAGGACTGGATCGGTGTTGGCAAATCTGGAAGTAAAATGGCTGTATGATGTGATTGCCCTTGAGGAGTCGCGCAGCTTTACCCTGGCGGCTAAAGCCCGCAACATCTCTCAGTCCTCGTTCAGTCGACGCATCCAGTCGCTGGAGGCCTCCCTCGGATTCAGCATCTTCGATCGTAGCGCCAACCCCCTGCAATTGACCAACCGCGGGAAAATTTTTGTCGGCTATGCGCGAAATATGCTCGATGACATGGATTTTCAGATCAGTCGTATTAAGGGTTTAAATAACACGACCCAGAAAATAAGAATCGACGCGGCCCCTTCGCTGTCGGTGTTATTACTGCCGGAAATCATCGCCGGTTACACCGACCGTAAAAATAAGACTTTTCATGTTGAATCGATTAACGTCAACGACGCCGTATTTAACCTGAAAGAGGGAAAAAGCGATTTTATCCTCTCCTTCTATAATGAAGAATTAATGAACTATCCGTTTATTAATCATAAAATTTTTGATTCTTACCTGCACCTGGTCTCCCCCTGCGACGAACATGGCCGCCCGCTGTTTCATTTACATCGCGGCGTGCTGCCGCTGATGAAATACGCCAACGACAGCTATATGGGGCGCCAGGTGAACCAGGTGACCGACCGTACGCCGGAGATCACCTTCTCCCTTACGTTTGTCTCTTCCATGAGCGAGTTGCTCAAGCGCATGATCCTCAATGGCGACGGCGTGGGCTGGCTGCCGCAATACTCTATTCAGCGCGAGCTGGACGAAGGCCGACTGACGATCCTCGATGACCGCCTGTCGCTGCCGATCGGCGCCTGGCTCTACCGCTCCGGCTCGCGGCTTAACCAGGCCGCCGAACGTTTCTGGCAGCACATTAAAACCCGTAACGAACCGCGGGAATAACCCCCTCAGCCGCTGATCCCCAGATATGCCTTACGCACCTCCGGGTCGTTGAGCAGCGCCTGGCCGCTGCCGCTCAGGCGGATCTGGCCGTTCACCATCACATAGGCGCGGTCCGACAGGTTAAGGGCATGGCGGGCATTCTGCTCCACCAGAAACAGCGTCATCCCCTGGGCCGTCAGCTCGCGCAGGATCTGAAAAATCTGCTTCACCACCAGCGGCGCCAGCCCCAGGCTTGGCTCATCCAGCAGCAGCAGGCGCGGTCGGCTCATCAGCGCCCGGGCGATGGCCAGCATCTGCTGCTCGCCGCCGGAGAGGGTCATCGCCCGCTGTCCCCGCCGTTCTTCCAGCCGGGGGAACAGCTGATACATCCGCGCCTTGTCTTCGGCCTGATAGCGGTTGCCAATGGCAATGGTCCCCATCAGCAGGTTCTCCTCGACGGTCATATCGGGAAAGATGCGCCGCCCTTCCGGGGCCTGGGCGATGCCGTTACTGGCGATAAAGTGGGTCGATTTCCGGCTGATCGCCTCCCCGCGATAGAAAATCTCCCCGCCGGCAATGCGCGGCTGGCCGAAGACCGACATCAGCAGCGTTGATTTACCGGCGCCGTTGGCGCCGATCAGCGCCACCGTCTCTCCCTCGTTGACGGTGAGGGAGACCTGCTTCAGAGCCTGGATCGGCCCGTAGAAGACATCCACCTCATTAAAGGCAAGCAATGGCTGGCTCATCGGCGCGTCTCCTCTTCCTCAGCGCCAAGATAGGCGGCAATCACGCTGGCGTTAGCCTGGATCGCCTGCGGCACGCCGCGGGCGATGACGTCCCCGTGATCGAGGACGATGATATGATCCGAAATCTCCATCACCATCCCCATATCATGCTCGATCAGTAGCACCGTGATGCCGTGCTGCTGGCGCAGAAAGCGAATAATCCGGCTCAGCGCCTGGGTTTCCACCGGGTTGAGGCCGGCGGCCGGCTCGTCCAGACAGATCATCTCCGGGCGGGTACACATGGCGCGGGCGATCTCCAGCCGCCGCTGCTGTCCATAGGAGAGGGTCCCCGCCAGACGGTTGGCGCAGTCCACCATCTCCCCCACCTCCAGCCAGTAAAAAGCGCGATCCAGCGCCTGACTCTCCGCCTGCCGATACCCACGAGTATTGAGGATCCCGGCCAGCAGATGGCGGTTAACCTGGGTATGCTGGGCCACCAGCAGGTTCTCAATCACCGACATCTCGCGGAATAAACGTATATTCTGGAAGGTGCGCGCCAGGCCAGCGCGGTTCACCAGATGGGTGCCACCGAACATCTTGTAATAGATCCGCCGCCCCAGCTGCGCCGGGTGGAGAAAATCGTCCGGGTGAAGCTTCTGCCCCAGCACCTGAATGACATCGGTAACCTTTTCCCGCGCCCGCAGCACGATGCTCCCCCCCGTCGCCCGGTAAAAACCGGTCAGGCAGTTAAACACCGTGGTCTTGCCCGCGCCGTTGGGGCCGATCAGGGCGGTGATCGACCCCCGCTCCACCTCCAGATTGACATCATTCAGCGCTTTGATGCCGCCGAAATGCATCATCAGATGCTCAACGCGTAAGATGCTGTCGGTCATGGCGCGACTCCTTTTCGCAACGCAACCCCGCTGCGGCTGGTGCGCACCAGGCCGCGCGGCCGCCAGATCATCATCACCACCATCAGCACGCCGAACAGCAGCACCCGATATTCGTCAAAACCGCGCAGCAGCTCCGGGGTGACCGTCAGGACAAACGCCGCCAGCACCACTCCCAGGGTGGAGCCCATTCCCCCGAGCACCACAATCGCCAGGATCAGCGCCGACTCAAAAAAGGTGAACGACGTCGGGTTAACAAACCCCTGATAGCTGGCGAAGAACACCCCGGCGATGCCGGCGGTCGACGCGCCGAGCATAAACGCCGAGAGCTTCACCAGCACGTGGTTGAGCCCCATCGCCCGACAGGCGATCTCATCCTCGCGCAGCGCCTCCCAGGCGCGGCCGATGGGCATCCGCGTCAGACGATGTTTCACCAGCAGCACCAGCATCACCACCAGGCACAGCACGGCGTAGAGAAAGATGAATTTCAGGTTGGGGTTGTAGCTGACGTGGAAAAACTCATGGATGGGGATGCCGCCATCCCTGGCCCGGCGGGTAAACTCGAGGCCAAACAGCGTGGGCGACGGCACCGGTACGCCGTTGGGCCCCCCGGTGAAGCTCACCCAGTTGTTAAGCACCAGGCGAATGATTTCGCCAAAGCCGAGGGTGACGATGGCCAGGTAGTCGCCATGCATGCGCAGCACCGGAAAACCCAGCAACGCCCCGGCGAGGGCCGCCATCACCGCCCCCAGCGGCAGCATCGCCCAGAAGCCGAGGCCCAGGTACTGGTAGCCCAGCGCCAGGCCGTAGGCGCCGATGGCGTAGAACGCCACATAGCCCAGATCGAGCAGGCCCGCGAGGCCCACCACAATATTCAACCCCAGGCCAAGCAGAACGTAGATCAGGCCGAGGATCGCCACGGTCAGCAGGTATTTGCTGGCGAGAAATGGAAAGGCAATGGCCAGGACCGCCAGCAGCGGCATTATCCAGCGCAGCCGCGAGCGGTATCCCGGCGGCCGGACGTACACCCCGTCATCCGCCCCCTCAAAGCGGGCAATAAAGGCTTTTCCCCGACGGCTCTGCAGCAGCAGGCTGAGCGCCAGCCTGCCGGCCATCACCACCGCCACGAGGATCGCCACCCGCGCAGGCGCGAGGGTAAAACCATACCCTTTGAGCACCACGCCGACGATCGGGCCAAAGACAATTAACGCGCAAAGACCGGCCAGCACGCTGTCGATCAGCGCGCTTTTGATATCCCGCGCAGGCTGGCGCGTAAATTCACCCATAAAGCCTCCTTAGACCTTGGCCACCAGCGGACGTCCCAGCAGCCCCTGCGGGCGAAAAATCAGGATCGCCACCAGCAGCGCAAAGGAAAAGACATCTTTGTAATCCGAATTCACCAGCCCGGCGAACTGGGCTTCGGCCACCCCGAGCAGCAGTCCGCCCAGCATCGCGCCAGGCAGCGAGCCGATCCCGCCCAGCACCGCGGCGGTGAAGGCTTTGATGCCGATAATAAATCCGATATAGAAGTCGAAGGTGCCGTAGTTCATGGTCACCAGCACGCCGGCCAGACCGGCCATCGCCGCGCCGATGACAAACACCAGGGAGATCACCCGGTCGGTATTGATGCCAAGGATCGCCGCCATACGCCGGTCCTGCTGGGTAGCGCGACAGATGCGCCCCAGCCGGGTGTACTGGATAATCCAGGTCAGGGTCAGCATCCCCACCAGCGCCGCGACGAGAATAAACACCTTGGTCCAGGTGATCTGCACCACCCCATCGCCCACCGTCATGCGCAGCGCGCCGCTGAGCAGCGTCGGGATCCCCTGCTGGTTCGGCCCCTGGCTCAGCTGGACATAGTTCTGCAGGATCAGCGACATCCCGATAGCCGAGATCAGCGGCGCCAGTCGCGTCGAGTTGCGCAGCGGCCGGTAGGCGATGCGCTCGATCGCCCAGCCATATACGCCAGTGACCACGATGGTGAACACCAGGGTGGCGAAAATCAGCAGCGGAAAGGAGTGGATCCCGAAGAAAGAGAGCAGCGCCAGGCCGATGGCGCACAGATAGGCGGAGACCATATACACCTCGCCGTGGGCGAAGTTGATCATGCCGATGATCCCATACACCATGGTGTAGCCGATGGCGATTAAGCCGTACACTGCGCCCAGCGTCAGCCCATTGATCAGTTGTTGCAGAAAAAACGCCGTCATAGCCCCTCCAGCCGCCAGGCAGACGGCCGCCGGGTTCCGTTCCCGGTCGACCGCCGTGATGTGACGATTCGCAAGTCAAAAGGACAGAGCGTCCTCAGGTCGTGGCCGATCAGAGCTGATGATATTTGCCCTTGTCGTCCCACTGATAGACCACGTAGTCGGACACCTTGAGGTCGCCTTTGCCATCCCAGGCTTTCTTGCCCATTACCGTATCGACGTCGTGGCTCTTCAGCCAGTCGCTGGCTTTGGCGTTATCGGTACCCACGGCGTTCCAGGCCGCGGCAATGGCCTGAATGGAGGCGTAGGCGTAGAGGGTATAGCCTTCTGGTTCAAAGCCGCTGGCGCGGAACTTCTCGATCACCGCTTTGCCTTCCGGGAGAGTGCGCGGGTCCTGACCAAAGGTCATCAGCACGCCGTTGGTGAACTGCGGCCCGCCGGCGGCCGTCACCAGCTCCTCGGTGACGATACAGTCGCCGGAGAAGAATTTAGCCTGCACCCCCTGCTCGCGCATCTGACGCACCAGCGGGCCCGCTTCCGGATGACAGCCGCCAAAGTAGACCACGTCCGGCTTGAGGGCGCCGATCTTGGTCACCAGGGCGTTAAAGTCTTTTTCACCGCGGGAGAGGCCTTCGTACAACACTTCTTTGGTGCCCCGCTTCGCCAGCGCCGCGCGGGTGGCATCGGCCAGCCCCTGACCATAGGTGTCTTTATCGTGGATGACGGCAATTTTCTTCGCCTTCAGCACGTCCAGCATATAGTTGGCGGCAATCGCCCCCTGCTGATCGTCACGACCACACATGCGGAAAAGATCCTTCATGCCGCGCTCGGTGATCTGCGGGTTGGTCGAGCCGGGGGTAATGGTCAGGATCCCGGCTTCGTCATATACCTCGGAGGCCGGCATCGTTGAGGAAGAGCAAAAGTGCCCCACCACGGCAGAGACTTTCGCTTCGTCCACCAGCCGGTTGGCCACCGCCACCGCCTGCTTCGGTTCGCACGCGTCATCCCCCTGCACCAGCACAATCTTTTCGCCTTTGATACCGCCGGCGGCATTGATATCGGCCACCGCCTGTGAAGCCCCTTTCCAGTACTGGGCGCCGTAGGTGGCGTTGGGTCCGGTAAAGGGCCCGGCGACGCCGATCTTCACGTCTGCCTGGGCGTAAAAGGCCATGCTCATACAACCTGCTATCACAACATGAAGCGTCATTGTTTTCAGTTTCAAAGACATTCGGATATTCCTCAGCGATGTAAAGCCTGGCGTCATGGAATGACGCAGAAAATATCACTTACCGTGTGGTGCCGACGTTGGCGCAGCGCCAGGACGGCCAGGGTGGAAGAAGCAAAAATCCCGCCAGGTAGAGAGGTCGCGCCGGAGCGCGGACGCCCCGGTCAGTGCGCACGCGACGGCAACCCTTGCCGCATCCGGCAAGGGCGCATTCCCTTTCAGGTCAGGAGATCGGTTGCCATCACGTGGCGAGCCGGACAACGCGGTATCCGTACCGGCCCGTGAGCTAAACATAGATGCAGTTAGCGGTCGCTGCGCGCCAGCGTGGTGCAAAAATGCGAATATGATCAACAGTGGTGATTATTTTGTTGCGGTAATGTGAAGATGATAACAGGAGAGCCCGTTAAAGGCTCTCCCGTGGCCTGGCGGCCGCTCAGAGTTGGCTGGTGAACGTTCGGGAGATCACATCCTGCTGCTGCTCGCGGGTCAGCGCGTTAAAGCGGACCGCATAGCCGGAGACGCGGATCGTCAGATTCGGATACTCCTCCGGGTGTTCTATCGCATCGAGCAGCTTTTCCCGGTTCAGTACATTGACGTTGAGATGCTGTCCCCCCTCCACCGTCTCCTCGTGATGGAAGTAGCCGTCCAGCAGCCCCACCAGGTTGTTTTCCTGCGCCGACGGGGCTTTGCCGAGGGCCGCCGGCACGATGGAGAAGGTATACGAGATGCCATCTTTGGCGTAGGTAAACGGCAGTTTCGCCACCGAGGTCAGCGACGCCACCGCCCCTTTCCGGTCGCGGCCATGCATCGGATTGGCCCCCGGGGCGAACGGCGTCCCCGCCCGACGTCCGTCCGGCGTATTGCCGGTTTTCTGTCCGTATACCACGTTGGAGGTGATGGTCAGGATCGACTGGGTCGGCACTGCCTGGCGCCAAGTGGGGAGCGCCTGAATTTTGCGCATAAAGCGCTCCACCAGGTCGCAGGCGATGGCATCGACCCGATCGTCGTTGTTGCCGTACTGCGGATAGTCGCCTTCAATGACAAAGTCCACCGCCAGCCCGTGGTGATCGCGCACCGGCTTCACCCGGGCGTACTTTATCGCCGACAGCGAATCCGCCGCCACCGACAGGCCGGCGATGCCGCAGGCCATCGTGCGGTAGACGTCGCGGTCGTGCAGGGCCATCAGCGCCGCCTCGTAGCTGTACTTATCATGCATACAATGGATGATGTTCAGCGCGCTGATGTACTGCACCGCCAGCCAGTCCATAAAGTGGTCGAGGCTGGCCATCACGGTGTCATAGTCCAGCACCTCATCACGCAGAGGGTCGGTTTTCGGCCCCACCTGGATCTTCAGTTTCTCATCCACCCCGCCGTTAATCGCGTAGAGCAGCGTTTTGGCGAGATTGGCGCGGGCGCCGAAGAACTGCATCTGCTTGCCGATCACCATCGGGCTGACGCAGCAGGCGATGGCGTAGTCGTCGCTGTGAAAATCGCTGCGCATCAGATCGTCGTTCTCATACTGCAGCGACGAGGTGGCGATAGAGACCCGGGCGGCATATTTTTTAAACGCCACCGGCAGCGCTTGCGACCAGAGCACGGTCAGGTTCGGCTCCGGCGCCGGCCCCATGGTGTGCAGGGTATGCAGGTAACGGAAGGTGGTTTTACTGACCAGGGTGCGGCCATCCAGCCCCATACCGCCCAGCACCTCCGTCGCCCAGATGGGATCCCCGGAGAACAGCGTGTCAAATTCCGGGGTGCGCAGGAAACGCACCATGCGGATCTTCATGATGAAGTGGTCAATGAGCTCCTGGGCCTGCTGTTCATTGAGCCGACCCGCCCGCAGATCGCGTTCGATATAGATGTCGAGGAAGGTGGCCGTGCGCCCCAGCGACATGGCGCCGCCGTTCTGCGACTTCACCGCCGCCAGGTAGGCGAAGTACAGCCACTGCACCGCCTCCCGGGCAGTGCGCGCCGGGTGGGCGATATCGCAGCCGTAGCGGGCCGCCATCTCCTGCATCTGCTGCAGCGCGCGCCGCTGTTCGGCCAGCTCTTCGCGCAGGCGCAGGGTGGCCTCCAGCGCCTCGCCGCGCTCAAGGGCTGGCTGCAGGTCGGCAAACTGCAGCTCACGTTCGCGAACCAGATAGCGGATGCCGTACAGCGCGACGCGGCGGTAATCGCCGATGATCCGTCCGCGGCCATAGCCGTCCGGCAGCCCGGTCAGCACCCCCGACTTGCGACAGCGCAGCATATCCGGGGAATAGACGTCAAATACCCCCTGATTGTGGGTCTTGCGCAGCGCCGTAAACTGATACTCAAAGGCGGGATCCATTTCGCGGCCATAGGCCTCGAAGGCGCTTTTGATCATATTGATGCCGCCAAAAGGATGCAGGGCGCGCTTCAGCGGCTGGTCCGTTTGCAGGCCGACGATCTTTTCCAGCGGCTGGTTGATATAGCCCGCCGCGTGGGCGGTGATGGAGGTGGCGACATTGGTGTCGAAATCCACCGGCGCATGGGTGGCGTTCTCGACGCGGATCCCGGCCATCACCTGCTCCCAGAGGGCGGTGGTCGCTGGCGTCGCGTCGGCGAGGAAAGACTCATCGCCCTCGTAAGGGGTGTAGTTATGCTGAATAAAGTCGCGGACGTCGATCTGCGTTTGCCACGCCGTACCGCGAAAGCCCTGCCAGGCCTCGGCGTATCGTACATCCTGGGTATCGATATCTACTTTCATGAACATCGTCTCTCTACAGAATAAAAAGTCAGGCCAGCGCCGCCGTGTGGATCCGCCCTAAGCGGATCGCATCTAGGGCAATCATGCGCTCTTCATTGGTAGGTATAACCGCGCAGCGCACCCGGCTGGCGTCGGCGGAGATCAGGCGTTCGCCGACCGAATTCGGCTGTTGGTTGCGGGCGACGTCCATCTCAAGGCCAAAGACCGCCAGCCGCTCGCTCACCAGCCGACGGATTAGCACCGAGTTCTCGCCAATCCCGCCGGTGAAAATAATGCCGTCGAGACGCTGCAGCGCCGCGGCGTGACCGGCAATATGACGGGCGATGCGATGGACAAAGGTTTTAATTGCCAGGCGGGCGCGGGCATGGCCCTCATGCCACGCCTGCTCCAGCACCCGCAGGTCGGAGGAAAGGCCGGAGATCCCCAGCAGGCCGGAGGCGGTGTTGGCCACCCGCTCCAGGTCGCTGAGGGTCTGCCGGGTCTCCCCGGCAATCCACGCCATGGCGCCGAAGTCGACATCGCCGCTGCGGGTGCCCATCATCAGCCCCTCCAGCGGCGTCATTCCCATCGAGGTGTCCACGCTGCGGCCGTTGCGCACCGCGCAGATCGAGGCGCCATTGCCCAGGTGGGCGATCACCAGGCCGCTCTCCTGCTCCGGCAACCCGAGCAGCGCCAGGGCGCGCCGGGACACATAGCGGTGCGAGGTACCGTGGAAACCGTAGCGGCGTACCCCGAGGTTCTGGTAATACTCCCACGGCAGACCATAGAGAAAAGCTTCCGGGGCCAGGGTCTGGTGAAAGCTGGTATCAAAGACCGCCACCTGCATCACTTGCGGGAACAGCCGCTGCGCCGAGGCGATGCCGCTGAGACTGGCGTAGTTATGCAGCGGGGCCAGGGATGATACCTGGCGAATGTTATTGATAACCTCCTCGCTAATAATGACCGACTCGGTGAAGAGGTCGCCGCCGTGGGCGACGCGGTGGCCAATCAGGGCCACGCTGTCGATAAGGTCGCGTTGGGCTAATGCTCCGGCAATCGCCTGCAGGGCGCCTTCATAGCCGCGCTGCGCCAGCGCCACCGGCTCGCCGCCGTTGAGCGAGAGAAACGCCCGTTCCGCGTTGATGCCCTCGGCCACGCCGTTCAGCAGGCAGTCGCAGCTGGCGGCGTCCAGGACGGAAAATTTGATCGACGACGAGCCGCAGTTGATCACCAGTACTACCGGAAATTCAGTCATGTTGTACTCCGCGTGGCCTGAGCCGGATTAGAACAGTTTGTAAACGATGTTGAGGATGGTCAGCAGACCAATGGCGGTCACAAAGAGGTTATCGAGACGTCCACGGTATTTGGCCAGCGAAGGCGCTTTACGAATGGCGTACATCGGCAGCAGGCACAGCAGCGAGGCGATAATCGGCGCGCCCATGGCCTCAATCAGGTCGAGGATATTGGGGTTGGCGTACGCCACCACCCAGGTCGAGCCCATGATGAACACCATGCTCAGGGTATTGAGCTTGCCGCTGGAGACCCGGGTTTTATCCCCTTTATAGCCGAAGCGCAGGATCAGACCGTTCAGCCCCTCGAGGGTGCCGAGATAGTGGCCGAAGAACGATTTGAAGATGGCCACCAGGGCGATGATCGACGCGCCATACTCCAGCAGGGTGGCAAACGTGGATTTGGTGCCCGACATCGAGGCAAAGTGGTTCGCCAGATAGGAGAGCACCGGGATATTTTGCGCCTTGGCGTCCGCCATGTTCTGCGGCGAGAGGGTAAACAGGCAGCTGAAGGCGAAGAACATCACCACCGCCACCATCAGCATGCTGGCCCGGGAGATGATCTGTGAGCATTTGCGTTCGGTATACTCCCGGCCAAACTGCGCTTCATACTCTTCGCGTTTGGAGACCACAAACGAGGAGACGATCGGCGAGAAGTTAAAGGAGAACACCATGATGGAGATGCCCAGCCATACCGTCACCAGAATGCCGTCGTGACCGGTTAAGGCGATATCGCTGAGGTTGACCTGGTCAATCACCGCGCTATTCCAGTAAGGGATCAGGGACAGGGAGATCACCACCAGGCTGGCGATAAACGGCCACACCAGATAGCTCATCACCTTGACCATCAGGTCTTTACCAAACCAGATGACAAACGCCATCAGCAGCAGCAGGAGCAGCGCCACCACCCCGCGGTTGAGGGCCGGCATCTGCAGCTGGTTCTCCCAGAAGGTCATAAAGGTATTGGTGATCGTGACGCCATAAATCCACAGCAGCGGGCAAATGGCGAAGAAGTACAGAAAGGTGATCACCACCCCGCCGGTTTTGCCAAAATGCTCTTCCACCGTTTCGGTGATATTGCCGGAGGGGTTAGCCCCCGACAGGCATAGCCGGGCCAGCGCCCGATGGCAATAAAAGGCGATGGGATAGGCCAGCACCAGCATCACCAGGATCGGGATCAGCCCGCCGAAGCCAGCGCGAATAGGGAAAAACAGCACCCCGGCGCCGATAGCGGTGCCAAACAGGCCCAGGGTCCAGGTGGTGTCAGATTTACGCCAGGACGAAAGGCTTGTCTGGCTGGATGCAATGCTCTCAGTCGTACTCATATCCTGTCCTCACTTATGTATTGAATTAAGCGTCAACAAAACCCGTAATTTGCGATACCCGCGAGAGATCGATATTGCCCCCGGAAATCAGGCTGACCGTTTTGCGGTTCTGGATATAGCTGTCTAGTTTGCCGCTTAATAACGCGGCGCAGGCCAACGCCCCGGCCCCTTCGGTGATCACTTTATTGCGCTGAATTAAGGCGACCATGCTCTGGCGAATGTCGTCCTCACTGACCAGGACGATGTCATCCACCAGCTGGCGGGCGATTTCATAAGTCAGTTTCCCTGGCCGGGCGACATCGCAACCATCGGCTAAGGTGCCGGCGTGGCGATGGCTGGTGATCTCCCCGGCATACCAGGAGGCGGCCATCCCGTGAACATTTTCTGACTGCACGCCAATAATGCGGATCGTCGGGTTAATGGATTTAATCGCAATCGCGATGCCGGCAATTAATCCCCCGCCGCCAATCGGCACGATGACATTATCCACGTCATACAGATCTTCTAATATTTCGAGACCAATCGTTCCCTGCCCGGCAATAACCTGCGGGTCGTCATAGGGGGGAATAAAAATACGGCCCTCAAGTTCAACAATATCGCTGGCTTTGGCGAGGGTATCGTTAAAGTTATCGCCATGCAGGACTACCTCTGCCGAATAATCGCAGGTGGCGGCGACTTTCGATTTCGGCGCCCCTTTCGGCATCACCACTTTCCCGTCAATGCCGAGCATGGCGCAGGAGAGCGAGACCCCCTGCGCATGGTTGCCCGCCGAACAGGCCACCACCCCTTTGCGTTTTTCCGCCGCGGTTAAACCGCAGAGCTTATTAAACGCGCCGCGAATTTTAAATGAGCCCGTGCGCTGCATATTTTCGAATTTAAGGAATATTTCCCCCTGGCAGCGTTCGCTAAAATAATTCGAGCGGGGCATGCCCGTTTTATATATTTTTCCCGCCAGGCGTTGCTTCGCCTCGAGAATATCGTCAATGGATACCGGAAGATCGTAGGTAATATGCATGATGGCCTCTGTATCTTAATATAAAGTCAATGACCGGGCGTCATCCTGCTGATAACAGCGAGGACGTGTGTTGGGTTATTTAATCAATATCAGTCAGGCAATTTCTATTTGCTGCCAGTGGCGGTTTCCCTGCCCCGAAGAGTACTGTTTCGCCATCTCCACCAGCGACGCCGCCGCGGTTTTAAGCCGGTAATTCTTCGACCATACCGCCGCATAGCGCGCCACCGGCAAGGCCTCTTTAATGGGGATGGTGACAAACTGGCTCGAGCCGAACGGCGTGGTCATGTCGCAGGGGATCACCGTCAGAAAATCGGCATTGAGTACCAGGTTATAGATCGTCACCACCGAATCGGTATTGACGATATTTTCGCGGCGGATGCCGCTGCGCTGCAGGGTGGCCAGCAGTTCGCTGTAATAGCCCATATTGGTCTCCGGCAGCACCCACTGCTCATGCTGGAGCGAGGCCAGACGGACGGTGCCGTTGCCGATCCGCGCCCGGTTCGCCACCAGCACAAACTCAGACTCAAACAGCGGCTCGACGTGCAGGTCCTGCAGTTTCATCTCATCGCTCAGCGTCCCGATGGCGAAGTCGAGACGCCCGTCGCGGATCGCCGGTAAAAAAGCGGAGAGCTGCGCTTCATACATCGATACCCGCGCCTTCGGGAAGGTCATTTTAAACTGATGCACCATCTCCGACATAAAGGTAAACCCGACCAGCGAAGGGAAACCAAAGGAGACATCCACCACCGAGCTGTTGGTCAGGGCATTCATTTCATTGACCATATTTTTCATTTCACGGGTGATCACTTCTGACCAGTTGAGAAATACCTGCCCGGCCTCGGTGAGCGAGACGCCGGTATTTCGCCGGACGATTAATTCGCTGCCAAAATAACTTTCCATGTCACCAATGATTTTACTGACCGCCGGCTGAGTGAGTCCTAACGCTTTTGCTCCGGCCCCGATTGACCCACTGCGGATCACTTCCTGGAAAACCACCAGATGCTGTGTTTTAGGCAGAGAAAAAGTATTCATCGCGTCTCACTTTCATTCCTTTGTTGACGGCGGAAAGTGTAACAAATCGCGATCACCGGGTTATGTGAGAGCTCTCACAAAGGCTCCGCCGCGGAGGATAAGCAGGAGCCACGAGTCAGAATAAGTAAATTAAAATCAACAAATTACAAGCATCATAAACGCTATTTGCGCGCCTTTTACTGTGGTCGAATGCGGGGATAAAAATAATTGATGGCGATAACATCGACAGCGAAATGGCGATAAAAAATACGCCTTTTGTACGTTATTCGACCCGCGCTATCAGGGTGAGAAGAAAGCCGAAAATTAAATTAATGCTGTAAACAATAAAAAGCAGACGTAATAAACGCCGTTATTTAACGACAAGCCGGTCGGGCATCACATTTTATCCCCGGCGGTTGGGCAAAATGCGCGGTCATTATTTACACGATAGAAACATTAAATTCACAATCTTGTTTTTGTTTTGCGGCGGACGGCGCTGCTTTTTCCGCCATATCGCAGGCGGTCATACTTTGATTAAAATCAACCCTGGTAATTTATCTTTTACGGTGGCCGCTTGAGAGTCATTTGTGTTGCCGATCACAAATCCATAAAACAACTTCCCGGCCTCTCTTCCATAGCAACTGATTAACCAGCTTTTCACTATGCAAATGCAAATAACGTATTTGCCCTCCCCGCAGGCGCTCTGTAGTTTGAGCCAGGATCCCGGCGCCACTTTATCCGGGTCAGGACTTTATTATTCAGAGTGTTGAATTCCGCCATGATTAAATTAACGCATCTTTTTAAAACCTATCCAGGCAGCGCCCAGCCGGCCATTCGCGACCTCAGTCTGGATATTGATCATGGCGAATTCTGCACCTTCGTCGGCCCGAGCGGCTGCGGAAAAACGACTATCCTGCGGATGATTAACCAGCTGGATATTCCCGACAGCGGCGACGTCTATATTCAGGGGGTCCGCCTCGCTGACGCTGATATTATCCAGATCCGCCGCCAGATCGGCTTCGTGATGCAAAGCGCTGCGCTCTTTCCCCATCGTACCGTGGCGCAAAATATCGCGACCGTGCCGCGGCTGGCGGGCTGGAGCAAAGCACGGATCCGCGCGCGGATTGACGAACTGGTGGCGCTGATGTCGCTCGATAGTCATCTGCTGCACCGCTATCCGCATCAGCTCTCCGGCGGCCAGCAGGGTCGCGTGGCCATCGCCCGCGCCATCGCCGCCGATCCGCCCATTTTACTGATGGATGAGCCCTTCGCCGCCATCGACCCGGTGGTCCGCGAACGCCTCCAGGATGAGCTCTTGCTCCTGCAACAGCGGCTGCAGAAAACCATTGTATTAGTGACCCACGACATCAATGAAGCGATCCGTCTCGGCGATAAAATCGCCATTTTCCAGGAAGGTGGCGTGCTGGCGCAGTTTGATACACCCGACCGTATTCTGGCCCACCCGGCGAGCGAGTTCGTGCGCCGCTTTATCGGCCCGGAGCCCAATCTGAAGCGGCTGGGCATGATACAGGTCGGCCAGCTGCCGCGTCACGATGTCCCCCTGCTCGACGAAGCGCTGACGCCGATCGCCAGTACCCATCCACCGCTGGCCAGCCCGCTGCGTCTGGTGCTTGACCGCCAGCGACGCCCGCTGCACTGGTTCGATCCGCAGCGGGGCCTCACCCTGCCGGTGGAGCGCCCACTCGCCAGCAGCCACAGCCTGCGTTTTGCCTACAGCGCGCTGCTCGACGTGGCGACCGGCGTGCTGGTGCATGTGGATGACGAAGGCCAATACCAGGGGGCGGTATCCCACACCCTGCTGCAGCAGGTGCTCGACGGCGCGGTGGGGGTGCGATCTCATGATTGACTGGAGCTGGGTTATCGATAACCACGCGATGATCGGCGATCTGCTCTGGCAGCATGCGCGGATGGTCCTGCTGGCCCTGCTGTTCGGCTCCCTGCTCACCGGCGGCCTGTTAGCGGTGACCTTACGCTGGCCCGCGACGGCGCAGCCGCTCATCACCCTGTGCGGTGTGCTCTTTACCATTCCCTCGCTGGCGCTGTTTATTTTATTGCTGCCGTTTACCGGGCTGTCGCTGACCACCTCGCTGATTGGCCTGACGCTGTACTCCCTGCTGATCCTGCTGCGCAACTTGCTGGCTGGCATGGAGAAGCTGCCGCAGGCGGCGCTGGAGTCCGCGCGGGCGCTCGGCTACACCCGCGGGTTCCGCTTCTTCGATATCGAGCTGTGGCTGCTACTGCCCTCTCTGTTTGCCGGGCTGCGCATTGCCTCGGTGACGCTGGTCGGCCTGGTCACCGTCACTGCGCTGATCGGCCAGGGCGGGCTGGGGCAGCTACTGCTGGCGGGTTTTAATCAGGACTTTCTGACGCCGATAGTCGTTAGCCTGGTCCTGAGCCTGCTCCTGTCGCTGGTCTTTGACGGGCTGATTGCCCGTCTCGGCGACTGGCTAGCGCCGTGGACGGAATGATGACCCTGCTTCTTGCTACTTTTCACTGGCTAACCCAGCCGGAGCACTGGCTGGGTGACGAGGGCATCTTGCTGCGCCTGGGCCAACACCTTTATTACGTGCTGGTCAGTATGGCCGTGGCCTGCGCCATTGCCCTGCCGCTCGGCATCGCGCTGGGCTACTGGCGCAAAGGCGCCTTCGTGGTGATTAACCTGTTTAATCTTGGCCGCGCCATTCCGTCGTTAGGGCTGATTTTATTATGCATCATCGTTTTTGGCTTTAACGATATCCCGGTGCTGGCGGCGCTTATTGCGCTCTCGATCCCGCCCATCCTCACTAACACCTGGGTGGGGATTTATCACGCCGATCGCCCGCTGTGCGATGCGGCCATCGCGCTGGGCATGACCCCCTGGCAAAGCCTGTGGCAGGTGCGGATCCCCCTGGCGGCGCCGCTGATCCTCGCCGGTGTGCGCACGGCGCTGGTTCAGCTTATCGCCACGGCGGTGGTCGCGGCCTATGCCGGTCTGGGCGGGCTGGGACGTTTTCTGATCGACGGCCTCGGGCAGCGGGATATCCCGCAGGTGATCGGCGGCTCGCTGGTGGTTTCCCTGCTGGCGATAGGCGGTGAACTGCTTTTCGCCCGCTGCGCCGGCCGCCTGGTTCATCGCCGTATTGCCGCGCCTTATTAGCGTGAAACTGACATGACCCCAGAGCCTGGGGCTGATTAACCTGAAAATAAAAGAGGTATTATGAAGCAATTATTTGGCAAGGCCGTCACCGCCCGTCGATTTCGTCTCTCGCTGCTGGCCGCCGGGCTCTTCAGCCTGAGCGTTAGCACCTTTGCCGCCAGCGTCACGGTGGGCGGGGCCAATTTTACCGAAAGCTCCATTCTCGCCAACATCTACGCCAGCGCGTTAAAGAAAAATCATATCGAGGCCAACACCCGTCTCAACCTTGGCAACCGGGAAATTATTATTCCGGCGCTGCAGAGCGGTGAGATCGATATCGTTCCGGAATATCTTGGCGCCCTGCTCAATTTCTATAACGGCAAGACCGAGGCCACCAGCCAGCAGGCGGTCAGCGCTGAGCTGGCCCAGGCCCTGCCCGCCGATTTCACCCTGTTGAACCCGGCCCCGGCCACCTCGATCACCGCCTGGGCGGTACGTGCCGAGACCGCGGAGAAATACCATCTGCGCACCCTCTCCGACCTGAAGCCCGTCGCCCCGCAGTTGGTGATCGGCGGACCACCGGAGCTGGCGGTACGCGCCCTGGGCCTGCCGGGGCTGAAGCGCGTCTATGGACTTGAGTTCAAAGCGGTGAAATCGCTGGACATGGGCGGGCCGCTGACCCGGCTGGCGCTCAATTCGGGCAAAATCGACGTCGCGACGGTCGTCTCCACCCAGGGCAACCTGGCGAAGGAGAAATGGGTGGTCCTCGAGGATGATAAACATGAACAACCGAGTCAGAATGTGGTGCCGCTGGTGCGCAAAGCCAGCCTGACGCCGGAGATCAGCGCCGTGCTCAATGAGGTTTCCGGCAAGCTGGACAATGCCACGCTGATTGCCCTCAACCAGCAGGTGGATCTCCAGCATAAAGATCCGGCAGCCGTCGCCGAGCAATGGGTTAATGCCAACCTCCCCCAACACTGACCGTCACCCCGCCACGGATGGCGTTCAGCCGCGAGTCCACGCTATGTCTACCCGACACATGATCCTGAACCTGTTCTTTTATAACCCGCAGGGGGATTACCGTTTCTCCTGGCGTCACCCTGACGCACCAGAAGCGGAAATATTTACCCTCAACTATTACGCCAGTCTGGCGCGCAAGGCCGAAGCGGCGACCCTCGACGCTATCTTTGTCGCCGACCATATCGCGGTGTGGGATACGGTGCCCAGCGGCCTGACCCACTATGCCAACGCCCGGCTTGAACCCCTGACGCTGCTCTCCGCCCTCGCCGCGGTGACGGAGCATATCGGTCTGATGGCCACCGCGTCGACCTCCTATAACGAACCCTATAACCTGGCGCGCTACTTTGCCTCGCTGGATTTCCTCAGCAATGGCCGGGCCAGCTGGAATGTGGTGACGTCGTGGCTGGAAGAAGAGGCGGCAAACTTCGGTCTGGAGCAGCTTCCCCGCCACGGCACCCGCTACCAGCGGGCCAGTGAATTCATCGACGTGGTCACTCGCCTGTGGGATTCCTGGGAAGATGGCGCGGCGATCTTCGATAAAGCGCACGGATTATTCGCCGATGCCGGCAAGGTGCATCACCTCGACTATCAGGGCGAGTACTTTCGCGTGCGCGGCCCGCTCAACGTCCCTCGCCCGCCGCAGGGCCATCCGCTGCTGGTGCAGGCCGGCTCTTCAGAGGCGGGAAAAGCGCTGGCCGCCGCCTGGTCTGATATGCACTTTGTGTTTATTCACTCGATCGCCGAGGGGCTGGCCTATCGCGAAGAGATGAACCAGCGGCTGCGCCAGCACGGGCGCGATCCGGCCCATTTCAAAATTATCGCCGGGGTCCTGCCGGTGGTGGTGAACTCCAGCGAGGAAAAGGCGGCCCGCCAGCAGCTTAACGAGCAGCTGATGAGCGACCAGATGGCTATCGACCTGCTCTCCTCTTATCTTCGGATGGATCTCAGCACCCTGCCACGGGACCAACCCCTGCCGCCGCTCCCCGATGAAGAGAGCTTTGATGGCATCCGCACGGCGCTGAAGCTTATCCGCCAGTACGATCCGCGGCTCACCCTGCTGGAGTTGGGGAAATTGTTATTACAGAGTTCCGATAGCTGGCTGCTGCTGGGCAGCGCCGAGGAGATTGCCGCCGCCTTAACGGAGACCTGGCAGGCGGGCGCCGCCGATGGGTTCAACCTGATGTTCCCGCTGCTGCCGGGAGACTTTGACCGCTTTGTTGACCAGGTGGTGCCGATTCTGCAGCGTAACGGCGTCATGCGCGATCGCTACCCGCCCGGCACCCTGCGTGAAAAGCTCGGTCTGCCCGCGGTGGAAAACCGCTTCACCGCGCCGTAGCCCGACGTGACCCGCCCCGGCACAGACCGCTGGCCGGGGCATTTTACCTATAGCTGGCTGACTCCCAGCGCCGCGGCCTCATCCCGCCACGCCAGCAGCGGCGCATAGGCCTCCCGCGGCATATCGCTATAGCCGCAGATCAGCAAGGCATCGCACAGGGGACGATAGCGCGCATCGCTCACTAACTGCTGGAGCGCCTCGCGCAGGCTATTCAGCGTCGCCGCCGGAGTGGCGCCGGCGGTGATCAGCGGCAGCCCTGGCGCGGCCGGGCTCCAGCCGATCGCCACCAGGCCTGCCAGGGCCTGCGGCTGATGGAGCTGCAGCAGCGCGTAGGTCACGCAGTCGATGGCGGCGATATCGGCGTTTTCCTGCTGCAGCTCGCGCAGCGACTGCCGATGGCTGCCGCTGAACACCACCTCCGAAAAAAATCGCCCCTCCCGGGAGAGCGGCGCGACCATTTTACGCAGCACGTTGTAGCCGGACTGCGAGTGCTCGGCATTGCACGCGGCCCGACGGCCAAAAAAGTCCCCCAGCATCCGATGACTATCCGCTTCGCGGGCCACCAACAGGCTGCGGTAGCGGCGCCCTTCACAACCGGGCGCGGCGTAGTGGAAACAGCCCACCGTCTGCACCTCCGGCAGCTGGGTCACCAGCGGGTAGCCGCAGGTCTGGCTCAGCAACAGCGTCGGCTGGCGCCAGTGGTCCAGCAGATCCTCGGGGTCAGCCGCCGGAGGATCTCCCGTCACGGTCACGCCGCGTTCGGCCAGCAGCGACTGCACCGCCTGCCACAGGGCCTGGGTCTGTTGACGGTGGATGGCATACATCGGAAAGGTCATGCGTTCAGCCATGTTCTCCTCCCGCTTGCGCCTGCTCGCCAAAGCCCGGATGGGCGTTCACCGCCACCGCCCGGCGGCCAAAATGGCGTCGCCACTCGCCGTACCCACGCACCAGGAACCCCTGATTACGCTGCAGATAAGCCGTCTGGCGATGCAGATACAGCTGACGTAAAGCGTACCAGGGGACCCCTGGCAGGTCATGATGCACCGCATGGTAGTTGAGATTGAGGAACAGCACCCGCCAGGGGAGCCCGGCCTCGTTGATCACCGAGCGGGCCAGCGGGTCATCCGCGGCGCGGTGTTCGAGAAAAGAGCGCACTTTGGTCAGGGCCAGCGCCGGGTAGCTCACCGCCAGCACAAACCACAGTGGGGAAAAACCCTGCGCCGCCATCCAGGTCAGCAGGCCCGTCAGCAGCAACAGATGCAGACTCCACATGGCGATAGCGCGGCGGTCGCCCTCGCGGAAAGCCCGCAGCGCGCTGTTCAGGGTGTGAATAATATCCATTAGCGGCGCCAGCAGCAGACGCCCCCAGAAGGTGTTGCGCAGGTGGATAAGGCGGCGCTGCCAGGCAGAGAAGCGCTGCCAGCTTTCCGCCGTCACATAGTACGATTCGGGGTCGTCCTCGGGGTGCGTCAGCAGATGGTTGCGATGGTGCGCCAGGTGGCTGTCGCGGTAGATGCCATAGGGATACCAGACCGCCAGCGGCAGCGTCCCCAACAGCTGGTTAAACCATGCCAGCCGGGTGGGATGCCCATGGATAAGCTCGTGCTGTAAGGACATATACCAGGTGGTAAACCAGATCAGCAGCAGCGTGGCCGGCATCAAACCCAGCGTCTGCCAGCCCGCCACGCAGGCAAACCAGCCGCCGTAAACCGTCACTATCAGCAGCCATGTCGGCAGCTCGCTGCGCCACAGCCAGCTGCGCGCCAGCTGGCGGATCAGGATGCGCTGTTGATCATCCACATAGACAGCCGTCTTCTTTTCCGTCACTTCCGATACCTTGCCGTGTTGCCTCATTCCCTCCGAAGATGTGAGATAACACGTTAAATAACAAAGTATTTAATTTACTTAGCTTTGCCAAAAAGCGCGTTTGTATTCACCGCTTTCATCAACACCTGAAACTGCGGATTAAATTCATCAAAGATGGGCAGCGCAGCGGCGCCCAGCGCGGCGGTATCGGTGCCGGTCATCCCCATTTTGACACGCTGCGCCGGCAGGTAACGCCCGCGCACAGACTGATACAGCGGCGGCAGCCGCGCCAGCACTTTCTCCAGCAAGGGGGCGGGCATCATACCGCCCACCACCACCGTCTCGGCATCGAAGACGCACTCCAGCAAATTGATCGCCTGACGCAACGGCGCCAGGATGCTGGTGATCCACTGGTCGAAAAGCGCAGCGTCCACCGACAGCAGATCTTCCGGCAGCGCGCGATAGGGGTCGAGGCCGCAAAACTCATAGGCCGCCTGCAGCGAAACATAGCGCTCAAGGCATCCCTCATTCCCGCAATAGCAAGGGCGACCGTTCGGCGCGACCACAATATGCCCGACCTCACCGGCGTTATGGGCATGGCCGGTATACACATGACCATCGGTAAAAATACCGGCGCCCAGACCGGTGCCAATATAGAGATAGACAAAAGAGTTGAGCTGCCGCGCCACGCCGTGAAAGCGTTCGCCAATGGCGGCCACCGTGGCGTCGTTTTCGAGAGTCACCGGCAGGCCGCTGAGTCGCCCGAGCTCCGCCGCTACATCGACCCCTTCCCAGCCGTTGAGCGTCGTGGGCCCCGTCGACGAGATCCCTTCCACGCCAAAGGGTCCCGGCATCACGACCCCCATCCCCAGCACCCGCGACCAGTCCAGCGTCGGCAGCGCACGGATCTCATTCAGCACCTCAGCGAGGCGGGCAAAGGTCGCACCAGGCTGGGGCTTTTGCACCAGAATGAGTCGGCGAAAATGGACCTCGCCGGCCAGATCCACCAGCACCACAATCAGCGTCTGATGATCAAGATGGATGCCAATTGACCAGGCGCTGGCGGGATTGAGGCTCACCGGCACCGCTGGCTGTCCACGGCCGCTGGCGCGCCGCGGTTGGTGGCTGGTCAGGAGATCCATCTGCTCCAGCTCCGCCACAATATTCGACACGGTCTGCGGGGTCAGCGCGGTCAGCCGCGCCAGCTCGGCGCGGGTCAGCTCGCCATGTAAACGCACCGCCTCAATGATCACCCGGCGGTTATGCACCCGGGCATGTTCAAGGTTTGTACCTGATGTTTTCATCGTTTCCCTTCCTGGCTGGACTGGTGAAATTTTAGCCGGCATCACAGATCTGACAACGACCCGCGCAGGCGGGTCTTCGCGATGGCATACCCTTTGCTACGCTTAGTGCTGGGACCACTCGGGAGATGTTGCCGATATTGTCGCCCTGATTAAATCAATCAAATTGATTTAATAAATCATAACCCCTTTCAGTACAGCACAGCGGAGAGCAAAGATGAAATACCACAGCGCACTACGGGTCAACGCCTGTCTGCTGGCGATGCTCGTTATCAGCGGGAGCGTCAGCGCAGCGACCCAGATTAATGCCCTGTTCATGACCCAGGCGGCCTATAGCGAAAACGATATTCGCGCGATGACCAGTGACTTCGAAAAGCAACACCCTGACGTGAAGGTCAATCTCGAATTCGTCCCCTATGAAGCGCTGCACGACAAGATCGTCGCCGCCCGCGGCGCAGGGGGTAACGGCTACGACGTGGTGCTGTTCGACGCGATCTGGCCGGCGGAGTTTAGCCGCTTCGATCTGCTGCAGGATGTCTCCTCACGGATTGCCGCCGACGAGCGCGAAAAGATTTTCCCCGGGGCGATGAATACCGTGGTGTATCAAGGCAAAACCCTCGGCATGCCGTGGATCCTCGACACCAAATATCTGTACTACAACAAAGCCATGCTGGACAAAGCGGGGATCAAAACGCCGCCTGCCAGCTGGCAGCAGGTAATGGACGACGCCAAAGTGCTTAAGGACAAAGGGATTGTTAAATATCCTCTGGTCTGGAGCTGGTCGCAAGCGGAAGCGCTGGTCTGCGATTACACCACCCTCGTCTCCGGCTTCGGCGGGAGCTTCTACCAGAACGGCAAGCTCGATTTTTCGACGCCCGCCTCGCTGAAAGCGGTCACGCTGATGAAAACCTCGCTCGATCAGGGGCTGAGCAACCCGGCATCACGTGAATATCTTGAGGAGGATGTGCGTAAGGCTTTCTCCAATGGCGACGCCGCCTTTGCGCTCAACTGGACCTATATGTACAACATGGCCAACGATCCGAAACAGAGTAAAGTCGCAGGTGATGTTGGCATTGTCCCCGCCCCAGGCGATACCCCGGATAAACCCGGCGCCGTCAACGGTTCTATGGGGCTGGGCATCGCCAAAGCCAGTCAGCATCCGGAAGAGGCCTGGCAGTATATTCACTATCTGACCTCCCAGCCGGTACAGGACAAGTATGCCAAACTGAGCTTGCCGGTGTGGAAAGCCTCGTACCAGGATCCTGCCGTTGCCAAAGGCCAGGAGAGCCTGATCGCCGCCGCCGACAAGTCGTTGAACGTGATGCTCTCTCGTCCCGAAACGGCAGATTACTCGCGCCTGTCAAACACCCTGCAACAGCAGCTTCAGTCGGTACTGCAGGGTAAAGCCACGCCCGACGTCGCCCTCAAGGCGGTCGACACCAGCGCGGCCCGTCTGCGTTAAGGAGGCATGATGCTGAGTCTGCAACGACGCGAGCATCGTCAGGCATGGGTGCTGTTAGCGCCCATGCTTATCGCGATGTTTATCCTCACCGCATGGCCGCTGGCGCGCACGCTGTGGCTGAGTTTTACCGATACCACGCTGGCGGGAAGCGGCGAGGCGACCCACTACGTCTGGCTGGATAATTATCTTTATGCCCTGACCGACCCGGACTTTCGTGCGGCCTTCGCGCGAACGCTCTATTTCACCGTGGTCTCGGTGGCGATTGAGGGGGCGATCGGCGTACTGGTGGCGCTGTTGTTGAATCAGCGTTTTGTCGGGCGAAATGTCCTGCGGGTGCTGGTGATCCTGCCGTGGGCGTTGCCAACTATCGTCAACGCCATGATGTGGCGGCTTAACTTTAATCCCGACTACGGCAGCGTTAATGCTCTGCTCAGCCAGCTGGGGCTGATTGACAGCTATCGCAGCTGGCTGGGCTCGCCGGATTCCGCGCTGCACGCGGTGATGCTGGCGGATATCTGGAAAAACTACCCGCTGGTCACCCTGCTGGTGCTGGCCGCCCTGCAGTCTGTTCCCGACGATCTGTACGAGGCGGCGCGGCTCGACGGCGCCTCGGCCTGGCGGCGTTTTCGCGCCATTACCTTTCCGGCCATTGTGGGTCCCCTTGGCGTCGCGCTGGTGCTACGCACCATCGATGCCTTCAAAGTGTTCGACATTATCTATGTTATGACCCGCGGCGGCCCGCTCGACAGTACCAAAACGTTGAGCTTTTTTGTCTATCAGGAGTCCTTCAGCTACCTGCGCGCCGGCAGCGGCGCGGCCTACGCCATGCTGATGAGCCTGATGTGCGCCGTGCTGATAGCCCTGTATCTGTTTTTGCTGCTGCGTCAGCGGCGCCGGAGTGTTGATGATGAAGCGTAAAGGGTACATCGTACTGCGTTACCTGGCGGCGCTGGCGGTGGCGATCTCGATCCTCGCCCCGATGCTGTGGCTGTTTTTGATGAGCGTCAGCACCACCGCGGACCTCACCCGCGTCCCGCTGGAGTGGCTCCCGCGGCAGTGGGACTTCAGCCGCTATGGCCATCTGCTGTCGCTGGCCCCTGGCGAACCCGGGGCGCTGTTTCTTCCCGCGCTGGGCAACAGCCTGCTGGTGGCCGCCGGGGCGACGCTGGTGTCGTTGTTGCTGGCGATCCCCGCCGCCTTCAGCTTTTCGCGTTATCCCGGCCGCGACGGCTGGCTGTACGCCGGCCTCGGCATCTATATGGTGCCGCCCGTGGCCTTTGTGCTGCCGCTCTATTTTATTCTTGAACACTTTGGCCTGCTCAACACCCGCAGCGGGCTGGTGCTGGTCTACTGCTCGCTGATCGTGCCGTTTCTGACGTGGATGGTCAAAAACCAGTTCGATACCCTGCCGCAGGATATCGAACAGGCGGCCCGGCTTGACGGTCTGCGCATCTGGCAGGTCCTGCTGCGTATCACTCTGCCGCTGGCGAAACCGATGCTTGGCGCCGCCGCGCTGTTCGGCTGGCTGCTGGCGTGGGACGAGTTTTTCTATGCGCTACTGTTCACCAGCAACCTCGCCGCCCAAACGCTGCCGGTGACCATCGCCGGCTTCACCGCCGGCCGCGCCACCGATGACGGGCTGGTGGCGGCGGTGGGCATACAGGCCTCAGTCCCTCCGCTGTTGATTGCTATCTGGCTGCAAAAAACGCTGGTCAGCGGCCTCACTAACGGGGGAAGTAAAGGATAACTATGGATAACACCAGGACACCTGTGCTCTATATCGTGGGCAATTACAATATTGACTTAGTGATGGGAACCCTGACCCACTGGCCTGCTCAGGGGACTGAGATGATGCTCGAGCACAGCGCGCTGCGGCCCGGCGGCTCTGCCGGCAACTGCGCGCTGGCCGCCGCCGCCATGCAGCTTCCGCACTGCACGGTCGGCTGTCAGGGCGACGACGCGTTTACTCCGTGGCTGGCGGCACAGTTTCCCGGCGGCAGCGCACGCTGGCCGCAGTATCCCTGTGAAACTTCGCTGACGGTGGCGATCACCCATCCCAACAAAGAGCGCTCCTTCCTCAGCAACCACGGACATATTACCCGCCTGACCGCCGGGGATGTGTTGAGCCAGCTGCCGGCCGCCGCTGGCGAGGGCGATATCGTGTTGCTCTGCGGTTCCTTTCTCTGTACCGGGCTGCTGTCCGACTATCCGCAGCTGCTCGCCACGCTCCGCCAGCGCGGTTTTACCCTTGCCGTCGATACCGGCTGGCCGCCTCAGGGCTGGAGCGACCCGCTGCGTCATGAGGTCGACCGCTGGCTGGGCGACTGCGACTGGCTGTTGCTCAACGACGTTGAAACCCTGCAGCTGGCCGGCCACCCGACCCTCGCCGAAGCCGCCGCAGCCCTGGCGGCACGGCTCAGCGGCCGCGGCGGGTGCGTGGTAAAGCGCGGCGCCGACGGCGCGGACTGCTGGACGACCGACGGCCATCACCATGCGCCGACCCGGCCAGTCACCGTGATCGATACCATCGGCGCTGGCGACAGCTTTAACGCAGGATTCCTTGCCGCGCTGCTGAGCGGTAAACCTGCGGCAGCCGCGCTGCGCTGGGGAAATACCGTCGCCGCGCAGGCGATCGGCACCTCCCCGCGCCGCTATCCCGACTGGCATACCCTGCAACATCACCTTGAGGAGGCCACCGATGGCCAGTGTTGAACTGATCGATGTCGCCAAGTGCTACGGCAAACAGACGGTGCTCCAGCCGCTGGACCTCACCATCCCCGACGGCAGCTTTACCGTACTGGTGGGCCCTTCCGGCTGCGGCAAGTCGACCCTGCTGCGCCTGCTGGCCGGTCTCGAAACGCTTTCCGGCGGCACCATTCTGATGAACAAGCGGCCGGTCAACGATCTGGATCCGGCCGACCGCGATGTGGCGATGGTCTTTCAGAGCTACGCGCTCTACCCCCATCTGACGGTGGCGGAAAATCTCGCCTTTCATATGCAGGTCAAAAAGGTGGATAAGCAGTTACAGAAAAGCAAAGTGCAGCAGGTCGCCAGCCTGCTGGGGATTGATAAACTGCTGGCTCGCTATCCGCGAGCGCTCTCCGGCGGCCAGCGCCAGCGGGTGGCGATGGGCCGGGCCATGGTCAGAAACCCCCAGGTTTTCCTGTTCGATGAGCCGCTGTCGAACCTTGACGCCCAGCTGCGGATGGAGCTGCGCGCGGAGATCAAATCCCTTCACCAGCGCATCAATACCACCATGATCTATGTCACCCATGACCAGGTGGAGGCGATGACTCTGGCCGATCAGATTGTGGTGATGCGCGACGGGCAGATCGTCCAGCAGGGGGCGCCGCTGGCCATTTACGACCAGCCCTGCAATACCTTCGTCGCCCGCTTTATCGGCTCCCCGCCGATGAATCTCCTGCCCGGTCAGCGCGCCGTGCGCGACGGTCAGCCCGGCGTCGCCTGCGGCGCGCTGTGGTTTCCGCTGGCCGAACGCTGGCATCAGGCCGTGGCGCAGCAGGGCGATGCCCCGCTGATTGTCGGTCTGCGCCCGCAGGATATTCTGCCGGATGCGCATGGCGCGCCGGCAACGGTAAACATCATGGAGGTGACGGGGGAATCCACCCTGCTGCATCTCGACTGGCAGGGTTTTCCGGTGCATGTGCAGGTTGCCGGCAGGGTGGCGGTCGCGGCGCAGCAGACGCTGGGGCTGACTCTCCGCCGCGAAAACCTGCATCTGTTTGATGCCGCCAGCGGCGAGCGGCTGGCGGAGACGCGCTAAGGGCGAAGGGAGCCGGTCATCATCCGTGTGGCCGGGCTCCGGGCGAGCTCGTGTTCCAGGGCTACTCCTCTTCCCGCTCCGCTGGGGTCCAGGTCGGCAGAGTCTGGAAGGTGTGCAACAGCCCTTCGGACCACGCCTTGCGGATGCGGTTGAAGTAAGGATCGCTGTCGGTGATGCGATGCTGCCCGGCACTGCTCAGGCTGCCGCTGCGGTAGAGCAGCGTATCCAGCGGCAGGCCGACAGACAGATTACTGCGCAGCGTCGAGTCAATGGAGATCAACGCGCAGCACATCGCCTGCTCCAGCGGCGCATCGATGGTCAGCACCCGATCGATGATCGGCTTGCCGTACTTGCTTTCGCCGATCTGGAAATAAGGTGTGTCGCGGGTGGCTTCAATAAAGTTGCCCTCCGGATAAATATGGAACAGACGATGGGTTTCGCCGGCGATCTGGCCGCCAAGCAGCAGGTTGCAGTTGAAGTTGGTGTTACTGCAGTTCTGCTGGTTGCTGCTGTCGCGCTGGATCACCTCCAGCAGCGTTTTACCGATCAGCATCGCGGCGTCGTAGAGGGAGGTGACCTGCATCAGATTCGGCTCCTGCTGGGTACGGATGCGCGCGCTGAGCAGGCTTATCACGCTCTGGGTGGTGGCCAGGTTGCCAGCGGATTGCAGCACCAGTACCCGTTCCCCCTCCTGATGGAAAACGTGCAGCTTTTTAAAAGTGGCAATATGGTCGACGCCCGCGTTGGTGCGGGAGTCGGAAGCAAACACCAGTCCATCCGCCAGGCACATGGCCACACAGTAGGTCATTGCGGTTTTTCCCGTATTATTGCTGCTGCGCCTGCTGGCTGTGTTCGCGCACTTCAGCGTTGGTTAACATAATCTCCCCGCCGCCGCCCAGCCGGGTGCCCCGTACCGGGCAGGCGTCGAGATAATCCAGCCCGGTCGCCAGCCGCAAATGCTGATTCAGGCGACGGGTATTATTGGTGATATCAAACGACAGCCAGCGGCCGTCGAGCCAGACTTCCGCCCAGGCGTGCATCGCCACATGCTGAGCGTTATCGCTGTAAACATAGCCGCTGACGTAGCGCGCCGGGATCTCCAGCGCGCGGCAGCAGGCCAGAAAAACATGGGTATGATCCTGGCACACCCCCTTCGCGCGGGCGAAGGCGTCGGCGGCGGAGTCCTGCACCTGGGTCGCGCCGGGGGAGTATGGCATTCTTAACAGCAGATCCGCCATCAGTTGATTCAGACTTTCTTCCGCCGCATCGGGACGATAGAGGCGCTGGGCAAACTCACGGATCGCCGTATCGGCGCGGGTTAACGGCGTACAGCGCAGAAAAACCAGCGGCGACAGCAGCTCGGCCTCTTCATCACGCGTCTCTTCCCCTTCGTCGGCGATATCGACAATCCCGCTGGCGCGGATAGTGATTTCCTTGTGCGGGTTATCCAGCGTCAGCACATGCAGCACATTGCCCCAGCCGTCGGTAGTGGTCACCGCCGCCCCGTCCGGCAGGGTCAGCGTCCAGGCGGTGATGGTCTGCCGGCCGGTACTGCGCGGCGTCAGGCGCAGATACTGGGTGGAAAACTTCACTTCTTCATCGTAGCCATAGCGGGTGAGATGATCGATGACCAGTTTCATAAGGCCTCCAGATAGGTTTGTCTGATGCTGTCGGACAGCGCGTTAATTCTCGCCAGCAGGCCGTTAAGGGTGGTCTGCAGGTCCGCCTGCGCCAGGTCGTCGCGGGTGCTGAAGCGCAGGTCAACGTTGAGCTGATGGGCCAGGCGCAGCGGTTGATAGGAGCGATCGTTGGCGATCTTCTCCAGCTCGCCGACCAGATCGGCAATGCTGGCGCGCAGCGAACGCGGAATATCGTTACGCAGGATCAGCAGCTCCATCACCGTTTCGCGACTGACTGGCTGGCGATAGAGGCTGTTGTAGGCTTCGCGGGCGCTGACCGCATTGAGCAAGGTATCCAGTCGATAGTATTCCCGCACCGGATCCGGGTCGTTGGTCAGTTGTTGATCCTTAATCAGCAGCAGCTGGGTGGTGGCGAAGGCGCGCTCTATCAGCGTGCCGATGCCGATAAAGCTCAGCGCGTCGTTGCGCAGCAGCGTGCCAATCACCGCCCCGCGAAACAGATGCACCCGCTCTTTCACCCACTCGAAAAAGCCGTCGCTGCCGAGTTCGCCCAGCCCCTGCTGGCGCAGGGTTCGCAGCTCGATGCGGGTGGCGTTGATGCTCTCCCACACCTCGGCCGACAGACTGCCGCGCACCGCGTGCGCATTGTTCCACGCCATCTCCACGCAGCTGTAAATACTGCAGGGGTTGTTGCCATCGAGGGCAAAAAAGTTGAGCAGGTTGCTCATGGTAAAGCGGGCATGGCGCGCCTGAAACAGCTCGTGGGTCATCGACAAATTCAGCGGCAGCGCCAGATCCCGCGACTGCTGGCTGTGCCGGGGGATCATCGATAATTTCCAGGTCACGTCCAGTACTCGGGCGTAGCTTTCCGCCCGCTCGAGATAGCGGGCCATCCAGAACAATTCACTCGCCGTACGACTTAGCATGATGCGTCATCCTCCATCACCCAGGTATCCTTGGTTCCGCCGCCCTGCGACGAATTGACCACCAGCGACCCTTCGGTCAGCGCCACGCGGGTCAGGCCGCCGGGCACCAGCCGCATCTCCTGCCCGGACAGCACGTAGGGCCTTAAATCGATATGTCGCGGCGACAGACCTTCATCAACGAAGGTGGGGCAGGTCGACAGCGCGAGGGTGTCCTGGGCGATATAGTTGGCCGGATTGGCCAGCAGGCGCTGGCGGAAGGCCTCTCGCTCCTCTTTAGTCGAACGCGGGCCAACCAGCATGCCGTAGCCCCCGGCGCCATGGACCTCCTTGACCACCATCAGCTCAAGGTTACTCAGCACATAGCGCAGGTCCTCTGCTTTCCGGCACTGCCAGGTGGGGATATTGCTGAGGATCGGCTGTTCACCGAGGTAAAAGCGGATCATCTCCGGAACGTACGGGTAGATTGATTTGTCGTCGGCGACGCCGGTGCCGATAGCGTTGGCCAGCACCACGCCGCCGGCGCGATAGACTGACAGCAGCCCCGGTACGCCGAGCATGGAATCGGCGCGGAAGGCCAGCGGGTCGAGCCAGGCGTCGTCGATGCGGCGATAAATCACATCCACTCGCCGCGGCCCCTCGGTGGTCCGCATATACACCGCGCCGTTCTTAATGAACAGGTCGGCGCTCTCCACCAGCTCGACCCCCATCTGCTGCGCCAGGAAGCTGTGCTCAAAGTAGGCGCTGTTGAAGCGCCCCGGGGTCATCACCACGACGCAAGGGTCATCCACCAGCGAGCTTTCGCGCAGGGTCTGCAGGAGGTAGCTCGGGTAACGCTCCACTGGCGCAATGTGATGCTGCTCGAACATCTCCGGATAGAGGCGCATCATCATCTTACGGTTTTCGAGCATGTAGGAGACGCCGGACGGCGTACGCAGGTTATCCTCCAGCACGTAGTATTGACCGTCGTTATTGCGCACCATATCGACGCCGGTGATATGGGCATAGGTGTTGTTTGGCAGGTTGATGCCCTGCATGCACGGCTGATACTGCTCGTTGGCCAGCACCTGCTCGGCCGGGATCAGCCCCGCGCGCAGAATATTCTGCTCATGATAGATGTCATAGAGGAAGGCGTTGAGCGCTTTCACCCGCTGGCGAATGCCGCGGTCAATGCGCTGCCACTCCCCGGCGGGTATGATCCGCGGAACGCTATCAAACGGGATCAGCCGCTCGGTTCCCTCATCCTCGCCGTACACGTTAAAGGTGATGCCGATACGGTGAAAAAGCAGTTCCGCTTGCGCTTTTTTCTGCCGGATAGAGAATTGATCGGTGTTGCGAAACCATTGCCACCAGGCATTATAGTGCGGCCGCTGTTCACCCTGCGCGGTCAGCATCTCGTCATAATAATGCCCGTCAGGTAGCGTAATTTTAATCATGGCTATCCCCTCCGGTTGTACTCACTTTGTGGTAATCCCGGTAAGAGATAAGCATTAATTATGCCAGGTCATCTACCGCCGCGGCGTTGTGCAAATCTGTTCTGACCCGCCGTCTGATTGTGCAAAAAATCGCCAGAACAGCCGCCCGCGCCCGGCTGCGGTTGCACCGTCGTGAGGCAGCGCTACGATTTTTGCGCCATCGTGGACGCCAGCGCCTTCAGCCAGGCGGCATAGGCCGTGGGCCAGGCGGTCGTCGGCGTTCCCGGGCGCCCCATACCAAAGCCATGGCCACCGCGGGTATAGCGGAAAAGCTGCACAGGAACCTGATGCTGGCGGCAGGCGTTAGCCATCAACAGCGTATTGTGCGGATCGGAAATCGGATCGTCCTGCGCCTGTACCAGAAAACAGGGCGGTGTGGCCGTTGTCACCCAGGTTTGTACCGACCAGGCGCGGTCGGCCGCCTCGCTCGCCTGCGGCCCCACCAGCAGACGATGGGTCGCCGTATGGCTCCAGGGCGGCAGGAGCGTGATCACCGGATAGATCAGCGCGGCGCCGTCGGCGGTGGCGGGCTGGTGGTCCAGCGCATCCTCCGGCGGGTAGCTGGTAAACGCCGGCCGACAGGCGGCCATCCCCAGCAGATGTCCCCCCGCCGAAAAACCGAGCACGCTGACCTGCGATTCCCGGGCGCGGATCAGCCGCAGGGCCCGCTGCGCATCCTGCAGCGGCGCCAACGCACCGGCCTGCCAGCCCTCCCCCGGCAAGCGGTAGCTCAGGACATAGGCGGTATAGCCGTGCGCCGTCAGCCAGTGCGCCGCAGGCCAGGCCTCACTGCCCATCTCGATCCGCTGGTATCCGCCGCCGGCCGCCACCAGCACTCCGTGGCCAGTGGCCCGGGCGGGTTGCCAGACCGTCAGCACAGGACGAGGGATATGGCTCAGCGCGCCGCGGGCGGATAACCGAGCCTCGCCCCCCGGCCCGCCTCCCCCCGGCGGTTGATCCGGCCACAGCGGCAGCGTCAGCGCCGGAGCAGTGGCCGCCGCGCCCCGCACCGCAGACAGCGCAGCGGCGCTAAACAGCAGAAATTGACGTCGATTCATGACTGGCTCCCGGGCGCGTTGGCTTGCCTGTAAACCTAACCGCTTTGCTGGTGGTTATATCAGAAAACCTGGCAGGTAAATCCTCTGTTTTCGCGCAAAATGTTACCCCTGACACGCGCAGCGGCAGATATTCGTCTAAGGTTTCTGGATGGCCAAACGTCGTGGCCCGCAGTCGATAATGATAAGGAGAACTCCCCATGACGAGTACTGATGCACATCGTCCCGCTGCTTTGCCCTGTACCCTGCGCCTGGCGATCGGCGGCGCCCTGCTCGCCCTGATGAGCCTGAATGTCCAGGCGGAAGACGGCAAAACCGCGCCGCCCCCCTCGCCGGATATTCTGCTGGGCCCGTTGTTCAATGATGTCCAGAGCGCGAAGCTCTTTGCCGATCAAAAAACCTTCGCCGACGCGATCCCTAACAGCGATCCGCTGATGATCCTTGCCGATTACCGGATGCAGAAAAACCAGGCCAGCTTTGACCTGCGCCACTTCGTCGAGCTGAACTTCACGCTGCCGAAAGAAAATGACACCTATGTGCCGCCTAAAGGGCAAACCCTGCGTCAACATATCGATGGCCTGTGGCCGGTCCTGACCCGCAGCACCGTCGAGGTGGAAAAATGGGACTCGCTGCTGCCGCTGCCTAAGCCCTACGTGGTCCCCGGAGGACGCTTTCGCGAAGTCTATTACTGGGACAGCTATTTCACCATGCTGGGTCTTGCCGAAAGCGGTCACTGGGATAAAGTCGAAGATATGGTCGCCAACTTCGCCGCGGAAATTGACACCTGGGGCCATATCCCCAACGGCAACCGCACCTATTACCTCAGCCGTTCGCAGCCCCCCTTCTTCTCCTTTATGGTGAGCCTGCTGGCGACGCACGATGGCGACCAGGTACTGAAAACCTACCAGCCGCAGCTGGAGAAGGAGTATCGCTACTGGATGGCCGGAGCGGACGCGCTGGCCCCCGGCAGCGCCGACAAACGGGCGGTGCGGATGGCGGACGGCGCGCTGCTCAACCGCTACTGGGACGATAACGACACCCCGCGCCCCGAGTCCTGGCTTGACGACGTCAAAACCGCCAAAAGCAACCCGAATCGTCCGGCAACCGAGATCTATCGCGACCTGCGCTCCGCCGCCGCCTCCGGCTGGGATTTCAGCTCCCGCTGGATGGATAATCCGCAGCAGCTCGCCACCATTCGCACCACCTCGATTGTCCCGGTCGATCTCAATGCCCTGATGTTCCATCTGGAGAAAACCCTCGCCCGCGCCAGCAAGGCATCCGGGGACAGCGCCGGCGCTACGCAGTACGATGCGCTGGCTAATGCCCGCCAGCAGGCCATCGAGAAATATCTGTGGAATGATAAAGAGGGATGGTACGCCGATTACGATCTGAAAACCCGCAAGGTGCGCAATCAGCTGACCGCGGCGGCGCTGTTCCCGCTGTACGTCAATGCGGCGTCACGCGAGCGGGCGACGAAAGTGGCCGCCGCCGCTGAGTCGCGGCTGCTCAAACCCGGCGGGCTGACCACCACCACCGTCAACAGCGGCCAGCAGTGGGACGCCCCGAACGGCTGGGCGCCGCTGCAGTGGGTGGCGGTCGAGGGCCTGCAAAACTACGGCCAACAAAAGATCGCCATGGAGGTCAGCTGGCGCTTCCTGAGCAACGTTCAGCATACCTATGACAGCAAGCAAAAGCTGGTGGAGAAGTATGACGTAAGCTCGACCGGGACCGGCGGCGGCGGTGGCGAATATCCGCTACAGGATGGCTTTGGCTGGACCAACGGTGTCACCCTGAAGATGCTGGATCTGATCTGCCCGCAGGAGAAACCCTGCGATGCCCTGCCCGCCACGCGCCCGGCGGCGGCCCCTTCCGCGCAGAGCAAGCCAGCCGCCAACGACCCCGCACCGGCGGCAGCGCAAAAAACCGGCGCCTGACGCTTTTCCGGCCCGTCCCTCCCCCTACCAAAATCAGCAGGGGGAGTTATCTCCCTGCTGACAACGTCCCCGTGCAGCCCCGCTCTGCGGCCCGCGTGAAGCACGTCACTCCCCCCATCGCCCTGAACCGGTCACCTTTCGCTTGATCACATAAATACAAACAATAATAATTCGCATTACTTTTTAACGAACAATGACAGATTCGTTTTTCCCGCGGCGGCGTACAGGAGTACCAGACCGCGTTGGTTCAGGATGATCTTATGAACGTGGCTATTTCCCGAAAACGCCCGAGGCTGCTGTACGCCCTCGTGGTCGCCCTTCCCCTCACCGCGCAAGCTGAAGAGACCGTGGTGGTCACTGCCAGCCCACCGGCGTCCGCCAGCGCGCCGACTGAAGGCTACAGCGCCAGCACTTCTCTCGGGGCGACGAAAACCGACCAGCCGTTAATCACCACCGCCCAGTCGGTATCGGTGGTCACCCGCCAGCAGATGGCGGACCAGGGGGCGAATACCATCAGCCAGGCGCTGGAATATACCCCGGGGGTCTACTCCAGCTTCGGCGGCGGCGCGACCCGGTTCGACGCTATCTCCCTGCGCGGCTACCACGGCGGCGACGTCGATAACCTGTTCCTCGACGGTATGCGCCTGATGAGCGACGGCGGCAGCCATAACGTTGTGCAAATCGACCCGTGGTTTATCGAACGGGTCGATGTGATCCGCGGCCCCTCCTCCGCGCTCTACGGGCAGAGCGTGCCGGGCGGCGTGGTCAACCTGACCTCCAAACGCCCGCAGTTTAGCCAGCAGGGCCACGTCCGCCTGACCGGCGGTACGCAAAATACCAAAGGCGCGGCCTTCGATTACACCGACGCCATCAACGAGCAGTGGGCATGGCGGCTGATCGGGATGACCCGCAGCAGCGACACGCAGTATGACCATACCCGCGAAGAGCGCTACGCGATTTCGCCTTCCCTGCTGTGGCAGCCGGACAGCGACACCTCGCTGCTGCTGCGCGCCTATCTGCAAAAAGATCCTTCCGGCGGCTACCACGGCTCTTTGCCGCTGGATGGCACCCGCTACGCGCATAATGGTCGTAAGCTCTCCCCCAGCACCAACGAGGGCGATCCTGGAGATGGCTATCAGCGCCGCCAGCAGATCTACAGCTATGAGTTTGACCACCAGTTCACCGACGTCTGGTCGGTCTATTCAGCCGGGAGCTACACCCACACCAACGTCTCCCTCGATCAGGTCTACCAGGTCGGCTGGATAGATGACAGCGACATGCTGACCCGCGGCTACAGCGGTTCGCGCGGTTCGCTGGACGGCTGGTCGACCGATAACCGCCTGCGCGCCGATTTCAATACTGGCGACCTGGCGCATACCCTGATCCTCGGCGCCGAATATCATCGCTTCCGCAACGATCTGTGGACCGGCGCCGGCGGTGCGGCGCCGCTAAACCCGTTTACCGGCTATACCGCGCAGACCGGGCATACCGTCACCTACAGCGATGACAATCATCGCCGCTACTACCAGACCGGGCTGTATCTGCAGGATGAGATGGTCTGGAACCGCTGGCATGTGGATGTTTCCGCACGCTACGACCGCATCGTTTCCCAGCAGGTCAGCGATACCTTCGGCACCTCAAACCGCCGTTCAGACGACCATATCAGCGGCCGCGCCTCGCTGTTGTACGCCCTGGATAATGGCCTTTCGCCTTATCTGAGCTACAGCCAGGCGATCACCCCGGCGATGCTGCCGGGCGCGGACGGCAAACCGCTGAAACCGACCACCGCCGAGCAGGTCGAAGCCGGTCTGAAGTTCCAGCCGCCGGGCAGCCGCGACCTCTATAGCATTGCAATTTACGACCTGACGCAAAAGGATGTCGCCACCCGCGACCCGAACATCGCCACCGCCACCTATATTCCGGCGGGTAAGGTCCATTCCCAGGGCGTTGAGCTGGAAGCACACCACCAGATCACCCCGCAGCTGAGTACTATCGCCTCGTATACCTGGAATCGTCTGCGCTTCCAGGACACCAGGGACGGTACCGATAACAACACGCCGCAGCTGACCCCGGATCAGATGGCCTCCTTCTGGGCGCGCTATCAGTTCCCGGCGGGGATCTCGGTGGGCGCTGGCGTCCGCTACATCGGCAAACAGTGGGCGGATGATGCCAACACCGCGCGGCTGCCGTCGGTCACGCTGATGGATGCCATGATGCGGGCCGACCTCGGTGTCTGGTCGCCAACGCTGAAAGGCGCTTATGTGCAGGTTAACGCCAACAATATCGGCGACCGCGAGTATATTTCCGGCTGCTACGGCACCGGCAACTGCTACTGGGGAGCAGAGCGCAGCGTCATGGCCACCGTGGGCTACGACTTTTAACTGACCGCAGCAATATAAGCCTCCGGCCATGACGGCGGAGGCTTTCATGAAGACTTTTGTCTCGCTTTTATTGCTGAAATTAACTTAAAAATGCCACCCCATTATTTCACTTGCCCCCCGTGGATGAGAAAGCTTACTATGCTGGCGCAAACCGGTTATAGCGCTCACAAGGAATAAAAGTGAACCCCGTCATTAGCTATATCGCCAATTTACACCCGTTATCATTTATGGGTTATTATGTATTATCCACCACAGTGATATATATTCTGCTGAATATGATTATTGTGAAGACCCGCCCCGCTAAAAATACCACCGCCGTTCCGGCGCCCTATTCTATCTCCCCCTCTTTTTTAGCCTGGCTACGTCATCGCGCCACCCGCGTCATTCAGCTGGCCATGTTCCGGCTGTTAAGAAAAAACTATGTCACCCTCATCCATTCTGCTGAAGATATTCAGCTCTGCGCCAATCAGCAGTATGCCGAATGCAAAATGACCTGCGTGGAAAAAATACTGTTTGACCATTTCGCTACGCCAAAATCCTGTCACCAGGATCTCCCGCTTTCTCTGCACGTCGCTGAACAAAACCACTGGGCTACCGATCCCCACTGCAGTGGGCTACGGCTAAGCCCAACGCACCAAACGTGGAACATGATAGTGATTGCCGCCCCCTCCCTGCTGTTAATCGCTGTGCTCGTCTGGAAAACACTATTTGATCATCAGGCGATAATTCACTCCAGCGTATTGAGCTGGCTGGTGATGTTTATGGTTTCCGGACTGTGGTGGCTGTGGCTATTATGCATCACCTTAAATGCCACCCGGCTCGACCGGGAGGGGATCGCTATTAATATTCTTCACCACTATATTGATACCCTGAAAGAGACGCTTATTGCTGACGCAGATACCCTGACCGATGAAAACGCCGATTATTGCGTGGCGATTGGTACAACCACCCTGCTTCCCGAAAGATTTGCTGAATATGTAAAAATCATCAACCTTATTCAGTATCCCTTTTGTCTGCAGCGCCTGGATTAACGAGGGGACAGTATGTGGAATTTTATGATGCATCTGCATCCACTGCTGTTTCTTGGCGGATTTATGTTTATCGTCCCGGGTATCTATATTGCTATCGGTACGACGATCGTCGTGACACGGCCAGCGGCTCAGCCCCAGCCGCACGCGACGGAGGTCAGTCCATGGCTGCTGGCCTGGCTGACCGGAGAAGGGACCCGGGTGATCCAGCTGGCGATGTTCAGCTTACTCAGTAAAAAGTATCTGTGGATCCCGGAGGCCGGGCAGGTTTTGGCCAACGGACGCTATGCAAACCAGGAAATGAACGTCATTGAAAGAATACTGTTTGACCATTTTGAGGTGCGAAAGCCGTGTCATGAAGATCTGCCCTGCAGCCTGAGTATTGCCGGACGTAACCTCTGGCAGGAACAGATAGCGAGCGCGGGCTTAGCCTTAAGTCCGCTGCGCCGCGGGTGTAATATGCTGGCCATCAGCATCCCTTCGCTCGCCCTCGGCATTATCGTTTTCAGTAAGACCTTTATCTGGCTCGACTTCACCGCGTACAGCATCTTTAGTTGCCTGCTCATGCCCACGGGTTGCGTTTTGTGGGGCGGGTTATGGATAGAAGCCATTAGCAAAACCATTCGTCTCGATATCTGCGGCATCTCACATCATGACGCCCATGCCTGCATCGATGCGTTACGAGAAGCGTTAGCGCTGAAAGGCGATCAGGAAGATGACGCGACAGCCATGCTCTGCGTGGCGGTGAACGGCCCAGGATCCCTTCCCGAGCGCTACCGGGACTATAAAACGCTCATTGCGCCGATGAGCGCTATCTCCTCGCTGCGTACCGAGGATTAGGCGAGTGAGAAGCACTCACCCCGCCAGGTCAGCGGGGTGAGCGTAGGCCTACATGGCGTCCAGCGCTTTCTGCAGTTTCCAGATATAGCGCGGCGCCTGCGGTGCCGGGTGTTTTTTCACCACATGCTCGAAGAACTCATCGGCGTCGAGATCGTTAATCTCATCGATGGCGTCCTGGCGATCCGACGAGAAGGTGCGCAGCAGGGCGCCGGCACCGTTGGCATAGGAGACCACCACCGCGTAGCGCATCACCTGCGGGTCTTTGATCCCCGCCAGCGGACCGTTCTCCAGAATGCTCAGATAGGCGGCCCCCATCGAGATATTACGTTCCGGGTTTTTCAGCTCACTGACCGACGGCTCGCCGCGCCAGCCCATCCGCCGGTAGACATCGCGTCCGGAGGTCGACGGCTTGAGCTGCATCAGCCCGACGGCGCCGGATTTACTCACCACCGCAGGATTACCGCCCGACTCGATGGCGATGATCGCCGTGATCAGCTGCGGGTCCACGCCCCAGGCGGCGCCGGCTTTTTCACTGATCGGCATCCACTGCATCGCCCGCTTCACCGGGACCTCGGGGTTCCACGGCGGGTTAGTGTAATCATGTTTCGAACTACAACCGGCCAGAAAAACGACTAAAATAAGCAACCATCTCAATTTCACACATCTATCCTTATCTACCCAAACGCCATCATGCTGCAGAACGACGGCAGCGGTACGTCCCCCGCCGGCCGACAACCTGAAGGATGACGGGTGCGGACTGAAGTTAGCCACCTGGAGATGACAATCGCCATTCCAGGCGGCATCATAACCCTTTCATTCATAGCAAGGAATTATCATGTCTCAGTTTTATCTGGTCGCGCCATCGGGTTATTGCATCAACCAGCAGGCGGCAGCCCGCGGCGTCGAGCGTCTGCAGCAGGCCGGACATGAGGTGGCCCACCAGCAGGTCATTCCCCGCCGGCAGCAGCGTTTCGCCGGGACTGAACAGGAGCGCCTGGCCGATATTAACCAGCTGGCCCAGCTGCCCGGGCGCAACCGTATCGTCCTCGCGGTGCGCGGCGGCTACGGCGCCAGTCGCCTGCTGCCGCATATCGACTGGCAGGGACTGATTGCCCGCCAGCAGCGCGACCCGCTGCTGATTTGCGGCCACAGCGATTTCACTGCTATCCAGTCGGGCCTGCTGGCTACGGGCAACGTCATCACCTTCAGCGGGCCAATGCTCGCGGGCAACTTCGGCGCGGAGACCCTCGATCCGTTTACCGAGCACCATTTCTGGCAGGCGCTACGCCAGGCGGAATTTACCCTCGAATGGCCGGGCGAAGGGCCGAACTGCCAGGTGGAAGGCACCCTGTGGGGAGGAAATCTGGCGATGCTGACCTCGCTTATCGGCACGCCGTGGCTACCGGCGATCCGCGACGGCATCCTGGTGGTGGAGGATATCAACGAGCACCCGTTCCGCGTCGAGCGCATGCTGCTTCAGCTGTTGCACAGCGGCGTGCTGGCGGCGCAGAAAGCAGTGATCTTCGGCAGCTTCACCGGCAGCGCGCCAAACGACTATGACGCGGGGTACGATTTGCCGCAGGTCTTTGATTACCTGCGCCAGCAGCTTTCCCTGCCGTTGATTAGCGGACTGGAGTTTGGCCACGAGCAGCGCACGGTGACCCTGCCGCTGGGCGCCCGCGCGCGACTGGTGAATCAGGCAGCTACCACCACTCTGACGATCAGCGGCCACCCGGTGCTGACAGAATAAATTTCCCGGACGCATAGGCGGATCCCCTGCGAATTGTTAAAATAGTGTCACTTTTAGCCATTTTTTCACGCCAGTCAGGGAGTACGTGAACATTGGACGCCGCTGCGGTCATTAGTCTGTTTATTCTGGGTTCTGTTTTAGTAACCTGCAGTATCTTATTGAGCTCCTTTTCTTCGCGCCTTGGCATCCCGATTCTGGTCATCTTTCTGGCCATCGGGATGCTGGCAGGCATTGACGGCATCGGTGGCATCCCCTTCGACAACTACCCCTTCGCCTATATGGTGAGTAACCTGGCGCTGGCGGTGATCCTGCTGGACGGCGGGATGCGCACCCAGGCCAGCTCCTTTCGCGTCGCACTATGGCCCGCGCTATCGCTGGCGACGGTCGGGGTACTGATCACCTCGGCGCTGACCGGGATGATGGCTGCCTGGCTGTTCAAGCTGGATATGATCGAAGGCCTGCTGATCGGCGCCATTGTCGGCTCCACCGACGCTGCGGCGGTTTTCTCGCTGCTCGGCGGCAAGGGGCTCAACGAGCGCGTCGGCTCAACGCTGGAGATTGAGTCAGGCAGTAACGACCCGATGGCCGTCTTCCTGACCATCACCCTGATCGAAATGATCCAGCAGCACCAGACCGGCCTCAGCTGGATGTTCGCCGTGCATATCATCCAGCAGTTTGGTCTCGGGATCGCCATCGGCCTCGGCGGCGGCTACCTGCTGCTGCAGATGATTAACCGCATCGTGCTGCCCGCCGGGCTCTATCCACTGCTGGCGCTGAGCGGCGGGATCATGATTTTTGCCGTCACCACCACCCTCGACGGCAGCGGTATCCTTGCCGTCTATCTCTGCGGCTTTCTGCTGGGCAACCGGCCGATCCGCAACCGACACGGTATCCTGCAGAACTTCGACGGCCTGGCGTGGCTGGCGCAGATCGCCATGTTCCTGGTGCTGGGCCTGCTGGTGACGCCCTCCGACCTGCTGCCGATCGCCATCCCGGCGCTGCTGCTGTCGATGTGGATGATTTTCATTGCCCGCCCGCTGTCGGTGTTTGCCGGCCTGCTGCCGTTTCGCGGCTTTAACCTGCGCGAACGGGTGTTTATCAGCTGGGTTGGCCTGCGCGGCGCGGTGCCCATCATTCTCGCGGTGTTCCCGATGATGGCCGGGCTGGACAACGCCCGCTTGTTCTTCAATGTCGCCTTCTTCGTGGTGCTGGTGTCGCTGCTGCTGCAGGGCACTTCGCTGTCGTGGGCGGCGAAGAAAGCCAAAGTGGTGGTGCCGCCCATCAGCTGGCCCATCTCCCGCGTCGGGCTGGATATTCACCCGGAAAACCCGTGGGAGCAGTTTGTCTATCAGCTGGGCGCCGATAAGTGGTGCATCGGCGCGGCGCTGCGCGATCTGCATATGCCGCCGGAGACGCGGATTGCGGCACTGTTTCGCAACAATGCCCTGCTGCACCCCACCGGCAGCACCCGCCTGCGGGAAGGCGATATCCTGTGCGTCATTGGTCGGGAGCACGACCTGCCGGCGCTGGGCAAAATGTTCAGCCAGTCGCCGCCGGTGGCGCTCGATCAGCGCTTTTTCGGCGACTTTATTCTTGATGCCGAGGCCCGCTTCGCCGATGTGGCGCAAATCTACGGCCTCGACGGCGGAGAGGAGTTCCGCGAGCATCAGCAGTCGCTCGGGGAAGTGGTGCAGCAGCTGTTGGGCGCCGCGCCGGTGGTGGGCGACCAGGTGGAGTTCGCCGGGATGGTGTGGACGGTGGCGGAAAAAGAGAACGATCACGTGCTGAAGGTTGGGGTGCGGGTCGCGGAAGACGAGGCGGAGTGATCCGCCCCGGAATAGGTTACAGGGTCACAACCGGCACCCGCGGCGCCAGGGCGCACATCAGCTCATAGCCGACGGTGCCGCTGCTGGCCGCCACGTCGTCGATTTTAATCTCTTTGCCCCACAGCTCGACCGGCGCGCCGATCCCGGCCTGCGGACAAGGCGTTAAATCGACCGCCAGCATATCCATCGATACGCGTCCAACGGTAGTGGTGCGTACGCCATCCACCAGCACCGGCGTGCCGCTCGGCGCCACCCGCGGATAGCCATCGGCATAGCCGCAGGCGACGATGCCGATCCGCTGCTCCTGGGTGGTGCGGTACAGGCCGCCATAGCCAATCGCCTCGCCGGGGCGCAGGTTCTGCACGCCGATGATTTCGCTGCGCAGCGTCATGACCGGCTTCAGCCCGGTGTTCGCGATGTCCTGCCACTGCCCGGAAGGCGACGCGCCATACAACACGATGCCCGGACGCACCCAGTCAAAATGCGCTTCCGGATGCCAGAGGGTCGCCGCCGAGTTGGCCAGCGAGCGCGGGCAATTCAGCCCCTCCGCCGCCTGTTCGATACGGCGCATCGGCTCGACAATCCCCTGCGGGTTCTCCGCCTCCGCGAAGTGCGACATCAGCGTCATTTCGCCGACGTTGCTTATCGCCCGCAGCTGCTGCCAGACGGTATGCACCCGCTCCGGCATAAAGCCCAGCCGGTTCATGCCGCTGTTCACCTTGAGATAGATATCCAGCGGCGCGCGCAGCTTCGCCTGCTGCAGCGCCTTAATCTGCCAGTTGCTGTGGACGCTGGTGGTTAAGCGATATTGATCGAGCACCGCCAGCTCATCGGCATGGAAGAAGCCCTCCAGCAGCAGGATCGGACCTTTCCAGCCCTGCTCGCGCAGCAGGATCGCCTCTTCCAGGTTGAGCAAGGCGAAACCATCCGCCCCGCTTAACGCACTCCATACGCGCGCCACGCCGTGGCCGTAGGCGTTGGCTTTGACCACCGCCCACAGGCGCGACCCAGGGGCCGCGCGACGCACTATCTGTAAATTCTGCCGCAAGGCCAGCAGGTCGATGCTGGCCACTACCGGACGGGTCATGCAAGCTCCTTAGTTGTGTGCGCCATGCAGATGCTGCGGACGCGCCGGGGTGAACCCGGGGCTGTAGCGGGCGACCGCCAGATCGTCGTAAGGGATCGCCGGCGTGCGCCCGGAGATCAGATCGCTGATAAGCTGCCCGGAGCCGCAGGCCATGGTCCAGCCAAGCGTGCCGTGGCCGGTGTTGAGCCACAGATTTTTATACGCCGTGCGGCCGACCACCGGCGTGCCGTCCGGTGTCATCGGCCGCAGGCCGGTCCAGAACGTCGCCTGCTCCACGTGGCCGCCGCGCGGGAACAGATCGCGCACCACCATCTCCAGGGTTTCGCGACGCGGCTGCAGCAGCGCTTTGTTAAAACCGACGATCTCGGCCATGCCGCCGACGCGAATGCGCTGATCGAAGCGGGTAATAGCGATTTTGTATGTTTCATCAAGGATAGTGGAAACCGGCGCGCCGTCCTCCTGGGCAATCGGAATGGTCAATGAGTAGCCTTTCAGGGGATAGACCGGTATATCCACCAGCCCTTTAAGCATCGCCGTTGAGTAGGAGCCGAAGGCCATCACATAGGCATCGCCCTTGATAATCTCATCGCCGCATTTCACCCCGGCAATGCGATCGCCCTCCTGTAGCAGGGCGTCCACTGCGGTGTTGAAGCGGAAAGTGACCCCGGCCTGTTCCGCCATTGCCGCCAGCCGGGTGGTAAACAGCTGGCAGTCGCCGGTTTCATCATTGGGCAGGCGCAGGCCGCCGGTCAGTTTATGGCTGACTTCCGCCAGCGCCGGCTCCACCTCCGCCAGCCGCTTCGCTTCCAGCAGCTGGTACGGCACGCCGGCGTCTTCCAGCACCGCGATGTCGCGGGTGGCATTTTCATACTGTTTGGCGGTCCGGAACAGCTGCAGCGTCCCGCCCTGACGCCCTTCATACTGAATGCCGGTGGTGTCGCGCAGCGCTTTCAGGCAGTCGCGGCTGTACTCCGCCAGGCGCACCATACGGCCTTTGTTCTCCATATAGTGGCGGGTGTCGCAGTTACGCAGCATCTGCCACATCCACTTCAGCTGGAACGACGTGCCGTCAAGACCGATCGCCAGCGGCGCATGGCGCTGAAACATCCATTTGATCGCCTTCAGCGGCACCCCCGGCGCCGCCCAGGGCGCCGCATAGCCGGGAGAAATCTGCCCGGCGTTGGCCGCGCTGGTCTCCTCTGCCGGACCAGGCTGACGGTCGATAACCGTCACCTCATGACCCGCCTGACTCAAATACCACGCGCTGGCTACCCCAACCACCCCACTTCCCAGTATGACGACACGCATAGCGACTCCGTAACAGTTAAAGAACAATCATCTAATTACAAATTGATAACTCAGTTGAAAATATTATTCAACATACGCTTTATTTATGGTGACTTAACTCACAGCAAACCGCACCAGCCCTGCGCTGCGAGATTTACGATCTCATGCTGCGCTTTATTTTTACCCAGCATTAAATTCTGTAAATAAGCGCAAAAAACGGCTTTGAGATGGGGAAATCGCGAAGAAAAGAAATTGTCTGACGATACAGTTTGCCATCCGGTGTTCTATGCTTGTTTAGAGGTTTTCCGTTCAGAGAAAACCAACAACAACGAGGGCGCGCTAATGGCTACGATTGACTCCATGAACAGGGACACCACCCGTTTAAGCGATGGACCCGACTGGACGTTCGAGTTACTGGAGACCTACCTGGCCGAAGTGGACCGGGTCGCCAAGCTCTATCATCTTGACACCTACCCGCACCAGATCGAAGTCATTACTTCCGAGCAGATGATGGACGCCTACTCCAGCGTCGGCATGCCCATCAACTATCCGCACTGGTCGTTCGGCAAGAAATTCATTGAGACCGAGCAGGCCTATAAGCACGGCCAGCAGGGCCTGGCGTATGAGATAGTCATCAACTCCAACCCCTGTATCGCCTACCTGATGGAAGAAAACACCATCACCATGCAGGCGCTGGTCATGGCGCACGCCTGCTATGGGCACAACTCATTCTTTAAAAATAACTATCTGTTTCGCAGCTGGACCGACGCCAGCTCGATCATCGATTACCTGATCTTCGCCCGCAAATACATTACCGAGTGTGAAGAGCGCTATGGTGTCGACGAAGTGGAGAAACTCCTCGACTCCTGCCACGCGCTGATGAACTACGGCGTCGACCGCTATAAACGTCCGCAAAAAATCTCCTTGCAGGAGGAGAAAGCGCGGCAGAAAAGCCGGGAAGAGTATCTGCAAAGCCAGGTGAATATGCTGTGGCGCACCCTGCCGAAGCGCGAGGAAGAAAAAGCGATTGAGTCCGCCCGTCGCTACCCTTCCGAACCGCAGGAGAACCTGCTGTACTTTATGGAGAAGAACGCCCCGCTGCTCGAATCGTGGCAGCGCGAGATCCTGCGCATCGTGCGTAAAGTCAGCCAGTATTTCTACCCGCAGAAACAGACCCAGGTGATGAACGAGGGGTGGGCCACCTTCTGGCACTACACCATCCTCAACCATCTCTATGATGAAGGGAAAGTGACGGAGCGCTTTATGCTGGAGTTTCTCCATAGTCACACTAACGTGGTGTTCCAGCCGCCGTACAACAGTCCGTGGTATAGCGGGATTAACCCCTACGCGCTGGGCTTCGCCATGTTCCAGGACATCAAGCGCATCTGTCAGTCGCCCACCGAAGAGGACAAGTACTGGTTCCCGGATATCGCCGGTTCTGACTGGCTGGAAACGTTGCATTTCGCCATGCGTGACTTCAAGGACGAGAGCTTTATCAGCCAGTTCCTGTCGCCGAAGATCATGCGCGATTTCCGCTTCTTTACCGTGCTCGACGACGATCACAACAATTATCTTGAGATCTCGGCGATTCACAACGAAGAGGGCTATCGCGAGATCCGCAACAAGCTCTCGGCGCAGTATAACCTCAGCAATCTTGAGCCGAACATCCAGGTGTGGAACGTTGACCTGCGCGGCGACCGCTCGCTGACCTTGCGCTATGTGCCGCACAATCGCGTCCCACTGGACAAAGGCCGGCGCGAAGTGCTGAAACATGTGCATCGTCTGTGGGGATTCGATGTGCTGCTGGAGCAGCAGAACGCCGACGGCAGCATTGAGCTGCTGGACCGCTGCCCGGCGCGCCCGAACGCGCTATAACATTGCGGGACGATGAAAACGACGAAGGGGGCCACTGGCCCCCTTATTGTGTTTATCGATCGCCAATATCCGGCTTAACGCATATTCATGGCTAAATCGCCGGGCAGCGATTTCTGCATCCGATGCCAGATCTCCCCGCTGTCATGGCCGTAGCGACGGACCAGCTCATACACCTGATCGTGCAGACCGCCTTCGCACACCTTCGCCAGCTGATGATAAAAGCCCAGCGCCAGGCTGCGCGCTTCCGGGCTGGAGAAATAGTGGCGGCCGATGCGGGTATACAGCCCCTTCATGCCGTTGAGGATCAGGCCGTAAATCGGGTTGCCGGAGGCAAATGCCAGGCCGCGGAAGATGTTGTAATCGAGGTCGGCAAAGGCGTCGGCGTGATCTTCCACTTCCCGGGCGCTGTCCAGTACCGCCAGCGCTTTATCCGGATGCTGACGGAACGCGGTGCGAATAAAAATCGTGGAAATATTGGTGCGCACGGAGAGCAGGTTATCAATCAGCTGCGGCACGCTGTCGTGATCGAGGCGCGCCAGCGTTTCGAGAATATTCAGCCCGGAGGTCTCCCAGAAGTTATTCACTTTGGTGGGCTTGCCATGCTGAATGGTCAACCAGCCGTCACGCGCCAGACGCTGCAACACTTCGCGCAGAGTGGTGCGGGTGACACCGATCAGCTCAGAAAGCTCGCGTTCAGCGGGGAGAATCGATCCAGGTGGGAAGCGGTTATTCCAGATGCTCTCAATGATATACTCTTCCGCGAAACCCGCAGGGCTCTGCGCCTTAATGACCATAATAATATTTCCATTACACATTGTTGCAATTGCACTCATCATACCAGAGCCGCTATAGCGCAGATAGCATCGCAAGTGAATTAAAAAGGGATCGCTGTTTCATTTTCCGTTTTTACTTTGCGCTTTTCCTTATCTCCCGTCACCGCCGCCGCGGTGCGAAGAAAGTTGCTTCTCATTTTGCTCAACTGATACTCTTGCCAATAGTTACGCACAAAATCATGTACTAATTGACGGGGAAGGATTCTGTCGTGGAAATTTCATATGGCCGCGCGCTGTGGCGCAATTTTCTTGGCCAGTCGCCTGACTGGTACAAGCTGGCGTTAATCATTTTTTTAATCGTAAACCCGCTGGTGTTTGCCGTAGCGCCGTTTGTCGCCGGCTGGCTGCTGGTGGTTGAGTTTATCTTTACCCTCGCCATGGCGCTGAAGTGCTATCCGCTGCTGCCGGGCGGCCTGCTGGCCATTGAGGCGCTGCTGATCGGCATGACCAGCCCGGCGCATGTGCGGGAAGAGATCGCCGGCAACCTTGAAGTGCTGCTCCTGCTGATCTTCATGGTGGCGGGCATCTACTTTATGAAACAACTGCTGCTGTTCGTCTTCACGCGCTTGCTGCTGGGGATCCGCAGCAAGATGCTGTTGTCGCTAGCCTTCTGCCTGGCGGCCGCCTTCCTCTCCGCCTTTCTCGATGCGCTTACCGTGGTGGCGGTGGTGATTAGCGTCGCCGTTGGGTTCTACGGCATCTACCACCGCGTCGCTTCGGCTCGCCCCGATGATAACGATCTGCTGGACGACAGCCATATCGATCAGCACTACCGCGAGGTGCTGGAGCAGTTCCGCGGTTTTCTGCGCAGCCTGATGATGCACGCCGGCGTCGGGACCGCCCTCGGCGGAGTCATGACCATGGTTGGCGAACCGCAAAACCTGATTATCGCCAAAGCGGCGGGCTGGCACTTTGGCGAGTTCTTTATCCGCATGGCGCCCGTCACCTTGCCGGTGATGGTGTGCGGTCTGTTGACCTGCCTGGTAGTGGAAAAGTATCGCCTGTTTGGCTACGGCGAACCGCTGCCGCCCGCGGTGCGGAAGGTGCTGCAGGACTTTGACGATCGCAGCCGCGCCCAGCGCAGTCGTCAGGAGCGGGTACGACTGGTGGCTCAGGCGGTAATTGGCGTCTGGCTGATCGTTGCCCTCGCCTTTCATCTGGCTGAGGTTGGGCTCATTGGCCTGTCGGTGATCATCCTCGCCACCACGTTTTCCGGGGTGACCGATGAGCACGCCATTGGCAAGGCATTTACCGAGGCGCTACCCTTCACCGCGCTGCTGACGGTGTTCTTTGCTATTGTGGCGGTGATCATCGACCAACAGCTGTTCACCCCGGTCATTGAGTTTGTGCTGCAGGCCTCGCCGCACGCGCAGCTCTCGCTGTTTTATCTGTTTAACGGTCTGCTGTCGTCCATTTCGGATAACGTTTTTGTCGGCACGGTCTACATTAACGAAGCGAAAACCGCCCTCGAACATGGCGTTATCAGCCTGCCGCAGTTTGAGATGCTGGCGGTGGCGATCAATACCGGCACCAACCTGCCGTCGGTCGCCACCCCCAACGGCCAGGCGGCATTCCTGTTCCTGCTGACCTCCGCGCTGGCGCCGCTTATCCGACTCTCCTATGGCCGCATGGTATGGATGGCGCTGCCCTACACTCTCGTACTGACGCTGGTCGGCCTGCTGTGCGTCGAGTTCACCTTGATGCCGGTCACCAACTGGCTACTGGCGCACGGCTGGGTGACCACGCCCACGCTGCCCTGACCCGATCCTGGCCCGGATTCATCCGGGCCATTCAATAACCCGTTACGTAATATTTTCTGCCGGGCCGCTGGCGTCGGTTCGGTTTTCGTTTACACTGCCATGATTTAGCATCTTCCAGGGAAATGATTATGTTGCAATATTTAAACCAGTGCTCAAGGGGACGCGGTGCCTGGCTCCTGATGGCATTAACCGCTTTTATTCTCGAACTCGTTGCGCTGTGGTTCCAGCATGTGATGCTGCTGCAGCCGTGTGTGATGTGTATTTACGAACGCTGCGCGCTGTTCGGCATCATGGGCGCGGGGCTGGTCGGCGCCATCGCCCCCAAAACGCCGCTGCGCTATGTCGCCATGGTGATCTGGTTGTACAGCGCAATACGTGGACTGCAGCTGGCGTGGGAGCATACGATGATCCAGCTGCACCCTTCGCCGTTCCAGACCTGTGATTTCGCCGCCCGCTTCCCAACCTGGCTGCCGCTGGATAAATGGCTGCCGCAGGTTTTCGTCGCGTCCGGCGACTGTTCAGTGCGTCAGTGGCAATTCCTGTCGCTGGAGATGCCGCAATGGCTGGTCGGTATTTTTGCTGCCTATCTGCTGGTCGCCATCCTGGTGATCATTGCTCAGCCTTTCAAAGCGAAAAAACGCGATCTGTTTGGCCGCTAAGCCGCTGCGAGTACCGCACACAATGAAACGCCCTGCGGGGCGTTTTTTTATGTCTGCTGCGCATCGTTGCATCGTTTCCTGCCTGTGGTTGACCACAGCCCCTAAAAGGTGCATATTAAATACATCTTTTAAAGCCCCACAGGAGCTCACATGTCATCTTTACTGATCCCCGCAGACTGGAAAGTTAAACGCTCCACCCCGTTCTTTACTAAAGAGAACGTCCCCGCCGCCCTGCTGAGCCATCACAACACCGCGGCCGGCGTCTTCGGTCAGCTGTGCGTCATGGAGGGAACGGTCACCTATTACGGTTTTGCCAATGCGCAGGCGACGGAGCCGGAAAAGAAAGTGGTCATTCATGCCGGACAGTTTGCCACCAGTCCGCCGCAGTACTGGCACCGCGTCGAACTCAGTGACAACGCCCGCTTCAATATTCACTTCTGGGTGGCCGAAGAAACCGACGGTGAAAACGGGCTGTTTCACGCGAAGAAAGCGTGATCCGGCGCTTAACGCGCCCTGTCAGGCAGATTGAGGATATGATCCTGCCAGTCGACGACGGTGGACTCGGGCACCGCAATATGGCGAACAGAGATGCGTTCGCCATGCATCGCCGCTTTTGAGCCGGTCAGCAGCGGATGCCAGGCCGGCAGCGATTTGCCCTCCGCCAGCAGGCGATAGGCGCAGGTCGGCGGCAGCCATTCGAAGGTTGGCAGGTTTTCGCGGGTAAGCTTGATGCAGTCTGGCTCGTACTCGAAGCGACGTTCGTAGTTACGGCACTGGCAGGTTTTGATATTAAGCTGACGGCAGGCGACGTTGGTGAAGTAGATCTCATCGGTGTCTTCATCCATCAGCTTGTGCAGGCAGCACTGGCCGCAGCCGTCACACAGCGATTCCCACTCCGCGTCGGTCATTTCATCCAGTGTTTTTTGTTGCCAGAAAGGTTGTTCGCTCATCGGAGTGTCCGTCGTTGCCAGTTAAGGGTGCACCTTATAACCAGTCTGGCACGCCGATGCAAGTTTTGCCGCCCCAAGAGGCGGCAAGCAGCGCTTACAGCACGCGGGTGGTGAGCGACAGGCCGTTGAAGCCAACTTCCAGTTCGTCACCGCTATGCAGCGGCCCCACCCCTTCCGGGGTGCCGGTGAGGATCACATCCCCGGCTTTGAGGGTAAAGAAGCGCGACATATAGGCGATCAGCGGCACAATCTTATGGATCATGTCGGCTGTGGTTCCCTGCTGGCGCACTTCACCGTTAATCTTCAGGCTTAACGGCGTATTCTGCGGGTCGCCGTGGAACTCAGCGGCCGGGATAAAGCCGGAGATTGGACTGGCGTTATCGAAGCCTTTCGCCTTCTCCCACGGTTGCCCGGCCTTTTTCATCTTAGCCTGCAGGTCGCGCAGGGTGAGATCCAGCGCGACGCCATAGCCGGCGATCCCTTTCTGCACATGCTCTTCCGTCGCCTGACGCAGCGTGCTGCCGATCAGCACCGCCAGCTCGACTTCGTGGTGCACTGAGCCCAGCCCTTCAGGAAGCACCAACGGCTGACGGAGATCGCACAGCGCGGTCTCAGGTTTAATAAACAGCACCGGCTCTTCCGGCGTCGCACTGCCCATTTCCTTGATGTGTTTTGCATAATTACTGCCGACGCAAACCACTTTGCTCACTGGATAATCCAGAAGCGCACCCTGCCAGTTATGATGTTGGTACATTATTTTCCCTCGTGGGTTAATCGGATTGTTTCCCCTGTTCCGCCAGGTGTTTCTTTAGTAGATTTTCAGATGGCGGGGGAAGTTGCAGGTAATAGCCCTGCTCGCTCAACGCCTGTTTCACTTTTTCCAGGTCGGCGTTAACCAGCTTTTTGCGCCCATCCAGCGGCAGCAGCATCGCCATTTGCGGCGTGCCGAAGCCGCGCATTAGCTCGTCAGGAACGCGTGAGAAATCGTCTTTTTTTTCGACGTATAAATAGGTTTGTTCACGTTTAGTACTTCGATAGATCACACAAAACATAGTTTTACTCGGAATTAGACCCGTGGTCACTTGCCTCAATATATGAGTGACTATAACATGCCTTTTAGTCTTCGGAATATCACCGCACTTCTGCGGTTGATAAACAGCAAATTGAGTAAGGCCAGGATGTCAAATACGCCAATCGAACTTAAAGGCAGTAGCTTCACGTTATCTGTCGTTCATTTGCACGATGCAAATCCCGAGGTTATTCGTCAGGCGTTAGAAGACAAAATCGCCCAGGCTCCCGCCTTTTTACGCCATGCGCCGGTGGTGGTGAATATCGCCAGCGTGGAGGAGGAGGTCGAATGGCGCGCCATTAACGAGGCCATCGCCGCAACCGGTTTACGCATTATGGGCGTCAGCGGATGCAAAATCCCGCGCCTGAAAACCGAAATCGATCGCGCCGGGATCCCGTTATTAACCGAAGGGAAAGAGAAAGCCCCTCGTCCGGCACCGTCCGAACCCACCCCTCCGCCGCCGCCAGTTGCTAACCAGATCACAAAAACGCGTTTGATTGATCAGCCGGTACGTTCCGGTCAGCGCATTTATGCGCCACACTGTGATCTTATTGTTACAAATCATGTGAGTGCCGGTGCGGAACTTATCGCTGACGGCAATATCCATGTATATGGCATGATGCGAGGACGCGCGCTGGCAGGCGCCGGTGGCGACAGAGACGCCCAGATATTTTGTACCCACCTTGCGGCGGAGCTGGTCTCCATCGCCGGGGAATATTGGCTGAGCGATAACATCCCGGCCGAATTTTATGGCAAAGCGGCACGCCTGCGTTTAGGTGAAAGCGCTTTGACAGTTCAACCGTTGAATTAATCCCTTTTTAACAAGGAATTTCTATGGCACGCATTATTGTTGTGACTTCGGGTAAAGGGGGCGTTGGCAAGACCACCTCCAGCGCGGCCATCGCTACAGGTTTGGCCCAGAAGGGAAAGAAAACCGTCGTTATCGACTTCGACATCGGCCTGCGTAACCTCGATCTGATTATGGGCTGCGAACGTCGCGTCGTTTATGATTTTGTCAACGTCATCCAGGGCGATGCCACGTTGAACCAGGCGCTGATCAAAGATAAGCGCACGGAAAATCTCTACATTCTCCCGGCCTCTCAGACCCGGGATAAAGACGCCCTGACCCGCGAAGGCGTCGACAAAGTTCTCGAAGAACTGAAGAAAATGGACTTCGATTTCATCGTCTGTGATTCACCGGCAGGTATCGAAACCGGTGCGCTGATGGCGCTCTATTTTGCTGATGAAGCCATCATCACCACCAACCCGGAAGTCTCCTCCGTTCGCGACTCCGACCGTATCCTTGGCATTCTCGCTTCGAAATCCCGTCGTGCGGAAAATGGCGAAGAGCCGATCAAAGAGCATTTACTGCTGACCCGCTACAATCCAGGCCGCGTCAATAAAGGCGATATGCTGAGCATGGAAGACGTGCTGGAAATTCTGCGCATTAATCTGGTGGGCGTGATCCCGGAAGACCAGTCAGTCCTGCGCGCATCCAACCAGGGTGAGCCCGTGATTCTGGATGCCGCGTCGGACGCAGGCAAAGCCTATGCCGATACCGTTGAACGTCTGCTCGGAGAAGAACGCCCTTTCCGCTTCATTGAAGAAGAGAAGAAAGGATTCCTCAAACGCCTGTTCGGAGGATAAATTATGGCTTTACTCGACTTTTTTCTCTCGCGAAAAAAGAACACGGCTAATATTGCGAAAGAACGCCTGCAAATCATCGTCGCCGAGCGTCGCCGCGGCGACGCGGAGCCGCACTACCTGCCGCAGTTGCGCAAAGATATTCTGGAAGTGATCTGTAAATACGTGCAGATCGACCCGGAGATGGTCAGCGTGCAGCTGGAGCAGCGGGATGGTGATATTTCGATTCTTGAGCTGAACGTGACCCTACCCGAAACGGAAGAGTCGAAACCCTGACCCTGTTGTTCCGCCCCGAAAAAAACCGGCTACGCCCTGCGCTGCCGGTTTTTTAATGGCCTGAACCAGACCGCCCGCTAGCGCGGATAGTCGTTTAACAGCGACTTCAGCCGCCCGGCCATCAGTTCGCCACGCCAGCCGGAAATCAGCTCAGGCTCACCGGCTTGCGTTTTCAACTGCCAGTGCCAGTTCAGCAACTGGTTGATCTGCCGACGCGAGGCCAGCAGTTCCGCGCTCACGCCCTTATGGGCGCTCACTTCCTGCACCAGCGCTTTAATATCTTTAAAGGCTTTACGGTAACCCGGCATGTCAATGAGGTTCTGCAGCGGCGCCGGCAGGGCCGACTCCGGCAGCGCCTGGGCTTTTTCGACCAGGCTAATCAACGTTTTGCCGTGGAAGCGAATTTCACTGCCGGACAACCCGAGGCTGTCGAGCTCGCCGAGGCTGGTGGGCATATAGCGCGCCACGCTCCACAGATGCTCTTCCCGCACCACAAAGTTCACCGCCAGGTCGCGCTCACGCGCTTTGCGCAGACGCCACTCTGCCAGCAGCTGCAGGCAGCCCAGCTGGCGGGTACGCAGCTGCCAGGCGTTGCCGATGTCGCGCCAGGCCTCGGCCGGGTCAACCACCTCCTGACGACGCTGCTGCATCAGACGACATTCGTCCAGCGCCGCCGATAGCCAGCCTGCGCGGTCGGTCTCCGCCATTAATTGGCTGGCGATCGGCAACAGGTACCAGACGTCAGCTGCGGCGTATTCACACTGACGCTCGGTCAGCGGGCGCGCCAGCCAGTCGGTGCGGGATTCGCTTTTATCCAGCGCCACCCCGGAATACTCTTCCACCATAGAGGCAAAGCCCCAGGACATCGGGCGGCCGCAGAACGCCGCCAGGATCTGGGTGTCAATCAGCGGCTGCGGCATCAGGCTGAACGCGTTGAGGAAGACTTCTAAATCTTCGCTGCCGGCATGCAGGTATTTAGTCACATCCTGGTTGAGCAGCAGCTCGCGCATCGGCGCCCAGTCGCTAATCGTCAAGGGATCGATCAGAGAGACCTGGGTGCCGTCGAACAGCTGCAGCAGGCCCAGCTGCGGATAGTAGGTACGGGTACGGACAAATTCCGTATCCAGAGCGACGGCGGAGGCCGCGCTTGCCGCTTCGCAGACAGCGCGCAGGCCATCGTCGGTGGTGATCATCTGATAGTTCAAAGCATACTCTCTTAACTTGCGCCCATAAAAAACGCCGGCGTAGCCGGCGTCAGGCGACTCATTCGTTACTTAGCCTTTATTGTCCACTTTAGCGCGCGCTTCGTCACGCAGTTCTCGCCGCAAAATTTTCCCGACGTTGGATTTCGGCAGTTCGTCACGGAATTCCACCAGCTTCGGCACTTTGTAGCCGGTGAGATGGCGGCGGCAGAACGTAATCAGCGCCTCTTCGGTTAATGCGGCCTCTTTCTTGACCACGAAAATCTTCACCGCTTCACCGCTGCTGCCGGACGGCACGCCGATGGCCGCCACTTCGAGGACGCCGCTGTGCTGCATAACCACATCTTCGATTTCATTCGGATAGACGTTAAACCCCGACACCAGGATCATATCTTTTTTCCGGTCAACGATGCGCAGGAATCCCTCTTCATCCATCACCGCGATATCCCCGGTGTGCAACCAGCCGTCTTTGATAATCTCATCCGTCGCGTCAGGACGCTGCCAGTAGCCCAGCATCACCTGCGGCCCCTTGATACAGAGCTCGCCCGGCTGACCCGGCGCCACTTCGTTATCGTCGTCGTCCACCAGTTTGGCTTCTGTGGAAGGCACCGGCAGGCCAATGCTGCCGCTGTGGTAGTCGATGTCGTGCGGGTTGACGCTGACCAGCGGCGAACACTCGGTCAGGCCGTAGCCCTCCAGCAGATATTGTCCGGTCAGTTTTACCCAGCGCTCGGCCACCGCCTGCTGCACCGGCATCCCACCGCCGGCGGAGAGGTGCAGCGAGGAGAAATCAAGCTGCTGAAACTCTTTGTTGTTCAGCAAGGCGTTGAACAGGGTATTGACCCCGGTCATGGCGGTGAAAGGATATTTCGCCAGCTCCTTGACCAGCCCGGGAATGTCGCGTGGGTTGGTGATCAGCAAATTTTGCCCGCCCAGTTCGATAAACAGCAGGCAGTTCATGGTCAGGGCGAAAATGTGATACAGCGGCAGCGCGGTCACCACGAACTCTTTGCCGCGATGCAGCAGCGGGCCGTAGGTGGCATTGACCTGCTCGAGGTTCGCCAGCATGTTGCGGTGGGTCAGCATCGCCCCTTTGGCCACGCCGGTGGTGCCCCCGGTGTACTGCAGAAACGCCAGATCTTCCGCAACGATCTCCGGCTTCACGTACTGCATGCGGTAGCCATGCTGCAGCGCGCTGCGAAACGAGATGGCATCCGGCAGGTGGTACTTCGGCACCAGGCGCTTGATGTACTTGACCACGAAGTTCACCAGCGTGCCTTTGGCGGTGGAGAGCTGATCGCCCATGCGCGTCAGGATCACGTGCTTAACCTGAGTTTTCGCCACCACTTTTTCCAGGGTATGGGCAAAGTTGGAGACGATGACGATCGCCGCCGCGCCGCTGTCGTTGAGCTGATGCTCCAGTTCACGCGGGGTATATAAGGGGTTGACGTTAACCACGATCATCCCGGCGCGCAGGATGCCAAACAGGGCCACCGGATACTGCAGCAGGTTAGGCATCATCAGGGCCACGCGATCGCCCTTCTGCAGCCCTAACCCCTCCTGAAGGTAAGCGGCGAAGGCCCGGCTGCGCTCCTCCAGCTTACGGTAGGTCATCACTTCACCCATATTGATAAACGCCGGTTGGTCAGCGTAGCGGGTGGTGGCATGTTCAAACAATTCAACCAGGGATTGATAGCGGTCAGGGTTTATCTCCGCAGGAACATCTGCGGGATAACGGTTTAGCCAAACCTTTTTCACTGCATCACCTCTGAAATAGTTATTCGTCGTCATCACAGCCCCTGGCAAATACATTTTGTTAACATTATATTAACTCAGCGTACCAGTTTATTAATTAGGCAATGAGCAGGTTGCGAAGCGCGTCACTATTTTTTTTCTTATTCGACTGAAAACAAAGAAACAGCGGACCGGCCGCTGTTTCTTTGAACTAACATAAACAACAAAATCATTCGGTTACGACGTTTCTCACCTCAGCAGGGCCGGGGTTGTACCAGCCCCAGCCGCCATAGCCGTAACCCCAGGGGCGCGGACCCAGCATCCACGGATCGATGGGCTGCGGGGGCATCACCACCTGCTGCACCACGTTCCAGCGTTTGTAACCGATGGCGTTCATCAGCATAAATTTATACGGCGTGCTGCCCACTTTGCCGTCGACCACGCCGGCAATCGGCCCGACCACGGTGACCAGCTGGCCGCGGTAGTCGACCGGATCGAGGAAGCCGTTAACGTCGGCATAGATGCGCCCACGAGACGGTTCGCCCAGCACAGGCCGTGCGCCGCTGTCCAGCGGTACGGTGGCGATTTCTAAGCGGGTTTTACCCTGCTGGTTCTGCCCATTGACCACTTTGCCGCCAAAGCGTGCTTCCTGGCCAACGTACAGCTGCGGCGCGTTCATCACCCGCACTAAATCCTGCTGCGGCGTAGGGCTGGTGCCTTTGATGGCATCCGGCACTGACACGCAGCCGCTTAGCGCAACGACAACCGCCGCGGCTAACAGCCAGCGAACGCCCTGTTTTTGACCCGCCATGATGCGACTCCTTTTCTCAGTCTTCTTGTTACTGAGATTCACTCGCGGCCTGGAAGTTTCTTCCACGCCACCTCGTTTCGCAAATAAACCGGCTCCGCTTTCTCCACGGCCACGGTTTTCCCCGCCGCCAGCAGGTAACAGGCTAACGGCAGCATATCCTCCGCCGCCGGCAATTCAATTTCGCCGCTGCTTAAGGTCAGTCCGCTCGCTTTCGCCAGATCCGGCCACGCCTGCCAGCCGGTGCCGACGGTGGCCCATTCGCCGGAAAGCTGTGCCAGCCGTTCGGCTACCGCTTCCGGTTTGAGCACCGCTTCCGTCTCTTCGCCATGCCAGATGCCCTGCTCGTCGCGCTGGTACTCGGCCCAGTAGACTTCGCCCATCCGCGCGTCAATAGCCGCCAGCACGCGGGTGGCGCCAGTTTTGCGCCAGGCGCCCTGCGCCATGGTGGCCAGCGTCGAAACGCCGATCATTGGCAGCTCAGCGCCCAGCGCCAGCCCCTGAGCGATACCGATGCCGATGCGCACGCCGGTAAAGCTACCCGGACCGCGGCCAAAGGCCAGCGCGTCCAGCTCGGTCAGCGTGGCGCCGCTCTCGGTGAGGACCTCCTGCACCAGCGGCAGGATACGTTGGGTATGTTCGCGGGGACAAATTTCGAAATGAGCACTAAGGGTGCCATCATTCCACAGCGCCGCGGAGCAGGCCTCTGTGGCGGTATCGATAGCCAAAATTCGCATGGGTGGTCACGCTCTCGTTACATAGTTCAGGCCTTCAGGCAGCCTGTTTTCCGGCAAACGGCCAACCCGCCGCCATACCGCCCGAAGTCTATTGGGAACCGCTAATTAACAAAATGGCGCGCAGCTTAACACATTTTAGTGCGGATTACCTTGCCGGCGGCACGGCGAGGAAGCGCACCGCCCGGCGGATATCGCGGGTCCGCGGCGCGGGCGGCAGGCTGGCCAGGAACACCGCGCCGTAGGGGCGCATCACCAGCCGGTTGTCGCAGATCACCAGCACCCCGCGATCGTCGATATCGCGGATCAGACGCCCCACCCCCTGTTTGAGGGTGATGACGGCTTCCGGGAGCTGTACTTCATCGAACGGATCGCCGCCGCGCAGCCGACAATCTTCCATGCGCGCTTTCAGCAGCGGGTCGTCCGGCGAAGTAAACGGCAGCTTATCGATAATCACCAGCGACAGCGCATCACCGCGCACGTCGACCCCTTCCCAGAAGCTGCTGGTGGCCACCAGCAGGGCGTTGCCGGCGCTGACGAATTGCTGCAGCAGTTGGCCTTTGCTGGTTTCCCCCTGCAGCAACACCGGTAGCGTCATGGTGGCGCGGAACTGCTCCGCCAGATCGCGCATCATGGCGTGCGAGGTACACAGCATAAAGCAGCGGCCGTCGTTGGCCTCGATCAGCGGCTTGAGCATCGCCGCCAGGTGGCGCGCCGCGCCAGGCTGGTTCGGCAGCGGCAGATTGCGCGGCACGCAGAGCAGCGCCTGATGTTGATAATCAAAGGGGCTCGGCAACAGCAGGGACTGCGCCTCGTCGATCCCCAGCCGGGCAGTGAAGTGATGCAGATCGTCGTTGACTGACAGCGTCGCCGAGGTAAAGATCCAGCTTCCCGACTTCTGCGCCATCACCTCTTTAAACTTCTCGGCCACGGTCAACGGCGTCAGGGCGAGAGTAAAGTGGCGCGAGGTGCACTCATACCAGTAGCTGTAGCCCGGCTGGTTAATCTCTTTCAGCCGCTTTAAGCGCCCGCGATAGAGGGTGGCGCGCTCAAAGGCGGCATCGAGCAGCGCCGAGCGGCCCAGCGAAAGTTTGGCGACGTCATAGCATAGCTCGAGCGCGTCATCGAGCAGCAGCAGCGCGCGCTGAATGTGGCTATCCGCCAGCAGTTCGCGCAGATTGCCGCGATAGCCGGGATCCCCCAGCTGCAGGCGAAAATCCTGAGCGCTTTGCGCCAGCCGGTCGGCGCATTTTTGCAACTGCTGGGTGTCTTTCAGTTCGGTGCGGTAGGCAATGGTGATGTCTTTCGCCAGATCCAGCAGCTGGCGGCTGGAGAGCGACTGACCAAAGTACTGACTGGCGATATCCGGCAACTGATGGGCTTCATCGAAGATCATCACTTCCGCCTCGGGGATCAGCTCGGCAAAGCCGCTCTCTTTGACCACCATATCGGCCAGGAACAGGTGATGGTTGACCACCACCACGTCGGCGTCCATCGCTTTTTTACGCGCCTTCACCACGAAGCAATCTTTATACAGTGGGCAGTCGCTACCGAGACAGTTATCGTTGGTGCTGGTGACCAGCGGCCAGGCCTGGGAGTCTTCCGCGACGCTGGCGCAAGTGCTGATATCGCCATCCTGGGTTTGATTCGACCAGGAGCGCAGGAGGATCACATCGCTGAGGGTTTGTACCGGCAGATCGCCGCCCGCCAGCGCCTGCTGCTCAAGACGTTCAAGGCACAGGTAGTTGGAGCGCCCTTTAAGCAGCGCCAGTTTACCGGTGAATTTGAGCGCCTTGGCGACGGTGGGCAGATCGCGGCTATAGAGCTGATCCTGCAGCGCTTTCGAGCCGGTGGAGATAATCACCTTTTTTTTCGCCCGCAGCGCAGGCGCCAGGTAAGCGTAGGTTTTACCGGTTCCGGTCCCCGCTTCCACCACCAGCGGTCGGGAGGCCTCAATCGCTTCGCTCACCGCTTTCGCCATCTGGCGCTGCGGCTCGCGCGGCTTAAATCCCGGTATGGCTTTGGCTAACTGGCCGTCTGCTGCAAAATCGTCGATCACATTGCCCCCTGGTTATTTGGACAGTGATTATGTCAGGGAGGACGGCGTTTCGCCAGTCCAGGTAGTGACGCGAGCGGAACATTATGGCAGTCTTGCCGCAGCCGAATGGAATGCTCAAAGAGGAAAAAGAAATGACAATTACGCGTATTGATGCCGAAGCCCGTTGGTCAGACGTGGTGATCCACAACCAGACCCTGTACTACACCGGCGTGCCGGCAAATCTTGATGCCGACGCCTTCGAGCAGACCGCCAATACCCTGGCGCAGATTGACGCGGTGCTGGAAAAACAGGGCAGCGACAAGTCGCGTATTCTTGACGCCACCATCTTCCTCGCCGATAAAAGCGACTTTGCGGCGATGAATAAAGCCTGGGACGCGTGGGTGGTGGCCGGTCACGCCCCGGTGCGCTGCACGGTGGAAGCGACGCTGATGAACCCGCAGTATAAAGTTGAGATCAAAATTATCGCCGCGGTGTAATTAGTCGTCCTCATCTTCGTCTTGATCTTCATCCTCATCTTCAAAGCGCGCGACGATCTGCTCGCCGGTATGCGTTGCGCGCAGCTCTTCCGCCACCAGGGCAATCGCCTGGCCGCTGCTCATCCCCTGGGCCATTAGCTCATGGATACGTTCGACCGCTTTTTGCTGTTGCTCGTGGCTCAGCGAAGGTAAACCTGCAAACATCTTTTACTCCTGCTACATTGTGGGGCGTAATTATTTCACGCCGTCCCCGCCTACGCCAGAGGGACGGCAACGTTCAGGATCGAGAAAGATGTTGTCCCCCGCGATTATTACCCTTCCCTGGCGCCCGGATGCGGCCGAACACTATTTTGCGCCGTTAAGCGCCCTTCCCTGGGCGATGCTGCTGCATTCCGGCTTTGCCGACCATCCGCATAACCGCTTTGATATTCTGGTAGCTGCCCCGCGCGCCACGCTGCTGACGCGCGGTGAACAGACGTGGGTCGATGACGGCGAAACCGCTTTTGTCTCCGCGGAAGATCCGCTGCAACTGCTTCAACAGCAGTTGGATCGTCAGCCGTTCACGCCGCAGCCCCGTGACGATCTGCCGTTTCTTGGCGGCGCGCTGGGACTATTCGGGTACGATCTGGGCCGTCGCTTTGAGCGTCTCCCTTCGCACGCCCAGGCCGATATCGCGCTGCCGGATATGGCGGTGGGGATCTATGACTGGGCGCTGATTGTCGACCATCAGCGCCAGCAAATTTCGCTGCTCAGCTATGACGATCCGCAGCAGCGCCTGCAGTGGCTGCAGGCGCAATCCCGTCCGGCGATGAAACCTTTCGCCCTGACCTCTGCCTGGCAGTCAAATATGAGCCGCCAGCAGTACGGCGAGAAATTTCGCCAGGTGCAGGCCTATCTGCACAGCGGCGACTGCTATCAGGTCAACCTCGCCCAGCGTTTTCAGGCCCGCTACGTCGGTGATGAATGGCAGGCCTTCCGCCAGCTGAATACCGCCAACCGCGCCCCCTTTAGCGCCTTTATTCGCCTCGAGGAAGGGGCGATTTTAAGCCTGTCGCCGGAGCGCTTTATTCAGTTGCGCCAGGGAGAGATCTAGACGCGCCCGATAAAAGGCACCCTGCCACGGCTCGATTCGCCGCAGGAAGATGCGCGGCAGGCTGAGAAGCTGGCGAACTCCCCGAAAGACCGCGCCGAGAATTTAATGATTGTCGACCTGATGCGCAACGACATCGGCCGCGTCGCCGTGCCGGGCAGCGTGCGGGTACCCGAGCTGTTCGTGGTGGAGCCGTTCCCGGCGGTCCATCATCTGGTCAGCACCATCACCGCCCGCTTACCGGCGATGCTGCACGCCAGCGATCTGCTGCGCGCCGCCTTCCCCGGGGGGTCTATCACTGGCGCCCCGAAGGTCCGGGCGATGGAGATTATCGATGAACTGGAACCTCAGCGACGTAACGCCTGGTGCGGGAGCATTGGCTACCTGAGCTATTGCGGCAATATGGATACCAGCATCACCATTCGCACCCTGACGGCCTGGCAGGGGCAACTGTATTGCTCCGCTGGAGGCGGTATCGTCGCGGACAGCGAGGAAGATGCGGAATATCAGGAAACTTTTGATAAAGTTAATCGTATCCTGCACCAACTGGAGAACTAGACCATGGCGGACCACGCCCTCAATCTGGATGATTTTCTGTCCCGCTTCCAGCTGCTGCGCCCCCAGCCTTCGCGCCATGCGCTCAATCAGCGGCAGGCGGCGGTGCTGGTGCCGATCGTGCGCCGGCCGCAGCCCGGCCTGCTGCTGACCCAGCGTTCGCCGTTGCTGCGCAAGCACGCCGGTCAGGTCGCCTTTCCCGGCGGCGCGGTAGATAATACCGATGCGACGCTTATCGCCGCCGCCCTGCGCGAAGCCCAGGAAGAAGTCGCGATCCCGCCGGAAGCCGTCGAGGTGATCGGCGTTCTGCCGCCAGTGGACAGCGTCACCGGTTTTCAGGTGACGCCGGTGGTGGGCATTATCCCCCCCAATCTGCACTATCATGCCAGCCAGGACGAAGTCTCCGCAGTATTTGAGATGCCCCTCGCCGAAGCCCTGCGTCTGGGGCGCTACCATCCGCTCGACATCCACCGTCGGGGCAACGATCACCGCGTCTGGCTCTCCTGGTACCAGCATTATTTTGTCTGGGGAATGACCGCCGGGATCATTCGCGAGCTGGCGTTGCAGATAGGCGCTCGACCTTAGCTATACTGATTATGAGAGGGCGCTCTCACTATTAGTAAAATCGCGGTTATCCATTAGTTTAATTCATGTGAATAGTTCAACTGGCAGCGCGCTTCCCTCTTACACTATGCGCAGTTATTACATCGTTACCGCACCCGCGGTAACCCTGTCAGGAGTATTATCGTGATTAGTCTATTCGACATGTTCAAGGTGGGGATTGGTCCCTCATCTTCCCACACTGTTGGCCCGATGAAGGCCGGTAAACAGTTCGTCGATGACCTGGTCGAAAAAGGATTGCTTAATGCGGTGACCCGTGTGGCGGTTGACGTCTACGGCTCGCTGTCATTAACCGGCAAAGGCCACCATACGGACATCGCCATTATCATGGGACTGGCGGGCAATCAGCCCGATACGGTCGATATTGACGCGATCCCGGCATTTATCCGTGACGTCGAGGCGCGCGGCCGACTGCTGCTGGCCAACGGCCAGCACGAGGTCGACTTCCCGGCGGATGACGGCATGCGTTTTCGCAGCGACAACCTGCCGCTGCACGAAAACGGCATGACCATTCATGCCTGGGCCGGCGAGAAAGAGATCTACTGCAAGACCTATTACTCGATTGGCGGCGGCTTTATCGTCGATGAAGAGCACTTCGGCAAAGAAAACGCCAACGAATTGCAGGTGCCCTACCCGTTTAAATCGGCGCAGGAAATGCTGGCGTATTGTAAAGAGACCGGCCTGTCGCTCTCCGGGATGGTGATGCAAAACGAGCTGGCGCTGCACAGCAAAAAAGAGATCGAGGACTATTTCGCCAACGTCTGGCAGACCATGCGCGCCTGTATCGACCGCGGGATGAACACCGAAGGCGTGCTGCCTGGTCCGCTGCGCGTGCCGCGTCGCGCCTCGGCGCTGCGTCGTCTGCTGGTGGCCAGCGATAAGCTCTCCAGCGATCCAATGAATGTCGTTGACTGGGTCAATATGTTCGCACTGGCGGTCAATGAAGAGAACGCCGCCGGCGGTCGCGTGGTGACCGCGCCGACCAACGGCGCCTGCGGCATCGTTCCGGCGGTACTCGCCTATTACGACCACTTTATCGAATCCGTCAGCCCGGAAATTTATATCCGCTACTTTATGGCCTGCGGGGCGATCGGCGCGCTGTACAAGATGAATGCCTCCATTTCCGGAGCGGAAGTCGGCTGTCAGGGTGAAGTAGGCGTTGCCTGCTCGATGGCGGCGGCGGGCCTGGCTGAACTGCTCGGCGCCAGCCCGGAACAGGTTTGCGTGGCGGCGGAGATCGGCATGGAACACAACCTCGGCCTGACCTGCGACCCGGTCGCCGGCCAGGTGCAAGTGCCATGCATTGAACGTAACGCCATCGCCTCCGTCAAGGCAATCAACGCCGCGCGAATGGCGATGCGCCGTACCAGCGAACCGCGCGTCTCGCTCGACAAAGTGATCGAGACCATGTACGAAACCGGTAAAGACATGAACGCCAAGTACCGCGAAACCTCCCGCGGCGGCCTGGCGATTAAAGTTCAGTGTGACTAAACTGTTCGTCACCCCCTGCGCCCGCAAAGCGCGCAGGGGGATAACCCTGGTGACTGAAATCTCCCTGATGCGCCTTCAACGGCGCATTTTCTTTTTTCTATACCTGGCGATATTCTGCCACTACAATTGCTCTATTAAATAAGCCACGCTTAACCACTCGTCCTGTCGACAGGGTGTCGCACATGCAGACTGCACAAAAAGTCATTACGGCCTATCGTCGCAAACGCATTATTGTCTGCCTGCTGGTAGCCCTGCTAACCCTGGGTACCACCTTAGCTATCCGATTTATTTCACAGCGTAGCGTAAATGAAGAGTACATTCGCACTGCCGCCAGCCAGCGGGTCACGGCGCTGGATAACATCCTACGTCCGCTGAGCGCAGAGCGGGCGACGCTACTCTCCCTGGTCGACAAACCCTGCATGGATATTCATCTTACGCTACGCAAAATGGCGGCCTCGCTGCAGACGGTCCGCTCCGTCGCGCTGGTGGCGTCAGGGATGATCTACTGTTCCAGTATCTTTGGGCAACGACAGGCGGATCTGCACCAACTGCAGCCCGCGCTTCCGGCACGCCACCCCTTACTGCTCTTTTCTACCGACAATTCGCTGCTCAAAGGCACACCGGTGCTGATCCAGTGGTATCCGGCCTCGGAAAGCGGCTTCGACGGCGTGATGTTAATTGTCAATATCGAACTGCTGGGAACCTTAATTCTTAAAGAAAAATCGCCCCTGATCAGCGACGTCAGCCTGCAGGTCGGCGACCATTATTTTATCAGCGGACTCGGCCTGATTGACAAAGCGCACGCCCCGCAAGCGTCGGTGATTTATCGCCAGCGCTCCACAGAATTTCCCTTTACCATCAATATTAACGGTCCGGGCGCCGCGACTATCGCGCTGGAGGAGCTGCCCGGTGAGCTGCCGCTGGCCCTCATCTTCAGCCTGTTGATGACCGGCATCGCCTGGCTGGCCACCGCCGGCAGAATGAGTTTCTCGCGAGAGATAAGTCTCGGCATCACTGCCCGGGAATTTACCCTCTGGTGCCAGCCGCTGCAGGATGCGCGCAGCGGACGCTGCTGCGGGGTGGAGATCCTGCTGCGCTGGAACAACCCCCGCCGCGGCGAGATTTCGCCCGAGGTATTTATTCCCATCGCCGAAGGGGACAATCTGATTATTCCCCTCACCCGCTATGTGATCGCCGAAACCGCCCGCCGCCTGGACGCCTTCCCCAGCGAGCCGCATTTTCATATCGCGATTAATGTCGCTGCCCGTCACTTTGCACACGGTTTGCTGCTGCATGACCTGCACAATTACTGGTTTAGCGTCAATCCGGTACAACAGCTGGTGGTTGAACTCACCGAACGTGATGTCCTGCAGGATGGCGACCAGCACATGGCCGAACATTTGCATTTAAAAGGGGTCCAGCTGGCGATAGATGATTTTGGCACCGGTAACAGCTCGCTCTCGTGGCTGGAAAAACTGCGGCCGGACGTGCTGAAGATCGACCGCTCGTTTACCAGTTCCGTCGGAATAGACAGCGTCAATGCCACGGTGACGGATATTATTATAGCCCTCGCCGACCGTCTGAATATCGTTACCGTGGCCGAAGGGGTGGAGACGCTGGAGCAGGAAAGCTATCTCCGGGGCCACGGCGTCGATGTGCTGCAGGGATTTTATTATGCCCGGCCGATGCCGATAGAGGCGTTTCCGGCGTGGCTGGCAGACAGAGAGGGGCAGAAAAGCGAGGGGGGAGAATAGCTCGCCGGCCACAGGGGCCGACGAGCAGGGCAATTACTCTTCTTCGTCGCTCAGCGGACGGGTGACCACCGCGCGGACCAGGTCGACCCGGTAATCATTCGCTTCCACCACGGTAAACTGCAGCGGCGGTAGCGACACGGTGTCGCCAATGCGCGGGATATGGCCATTGACAGCGATCACCAACCCGGCCACCGTGGCAATATCCTCATCTTCATTGACCAGCGCATCCAGTCCAAGCGCCTGCTGCAGCGCATGCAGGTCGGTCGAGCCTTTGATCAGCCAGCCATCGCCGTCAATGACGATCTCCGGCGTCTCATCGGCATCCGGGAATTCACCGGCGATGGCTTCCAGGACGTCCAGCGGCGTCACCAGCCCCTGTACCATGCCAAACTCGTTGGTCACGATGACAAAGCTGCCGCGCGCGCGGCGCAGAACGCCGAGCAGATTGATCGGGTCCAGCGTTTCCGGGACGACAATCGCCGGGGAGGCAGAGGCCAGCGCCGCAACGTTTTCGCCCGCCTCAAGGGCCACCAGCAACTCTTTCGCCCGCACGATACCGATGATTTCATCCAGCTCTCCGCGGCAGACCGGGAACAGACTGTGCGGCGACGAGAGCAGCTGACGACGAATTTCGTCATCACTCTGTTCGGCGTCGACCCAGCTGATTTCACCGCGCGGGGTCATAATACCGCGCAGGGAGCGCTGGGCCAGCGTCAGCACGCCGTTAATCATGTAACGTTCTTCTTCGGCAAACGCCCCTTCCGGCACCGGTATGGCTGCCGGGCTGTCGGCGTCATGGCTGACGGAGGTCTGTTTCCGGCCGCCCATCAGGCGCAGGATCGCATCCGCGGTACGGGCACGCAGCGGCAGCGTCGACTGATGTCGGACAAAGTTGCGTCGCGCCACCTGGTTAAAGAACTCGATGATGATCGAGAAACCGATCGCCGCGTACAGATACCCTTTCGGAATATGGAAGCCAAACCCTTCCGCCACCAGGCTCAGGCCGATCATCAACAGGAAGCTCAGACAGAGCACCACCACCGTCGGGTGCTGGTTGACAAAGTGCGTCAATGGCTTCGACGCCAGCAGCATCATGATCATGGCGATCACCACCGCCGCCATCATCACCGGCAGATGGTTAACCATCCCGACCGCCGTGATCACCGCATCCAGAGAGAAGACGGCGTCCAGCACCACGATCTGCAGTACCACCACCCAGAAACTGGCATACCCTTTACCGTGACCGCTATCGTGCTGGCGGTTTTCCAGCCGCTCATGCAGTTCAGTCGTCGCCTTAAACAGCAAGAAGATCCCGCCGAGCAGCATGATAAGGTCGCGCCCGGAAAAGGATAAATCAGCGATAGTAATCAGCGGCTTCGTCAGGGTCACCATCCAGGAGATCACCGACAGCAGCCCCAGGCGCATCACCAGCGCCAGCGACAGGCCGATCAGTCGCGCTTTATCGCGCTGCTTCGGCGGCAGTTTGTCCGCCAGGATGGCAATAAACACCAGGTTGTCGATACCGAGCACAATCTCCAGAACGATAAGCGTCAACAGGCCAGCCCAGATTGAGGGATCCATTAACAATTCCATGTACGACTCCGGTTAGCGGCAAGCTGAGTCATCGCCATGTCATGCATGGGCGCGACAATAGGTGCTGAGAGAAAAGCGTGATGCGTGGAGGTGGCAACCAGGTGCCAGAAAGTGAAAAGACGTCGATGACGGTCCATACTGCGGGCTATGCCCTATACTCCTGAGTAATTAAACGGAAGTTAAACATAGCAAAATATAGATCGAAATTGGAAAAAATTTACCTGAATTTGCAATAACTAAGGCTATTTTTTGCGCTGCAAAATTATTACCAGGCGATGCCTGATTAACGGATCTTCATCACATTAATTATTTTTTCACTGTCTAAAATAATTCGCGGTAGTAACTATTTTCTATCTTACACCCTAACTGAATCGATTTTGTCCTCAAGAGTGATTCAGGATGTATCAAAGCAGATGATGCATTCACGATAATAAAGGAGGTAGCAAGTGACGATTGCTATTGTAATAGGCACACATGGTTGGGCTGCAGAACAGCTGCTGAAAACAGCAGAGATGCTGTTGGGCGAGCAGGAAAACGTTGGCTGGATCGATTTCGTTCCGGGTGAAAACGCCGAAACGCTGATCGAGAAATACAATGCCCAGTTGGCAAAACTGGATACCAGTAAAGGCGTGCTATTTCTCGTCGATACATGGGGAGGCAGCCCGTTCAACGCTGCGAGCCGCATTGTCGTCGATAAAGAGCATTACGAAGTTATCGCTGGCGTCAACATCCCGATGCTGGTGGAAACCTTCATGGCCCGCGATGATGACCCTTCGTTTGATGAACTGGTCGCCTTAGCGGTGGAGACCGGTAGCGAAGGCGTGAAAGCGCTGAAGGCCAAACCGGTGGAAAAAGCGGCTCCCGCGCCAGCCCCTGCCGCGGCGCCAAAAGCCGCCGCGCCGGCCAAACCGATGGGCCCGAACGACTACATGGTGATTGGCCTCGCGCGCATTGACGACCGCCTGATCCATGGTCAGGTCGCCACCCGCTGGACCAAAGAGACCAACGTCACCCGCATCATCGTCGTCAGCGACGAAGTGGCCGCGGATACGGTGCGCAAAACCCTGCTGACCCAGGTTGCACCACCGGGCGTCACCGCCCACGTGGTGGACGTCGCCAAAATGATCCGCGTTTACAACAACCCGATGTACGCCGGGCAGCGCGTCATGCTGCTGTTTACTAACCCGACCGACGTTGAGCGTATCGTCGAGGGCGGCGTGAAAATTACCAGCGTCAACATCGGTGGTATGGCGTTCCGCCAGGGCAAAACCCAGGTTAACAACGCGATTTCGGTCGATGCCAAAGATATTGAGGCGTTTAACAAGCTGAACGCACGCGGTATCGAGCTGGAGGCACGTAAAGTGTCCACCGACCCGAAACTGAAAATGATGGATCTGATCGCCAAGGTTGATAAATAACCCGGCCGATCGCGCCCCAGTTTTCACTTTAAGACTTAATCAACAGGAGAAGTACAATGGAGATTACCCTTCTTCAGATTGTGCTGGTGTTCATCGTCGCGTGTATTGCGGGTATGGAGTCGGTGCTTGATGAATTTCAGTTCCACCGTCCTCTGGTCGCTTGTACGCTGATCGGTGCCGTTCTCGGCGATATGAAAACCGGTATTATCATCGGCGGTACGCTGGAAATGATCGCTCTGGGTTGGATGAACATCGGTGCGGCGGTTGCACCTGATGCCGCGCTGGCGTCCATTATTTCCACCGTTCTGGTTATTGCCGGCCATCAGAGCATCGGTGCCGGTATCGCGCTGGCTATCCCGCTGGCGGCGGCAGGCCAGGTGCTGACCATTATCGTTCGTACCATCACCGTAGCCTTCCAGCACGCGGCAGATAAAGCGGCGGAGAATGGCAACCTGACCGCCCTGTCGTGGTTGCACGTCTCGTCCTTGTTCCTGCAGGCGATGCGTATCGCTATCCCGGCCGTCATCGTCGCCATTTCCGTCGGTACCAGCGAAGTCCAGGGCCTGCTGAACGCGATCCCTGAAGTGGTCACCAGCGGTCTGAACATCGCCGGCGGTATGATCGTGGTTGTCGGTTATGCGATGGTCATCAACATGATGCGCGCAGGCTACCTGATGCCGTTCTTCTACCTCGGCTTCGTCACCGCCGCCTTCACCAACTTCAACCTGGTAGCCCTGGGTGTGATTGGTGCGGTCATGGCTATCCTCTACATCCAGCTGAGCCCGAAATATAACCGCGTCGCCGGTGCGCCGGCTCAGGCGGCTGGTAACAACGATCTCGATAACGAACTGGACTAACAGGTGAGCGAAATGGTTGATATGACTAAAAATACCACCGAGAAAAAACTCACTCAGAGTGATATTCGTGGCGTGTTCATTCGTTCTAACCTGTTCCAGGGGTCATGGAACTTCGAACGTATGCAGGCGCTGGGCTTCTGCTTCTCTATGGTTCCGGCAATCCGTCGCCTGTACCCGGAGAACAATGATGCGCGTAAGCAGGCGATTAAACGTCACCTTGAGTTCTTCAACACCCATCCTTACGTTGCCGCTCCGGTACTGGGCGTAACCCTGGCGATGGAAGAGCAGCGCGCCAATGGCGCAGAGATTGACGATGGCGCCATCAACGGCATCAAAGTCGGTCTGATGGGGCCGCTGGCCGGCGTCGGCGACCCGATCTTCTGGGGTACCGTGCGTCCGGTGTTCGCGGCCTTAGGCGCTGGGATCGCGATGAGCGGTAGCCTGCTCGGTCCTCTGCTGTTCTTTATCCTGTTCAACGCAGTGCGTCTGCTGACCCGTTACTATGGCGTCGCCTATGGTTACCGCAAAGGCGTGGACATCGTTAAAGATATGGGCGGCGGTTTCCTGCAGAAACTGACTGAGGGGGCGTCAATCCTCGGCCTGTTTGTCATGGGGGCGCTGGTTAACAAGTGGACGCACGTGAATATTCCGATGGTGGTGTCAAAAATCACCGGTTCTGACGGACAGGTTCACGTCACCACGGTGCAAACCATCCTCGACCAGTTGATGCCGGGCCTGGTACCGCTGCTGTTGACCTTCGCCTGTATGTGGCTGCTGCGCAAGAAAGTTAACCCACTGTGGATCATCGTTGGCTTCTTCGTCATCGGTATCGCGGGCTACGCTGTCGGCCTGCTGGGTCTGTAATTTCCAGGTTGTACGCCGGGGGCTTGCCCCCGGCTTTTTTTTATCAGGAGGAACGCAAAGCAATGACATTCACGGACCTGGTGATCATCCTGTTTATCCTTGCGCTACTGGCCTACGCGGTGTATGACCAGTTCATTATGCCGAGGCGGAACGGCCCGGTGCTGCTGGCCATCCCCCTGCTTCGCCGCAGTCGCGTTGACGGTCTGATCTTTGTCGGCCTCACCGCCATTCTGATCTATAACAACATTACCCAGCACGGCACCCCGATCACCACCTGGCTATTATCTGCCCTGGCGCTGATGGGTCTCTATTTATTCTGGATCCGTACGCCGAAAATCATTTTTAAACCGCGCGGTTTTTTCTTCGCCAACGTGTGGATAGAATATCAGCGAATTAAAGAGATGAATTTATCCGAGGACGGCGTGCTGGTGATGCAATTAGAGCAACGGCGGCTGCTTATTCGCGTACGAAATATCGACGACCTGGAGAAAATCTACAAACTTCTCGTTTCAACTCAATGAGTTATAAATATAGCCAGCGCTATATTTTCCAGTTTTTCTCTGGAAAAACATATAGCCATGGCTATATTTCCCCTGCCTCCTCTTCCCTTTTTTATTAACTATTTATTTACTTATAAATTTAAATGAAAATCGTTATCATTTGGTTATTAAAATAGCCGTCTTCTGTTATTGTTTTATATTCTAAAAATATGTTAAGGTTGCGCCCGTCGTTGGGGAGTAGCCGATTTCCTGTTTGCCAGGAAATGTACGTGTCAACATACTCGTTGCAAAACGTGGCACGTACGGGTTGAAGTGATTCAATCAGGCGAGACCATAGATACATCACTGCTGTACGTATTGCTCAGCCATTGAGCGGCTCCGCGTATATTTACTGGGGGCAGCGATGTGTCATATGGATTATCCCCGGTCAGGACACGCACATGAATTTATCCGCTACCATTCTTCTCGCCTTCGGCATGTCTATGGACGCCTTTGCAGCCTCTATCGGCAAGGGTGCCACCCTGCACAAACCTAAATTCTCAGAAGCCGTCCGCACCGGGCTGATTTTTGGCGTGATTGAAACCCTGACCCCGCTGGTCGGCTGGGGACTCGGCATGTTGGCCAGCCAGTTTGTCCTCGAGTGGAACCACTGGATTGCCTTTATTCTGCTGGTGTTTCTCGGCGGGCGAATGATCGTGGAAGGTGTTCGCGGCGACAGCGACGAGGCGTGCGACGCGCCTCGCCGTCATGGTTTCTGGCTGCTGGTCACCACCGCCTTCGCCACCAGCCTTGACGCGATGGCCGTTGGTGTGGGTCTGGCCTTCCTGCAGGTCAGCATTGTGACCACCGCACTGGCGATCGGCTGCGCGACGTTTCTTATGTCGACGCTGGGGATCATGGTCGGTCGCTTTATTGGCCCGCTGTTGGGCAAACGGGCCGAAATCCTCGGCGGTATTGTGCTGATTGGCATCGGCAGCGAAATCCTCTGGAGCCATTTCGCCGGTTAAGCCTTACGCCTCGCGCTGCCAGCAATGGATCATGAAGTCGGTCTGGCAGCCAAACGTCGCCTGCTGACGCAGCGCGGCGTGCACCTCAGGCTTAGCCCGCCACGCGAACGGCGTCATCTGCAGCAGCGCCTGCGCTTCACTTCCCGTCAGGGTCATCGGATAGGCCAGCTGCTGCTGAGCGTCCAGGCGGAATCCCGGCATCGCTTCCGTCTTCAGCTCATGCAGGCGTACCTCATCGTAAATCAGCCCTTTTAGCTCCAGCAGATGGCGGGGTCCCGGCGTGGCGGTGATCACCCATCCGCCAGGCCGCACCACCCGCGCCAGCTCTTCGGCGTTGCAGGGGGCGTAAATGCGCACTACCGCATCGAAGCTGTTATCAGAGAACGGCAGACGCTGGCTGGAGGCGACGCAAAAACTGACCTGCGGGTAGCGTTTTGCCGCCGCGCGGATCGCTGGCTTCGACACGTCCAGCCCCCAGCTATGGCTGGCGATGGTGGCAAACGCGTGGGTGTAATACCCTTCGCCACAGCCGATATCCAGTAAATCCGCAGGGGCGTAGTGCCGCAGCCGTTCGGCGATCGCCTCCCGTAGCGGCTGATAATGACCCGCATCCAGAAACGCCCGCCGGGCCTGCATCATCTCAGCGCTATCGCCGGGATCGCGCGACCGCTTGAACTGCACCGGTAGCAGATTGACGTACCCCTCTTTCGCCAGATCGAACTGGTGCCGCTGCGGGCAGGAATAGTAGTTGTCGCCGCGGCTTAACGGCGCGTGGCAAAGGGGGCAACTGTATGACATGACGGCTCCGGTGTTGCTAAAGGGCGAAAGTGTAGCGCTATTCGCCCCTGCAGACCACTGTTACAGCGCCGGCGCCAGCGGATGGCTGTCGTGCATCACGATCAGATTCTCCGCCCCTTGCGGCATGCCGTCCGGCATGACGTTCTCCAGCCGCAGGACATCCCCCATGATCTGGCTGAAGACCGGCGCGGACACCGCCCCGCCGTAATAGGAGCCATTACTCGGATCGTTCATCACCACCACCAGCGCAAACTGTGGACGACTGGCGGGCGCCACGCCGGCGGTGTAGGCCACATATTTATCGATATATTTGCCGTCCGGACCGATTTTCTTCGCCGTCCCGGTTTTTACCGCCACCCGGTAGTCGCGCACTGCCGCTTTGGTACCGCCTCCCCCCGGGAGCGCCACGCTCTCCATCATATGCTCTACGCTGTGCACGATGTTCTCCGGCATCACCCGCGTACCTATCACCGGCGGATCGATGCGGGTTATCGACAACGGTCGTTCAATACCGAAACCGCCGATAGTCGCGTAGACGTGCGCCAGCTGGAGCGGCGTCACCATTAACCCATAGCCGAAAGCGAAGGTAGCGCGATCCAGCTGCCCCCAGTAGCGACGATGCGGCATCAGCCCGGCGCTTTCCCCGGTCAATCCCAATCCGGTCGGCTCGCCGAACCCAAATGCCTGATAGGTATCAAGCAGATGCTGCACCGGCATAGCGAGCGAGAGATGCGACACGCCGGTATCACTGGATTTTTGCAGGATCCCGGTCAGACTCAGCTCCGGATAATAGCCCACATCGCGGATGCGGTGGCCGTCGAGGACAAACGGATGGGTGTCCACCACGCTATCCGGCTGGACAATCCCCTGCTGGAGCGCGGTCATGATCACCAGCGGTTTGACGGTCGACCCGGGTTCGAAGGTGTCGCTGATGGCGCGGTTGCGGAAATCATCCAGCGTCGCGCTGTCGCGATTGTTCGGATTGAAGTCCGGGTAGCTGGCCATCGCCAGAATCTCACCGGTATCAATTTTGATCAATACCGCCGCCCCGGATTCCGCCTTATTCCAGCGAACGGCATTATCCAGCGCATCTTCGGTCACCGTCTGCAGACGTTCATCAATACTCAGCTGCAAATTATGCGCCGGGACTGGCGGCACTTCGGTAATATTTTCAATAACATTGCCATGTTTATCTTTGCGCACCAGGCGTCGTCCGGGTTTGCCGGTCAGCTGGGCATTAAAGCTTTTCTCCACCCCTTCGATGCCCTGATTATCGACGTTGGTAAAGCCCAGCAGATTGGCAGCCACATGACCAGCCGGATAGAAACGTCGCGATTCATCGCGCAGATAGACGCCCGGGAGATGCAGTTTATCAATCCACTCCGCCTGCTCCGGATTGATCTGACGCGCCAGATAGAGAAAACGGGCGTGAGGATGACTTTGTACCCGTTGGGCCAGCTCCCCGAGGTTGAGATGCAGTGCTTCGGCCATTGCCTGCCAGCGAGGACCATAACCAACCCCACCCTTCTCCATGGTGGTCTGCGGGTCGATCCAGATAGCGCTGACCGGTACGCTCACCGCCAGCGGTCGTCCTTCGCGGTCGCTAATCATGCCGCGCTCCACCGCCACAGGCTCTTCGCGCAGAGAACGCATGTCTTCTTGTTTTACCAGGTTATCGGGAGAGACAATTTGCAGCCAGCCCACGCGGGCCAACAGCAGTCCCAGACAACCAAGAATGGCCACACAGAGTAACCCGAAGCGAATCGGGGTAAAGCTGGCGGCGGACTTCATTTTTTTCTTTAGCACCATAGCTCCGGCATCATTTTGCAACCATCTGATTTAACAGAAAATTAGCAAAACAGACTGCTACACAATGCTAATAAAGTTGACTATTTGCAACAAGACGCGACGGAAGGGGGTAAAATGACATGCTTTGCAATAAAAACGCAAAAGCCCCGCGCAGGCGAGGCTTTTATACAAGAAGAGTGGTCTTGTATCAGATAGCAGTTACGTTAACTGCAGCCGGACCTTTCTGGCCGTCCTGAATTTCGAACTCAACGTTCTGGCCTTCAGCCAGAGTTTTGAAGCCGTTACCCTGGATAGCGGAGAAGTGTACGAACACGTCTTTGCTGCCATCAGCCGGAGTAATGAAACCAAAACCTTTAGACTCGTTGAACCACTTAACTTGACCTTTAATCTTTGCCATTTGCAAAATTCCTTAGACTGTTTTCTTCGCCTGCTGGCGTTTACATAGATAAAACTGACACATAACTGCATGAGGCACTAATTTAAGGTTCGGCAGAGAAGCGGTATTCAACGACAACGTGTTTACTCAGGACTTCTTTACTGAAAATGCCACACATAAACAGAACTGTACCTCGTTTAACCCGAAACGTGTTATCACATACTACGTAAATAATGGCAAGCCATTTTTAAACGTGTCACGATCGTTCGCACAAATTATAAGGTAATCATTTGATCGCCTGCACATTTATGCGTCTTTGCCGCTCCTGGCAAGGCGTTATAGCATTCGCTAATATCACCTGGTTGCTGCCTCATTACTGCAACTTTTTTACCATAGCTCAACAACTTCGCTTCGTCCAGGTATGTACGTATACGAACCGCCATGCTGACGGCGCTTCGCTGAAGGCGATGAATATTGATGCGCATAATTACTCATAACAGCAGACGAAAAATCGCTAAAGCCGTACCAGTGTAGTGATAATAAAACCTGTTAGTCGTCACGCTAAAAATAGAGCTAATTCTGCACCTTAATAATGAAAAAATGATGACAGTGTCACATTCCAGGGCAATAAACGCGGCGGGAATGACTTTATTTACAGCGTGTAAAAAAGGGAATAATGCACGGGGAAAGGAATAATGGAATAAGAATAAGCTATTACTGCCAGTTATCATGCAGGTGCGCATCTTATGATGCACACCTGTGGAGGTACTTAGCGCTCTGCCACCAGGCGGATAAACTCATCCTCTCCTTTCGCCTTGCCTGCGACGGTCGGCTCGGCCACGTCCTCTTTTTCCGGCGCATTAGCTTCGCAAAGGCGACGTAACAGCGCATTCTGCCGCTTTTGCTGATCCAGCAGCGCTTGCAGCAGTTCTATCTGCTCGTTCGCCCGCGAACTGGCGCGGTTGACGAAGAACCATAACAACAGACCGACAAGCAGCAACGCGACGGATACAGCCAGCGAAGCCAGATTTAAGATCCCAGGATTTAGTAACTCACTCATTTCACCACCTCAAAGAGAAGGCGTTCATTCTACCACCCACACCGCAGAAGGAAATCAGTCGTCAGAAAAATGTCTTACCACGGGATGAATTTATTGATAGTGCAAATGCCGCTGAAAAACTGAACATCCTGGTCGCACATTACGTTAAGCATCTGAGTCCACAGCAACAGGCAGCCTGCTATGATGACTATCAGTAAAACCCACCGTAATTTTTTCACTCCACTCTCCGCATTAGTACTTTATCTCACCAGGATAACACGGCCTTCTTAAACCGCGGCTAACTGTAATACGAACGGCAAGTTTAGGAATCATCGACTTGTTTCAAAACGTGTTCGTGTCAAAATCACGGCAAGGATCATACAAATAATGAGGCATCAATGCGATTAATCATTCGTACTATTGTCGTCGTGGCTATCTTATGGATTGGCGTATTATTAAGCGGCTATGGCGTATTATTCCACAGTGAAGAAAACGTCGGTGGTCTGTGTCTTAAGTGTCAGTATCTCACCGCCCGCGGGGTCAGTACCGCACTTTATGTGCATTCCAACAGCGGTGTGATCGGCGTCAGTAACTGTCCCATTCTGCGCAAAAGCGCAACCGTGGTTGATAACGGTTAAAATCACTCCGGCGAGCGCGACAATAGCACCGCGCTCGCCGGATGTTTCAGCTACCGCGTCAGAACGGGTAGTCGTTGTATCCCATTTGCTCAGAAATCTTGCGCGCCGCCTGATGCAGCATCGCCACATACTCATGCAAACGTTCTTCTGAGAAACGTAGCGTCGGGAAAGAGATGCTCAGTCCGGCGATAACCACGCCGAAACGATCGAACACCGGTACCCCGATGCAGCGTAGTCCCTCTTCCTGCTCTTCGTTATCTTCGCCATATCCCTGCTCGCGTACGCCATCCAGCACCTTCAGCAGCGCTTCCGTGCTGGTGATGGTCCGCTCGGTGCTGCGTTTATACTCCACGCCCTCGAGGATCTGCTCCACTTCGCTGCGATCGCGCCACGCCAGCAGTACCTTACCAATCGCGGTACTGTACAGCGGATTGCGACGGCCGATACGCGAGTACATCCGCAGATTGTACATCGAGTCAATCTTGTGGATGTAGACGATGCTGTCTTCATCCAGCGCCCCGAGGTGAATAGTCTCTTTCGTCAGCCGGGAGAGTTCGCGCATCTGAATATCGGCGCTGCGTACCAGGTCGACGTTCTGCAGCGCACGAGCGCCCAGCTCGAACAGCTTGAGCGTGAGGGAGTATTTCTCTGACTCGCCTTCCTGCGCCACATAGCCCAGTGATTTCATGGTCTGTAAAAAGCGATAAACGGTGCTTTTCGACATCATGACGCGCTGGGACAGTTCGGTAATGCCAATTTCACGCTCTTCACCCAGCGCCTGTAAGATGCCAAAAACCTTCAATACCGAAGAGACAGAATCTGGCTGTTTATCCAAATCTGCACCTGCCATTTATCACCTCGCCGTAACTGTTTTATAAAATTTAGAACCGGTTTTTATTATAAATTCGCCGCCTCTGCGCCGCAATCATTCTTCTGCCACTTCGTTACAAATCTGCGACATACTGCGGAATAATCAATGCTAAACTCATCATTCAAAAAACCGTTTCATTTAAGACTTATATTCACCATGGATAAAAATTCTTCCGATGGCGTGCCGCTGCCGCAACGCTATGGCGCCATTCTGACCATCGTGCTGGGGCTGACCATGGCCGTGCTCGACGGGGCTATCGCCAACGTCGCGCTCCCGACCATCGCCAGCGATCTTAACGCCTCGCCGGCGGCCTCAATCTGGATCGTTAACGCCTACCAAATCGCCATTGTCATCGCCCTGCTACCGCTCTCTTTCCTCGGCGATATGGTCGGCTATCGCCGCATCTATAAGATAGGCCTGGTGGTGTTTATCTTTACCTCGCTGGCCTGCGCCCTGTCGCGCAGTCTCGACATGCTGACCTTCGCCCGCGTCGCCCAGGGGCTGGGCGGCGCCGCGCTGATGAGCGTGAACACCGCGTTGATCCGCCTGATTTATCCGCAGCGCTTTCTCGGCCGCGGCATGGGCATCAACTCCTTTGTCGTCGCCGTCTCTTCGGCAGCAGGCCCGACGATCGCCGCGGCGATCCTCTCCCTTGCCTCATGGCAATGGCTGTTTTTAATTAACGTTCCCCTCGGGATCGTCGCTTTTGTTCTGGCCATGCGCTTTCTGCCACCCAACAGCGCGCGCAGCAAAATCATCCGCTTCGATCTGCCGAGCGCCATCATGAACGCCCTCACCTTCGGGCTGCTGATCACTGCGCTCAGCGGGTTCGCCCAGGGACAGTCTGTTCAGCTGGTGCTGGCGGAAGTGGCCGCCATGCTGGTGGTGGGCTTTTTCTTCGTTCGCCGCCAGCTCAGCATGCCCGTCCCCCTGCTGCCGGTCGACCTGCTGCGCATCCCGCTCTTCTCACTCTCTATCTGCACCTCCATCTGCTCCTTCTGTGCGCAGATGCTGGCGATGGTCTCCCTGCCCTTCTTCCTGCAGACGATGATGGGGCGCAGCGAAGTGGAGACCGGCCTGCTGCTGACGCCGTGGCCGCTGGCGACCATGGTGATGGCGCCGCTGGCCGGTTATTTGATTGAGAAATGCCATGCGGGACTGCTGGGGGCCATTGGGCTGCTGGTTATGGCCTGCGGCCTGTTCGGCCTGGCGCTGCTGCCCGCGTCGCCTTCCGATCTGGATATTATCTGGCGTATGGCGCTGTGCGGCGCCGGTTTCGGGCTGTTTCAGTCGCCGAATAACCACACTATTGTCGCCTCGGCTCCGAGCCATCGTAGCGGTGGCGCCAGCGGGATGCTGGGTACCGCTCGCCTGCTCGGTCAGAGCACTGGCGCGGCGCTGGTCGCCCTGCTGTTCAACCTGCTCGGCAACAGCGGCACCCATACCGCCCTGCTGCTGGCCGGCATTCTGGCGACCGTTGCCGCACTGATTAGCGGTCTGCGCGTCACCCAGCCGCGCGCGGCCTGATAAACGGCGGCAAAAAAAATCCGCAGCTTTCGGGCTGCGGATTTTTATTTTTAGCGTCGAACCGACGGATTACTTCAGATACTCACCGCTACGCAGGGCTTCAATACGTTTATCCAGCGGCGGGTGAGTCATAAACAGCTCGCTCATGGATTTCGCTTTACCATTGATGCAGAACGCCATCATGCTGCTGGCTTCCTGTGGCTCATAGCTGGTTTTCAGACGCTGCAGGGCAGCAATCATCTTCTCGCGGCCCACCAGTCGCGCCGAGCCGGCGTCAGCGTGGAACTCGCGATGACGAGAGAACCACATGGTAATAATGCTGGCCAGAATACCGAACACCAGCTCCAGCACCGTGGCGACAGCGAAGTAGATCAGCGGGTTACCATTGCTGCTCTCCCCTTCATCTTCCCGGTTGCCGCCGAGGAAACCGGCCGCAATCTGGGCAATCACGCGCGAGATAAAGATAACGAAGGTGTTCACCACCCCCTGAATCAGCGTCATGGTCACCATATCGCCATTAGCGATGTGGCTGATTTCATGGGCAATGACCGCTTCCGCTTCATCACGGCTCATGTTTTGTAGCAGCCCGGTGCTGACGGCGACCAGCGAGGCGTCGCGACGCGCGCCGGTAGCAAAAGCGTTAATATCAGGCGCGTGATAGATAGCCACCTGCGGCATGGCAATGCCCGCCTGCTGCGCCTGTTGGGCGACGGTGTGCATCAGCCAGCGTTCCGTTTCGTTGCGCGGCTGCTCGATCACTTCCCCACCCACAGACTTCAGGGCCATCCATTTCGACATCATCAGCGAAACGATAGAACCACCGAAGCCGAACAGCAGGGCCATAATCAACAGACCGGTCATGCTGCTGGATTGGATCCCCGTGAGGCTTAACACCAGCCCGAACACGACCATTACTGCCAGGTTCGTCAGCAGGAAAAGCGCGATTCGCATCATAATTTTCTTTTTACCTCAATTTAACAAAACGCACTATGCGATTACCCACATCGTATGGGTCAGGCTGCAATTTTCAACCATCAACCCCCGCTAAGTCACGATAAAAACACAACTTTACATTTTGTAGCATCTTGCTGACAGCGGCCGGGCAGGTTGACATTTTGTTAGTTGAGCTGAAAGGTGATGACAAAAGCACAAAATAAAACGGGCACCCTCTGAGGTGCCCGTTTGTTATTTATTTACTGGCTGGCGGTTCCACCGCCGGGCGCGCTTTTTCAAGATGCGCCAGGTCTACCGCGATATGGACCGTTTCATCAAGATACGGATCCGGCTCCTGGTAATCCTTCGGCAGGTCATCCAGTTTTTTCAGCAGCGGTTTGCCTTCGCGTTTCAGGCGATCGTTAATCCGCGCCAGACGAATCGCATCATCCTCTTCGTTCTCTTTCTCACGCTGGGCGTAGTTCAGAGAGACGATGTTACGCTTGTCCTTCATCGCGTTATAACGGGCAATATCCTTCATGATGTACTGGAACTCTGGATCCTGCGCGATACGCTCATCATGGCGCTTGAGCAGTTCCGGTCCAAACGGGGTCAGATCCCCGGACTTCACGTAGGTGGCTGCGTTGATGCTATCCCACGGCAGCGCGTTGTCTTCATACTGCTCGCCGGTCTCACGATCTTCATTACCGGTTGGCATCATGATATCCGGCGTCACGCCTTTACGCTGCGTACTGCCGCCGTTAATACGGTAGAACTTCTGGATGGTGTACTGGACGGAACCTAACGCCGGCCAGTCCGGACGCAGCATCTGATCGTAGATACGATTCAACGAGCGATACTGCTGTACCGTCCCTTTACCGAAGGTCGGCTCGCCAACGATCAGCGCGCGGCCATAATCCTGCATCGCCGCGGCGAAGATTTCAGACGCCGAGGCGCTAAAGCGGTCAACCAGCACCACCAGCGGCCCTTTGTAATAGACCACGCCATCGTTGTCGCTGTCTTCGCGGACCTTGCCATTGTTATCACGGACCTGCACTACCGGGCCGGACGGAATAAACAGACCCGAGAGCGATACCGCCTCGGTCAGCGCCCCGCCGCCGTTGCTGCGCAGATCAATGACGATGCTGCTGACGTTCTGTTTTTCCAGCTTCTGCAGTTGCACCTTCACATCATCGGTGAGACCAACGTAAAAGCCCGGAATATCCAGCACGCCGACTTTTTCTTTACCAACGGTTTTCACCGACATCTTCACCGCACGGTCTTCCAGACGGATCCGCTCGCGGGTCAGGGTCACGATACGCGTCTTGGCCCCTTTGCCTGCCGGCAGGATCTCAAGGCGCACTTTGCTGCCCTTCGGTCCTTTAATCAGCGCGACCACGTCATCCAGACGCCAGCCGATGACATCAACCATCGGCTTCCCGGTCTGGCCAACGCCAACGATACGGTCGCCGACGCTGATCGCTTTGCTCTTCGCGGCCGGGCCGCCCGCCACCAGCGAATTGATGACGGTGTAGTCATCATCCATTTGCAGGACAGCGCCAATCCCCTCAAGAGAGAGGCTCATCTCAGTGTTGAACTGCTCGGTATTACGTGGAGACAGGTAGTTGGTGTGCGGGTCGATTTCGCGAGCGAAGGCGGTCATCGCCAGCGAGAAGACATCTTCGCTGTTGGTTTGCGCCAGACGACGGATCGCGAACTTATAGCGACGCGTTAAGGTGTCGCGGATCTCTTTATCGTCTTTACCCGCCAGCTTCAGGCTTAACTGGTCAAACTTCACCTTGGCGTCCCACAGCGTGTTCAGCTCGGCCTCATCTTTTGGCCACGGCGCTTTGGAGCGATCAAGGTTAAAATTATCGTTGCCGGTAAAGTCCATCGGACGTTCCAGCACTTTGAGCGCATACTGATAGCGCTCAAAGCGACGCTGCTGCGCCAGGTTGTAAAGGTCGTAGAATACGTCCAGTTTCCCGGTGCGCAGTTCGTCGCCGATTTGGTCTTTTTTGGCCGCGAACTTCGCCACATCGCTGGCCAGCAGCACATTGTGGCTGTAGTCCAGCAGGTTCAGATAACGGTCAAAAATCTTTGCCGAGAAGGCGTTGTCGAGATCAAACTGACGGTAGTGAGAACGGGTAAAGCGCGACGTCACGCGCTCGCTCACCGTCGCGTGCTGCGGCTCTTCTTTCAGCACGGGTATTTGATCTGCACGGGTTATTTCATCAACAGCGAAAGCATGGCCTGCTATTGCCAGCAGGCCCGCAAGCGCGGTGATTTTAAAAAATGTGTTCATGCCTGGCCCGGCCTCCGTTTCAGAACACCAGGTGTTCTGCGCGTACAATCATTGACATACCAGAAGTCAGCTGTACACGAACGCCATCTTTGGTGATTTCCAGAACGGTGGCGTCCATTGCGTTATTGCCTGCTTTTACCTTCAGCGCCTGGCCGACGGTCAGAACGGAAACATCCGAAACCGGAGTATGACGCTCTTCACGCGGGGCTTTGGCCGCAACAGGACGCGGTTTACGCTGTTCAGCGCCTTCTTTACGACGCGGCTGCTGAGGACGTGGTTTACGCTCGCGGCGAACCCCTTCATCCTGCTGACCTGCGGCGGCGGCGGCTTCGCGTTTTTTCGCCTGCTGGGCAGCGCGCTGCGTCTGAACGCGAGCTTTCGCTTCTTCCAGCTGCTGGCGCGCATGGGCAATGTGCTGTTCTTCCAGTTCGCCGCACGGGTTGCCGTCCAGGTCAACGCGGATAGCGCCGGCTTTCACGCCGTACAGATAACGCCAGCTGGACGTGTAGAGACGTAATGCAGCGCGAAGCTGGGTTTTGCTGAGATTCATCTCACCACCCACTCGCTCAACGAGATCCTGAAAAATACCAATTTTCAGGGGGCGCGCTTCGCCTTCAGCGCTAAAGCACTGCGGGAAACGTTCGGCCAGAAAGGCGATAACTTCTTTACTGCTATTCAACTTAGGTTGATTTTCCATGAAATTTCCTGATTACAACGGACGTAGCCAACAAGCCGCAGGCATGAACAGGCGACATTATAATGACGTCCTCGCTAAATGCTACGTTATCCGTTGATTATCCCACGACACGGGTAAAGATTTTTTGATAATCAGTGGCCGCGATAAGTTTTTCCAGTTGCTCGACCAGCGTGCGCAACCCCTGCTCATCTTCAGCTGTGAAGCGGCCGTACGCCGTGCTGTCGATATCCAGCACGCCGATAATCTGGTCGTTCACGCGCAGGGGAAAGACAATTTCTGAATTACTGGCCGCATCGCAGGCAATGTGACCATCAAACGCATGCACGTCCTCTACGCGCTGGACCTGGGCTTGCGCCACCGCGGCGCCGCAGACACCGCGACCAACCGGAATGCGCACACAGGCCAGTTTGCCCTGGAACGGCCCCAGTACCAGGGTATCGCCTTCCAGAAGATAGAAACCGGCCCAGTTGACCTCGCTCAGCCGCTCGAACAGCAGCGCGCTGGTATTGGCGATCATCGCCAGAAAACTGGTTTCACCTGCCATTAATGCCTGGAAATCGCGGTTCAGAGCCGCGTAAAATTCTGTTTTGCTCATTATATCTTCACTTGGTTGTCTTACTGCCTGATACGTACAGCCTACTAAAATAAGCATTAAATGCGCTTAGGCTCAAGATGAATTCATTCATAGGTTAAGATAGTGGGATACATTCATTCCTGTACGTAATAAATGCCGATAAAAACACCAACGATTAAACCTGCGAAGAAGTTGGTCGTGCATGCCGTCAGCACACCGCTTCCCTATGCGCATTATCAGCGCTGTACGCAGTGTGACATGCTCTTTCGCTTACCGGTGCTTAAACGCAACCAAAGCGCCTGGTGTCCACGCTGCAACGCCAAGGTGCGCGATGGGCGCGACTGGTCGCTGACGCGTTTGGGCAGCATGGCCGTTGCGATGCTGCTGCTCATGCCTTTTGCCTGGTCGGAGCCTCTGCTGCGCCTGCACCTGCTGGGCGTGCGCATCGACGCCAACGTCCTGCAAGGGATCTGGCAGATGACCGCGCAGGGTGACCCGCTTACCGCCGCCATGGTGCTGTTTTGCGCGGTGGTCGCCCCGGTGCTGCTGGTGGTCTCGATTAGCTATCTCTGGCTGGGCAACGTGCTGGGGATGAACCTGCGCCCGGTGCTGCTGATGCTCGGCAAGCTCAAAGAGTGGGTGATGCTGGATATCTATCTGGTGGGTATTGGCGTCGCCTCCATCAAGGTGCAGGATTACGCCTTTCTGCAGCCCGGCATCGGCCTGGTGGCGTTTATCTCGCTGACGCTGCTGAGCATCCTGACGCTTATTCACATGAACGTCGAAGAGCTGTGGGAGCGTTTCTATCCTGAACGGCCAGCGACCCGCGCCGATAACAATTTACAGGTGTGCACCGGCTGCCACTACACCGGCTACCGCGACGCGCGTGGCCGCTGCCGACGCTGCCACTCCCCGCTGCATCATCGCCGGCCACAGAGCCTGCAGCGCAGCTGGGCGGCGCTGATTGCCTCGCTGATATTTCTCTTACCAGCCAACCTGCTGCCGATCTCGATCATCTATGTTAACGGTGCGCGCCAGGACGATACGATCCTTTCCGGGATCATCTCCCTTGCCAGCAGCAATATCGCCATCGCCGGAGTGGTATTTATCGCCAGTATTTTGGTGCCATTCACCAAAGTTATAGTGTTATTTACCCTATTGGTCAGCATACAATTCAAGTGCGAGCAAGGCTTGCGCACCCGCATCCTGCTGCTGCGGCTGATAACCTGGATTGGCCGCTGGTCGATGTTGGATCTGTTTGTTATTTCACTCACCATGTCGCTAATCAATCGCGATCAGCTCCTCGCTTTCACCATGGGGCCGGCGGCGGTTTACTTCGGCGGTGCGGTAATTTTAACTATTCTTGCAGTTGAATGGCTGGACAGCCGCTTACTTTGGGACGCACATGAGTCAGGAATCGCCCGCTTCGCAGACTGAAGCCAGAATAAAAACTAAACGCCGTATTTCGCCATTCTGGCTGTTGCCGGTTATCGCGCTGCTGATTGCCGCCTGGCTCATCTGGACCAGCTTTGACGACCGCGGATCGACGATTACCATCGATTTCCAGTCCGCTAACGGCATTGTGCCGGGGCGGACGCCTATCCGTTATCAGGGGGTCGAGGTCGGCACCGTCCAGGATATTAGCCTCAGTAAAGATCTGAGTAAGATTGAGGTTTCCGCCAGCATCAAACGCGATATGAAAGATGCGCTGCGCAAAGAGACCCAGTTCTGGCTGGTCACCCCAAAAGCCTCTCTGGCGGGGGTCTCCGGGCTGGATGCGCTGGTGGGCGGGAACTACATTGGCATGATGCCTGGCAAAGGTGAGCCCGAAGATCACTTCGTGGCCCTCGACACTCAGCCGAAATACCGCATCAACAACGGCGAGCTGATGATCCACCTGCAGGCGCCGGACCTTGGCTCCCTGAACAGCGGCTCGCTGGTCTATTTCCGCAAGATCCCGGTCGGGCGCGTGTATGATTTCACCCTGAATGCCAATAATCAGGGGGTCACCATCGATGTCCTGATCGAGCGCCGGTTTACCAACCTGGTGAAAAAAGGCAGCCGATTCTGGAACGTCTCCGGGATCAAAGCCGACGTCGGCCTGAGTGGGGCAAAAGTGCAGCTGGAGAACCTTTCTGCGCTGGTGAACGGCGCTATCGCCTTCGATTCACCTGCCGATTCGAAGGTTGCGGCGCAAAACGATGACTATCATCTGTACGAAGATCTGGCGCATAGCCAGCGCGGTGTGCTGGTCACCCTCGACCTGCCCGACGGCGATGGGCTGAAAGCAGGCTCGACGCCGCTGATGTATCAGGGGCTGGAAGTGGGTCAGTTAAGTAAGCTGAATCTTAACCCCGGCGGCAAAGTGACCGGCGAGATGACCGTCGACCCGAGCGTGGTGACGCTGCTGCGTGAGAAAACGCTGATTCAGATGAAGAAGCCGAAGATTTCCCTCGATAACCCCAGCGTCAGCGCCCTGCTCACCGGCAATACCTTTGAACTGGTACCCGGTGAAGGCGAGCCGCGCAACCACTTCTCCGTCATGCCAGCAGATAAAGCGCTGCTGGAGGAGCCCAACGTCGCCACCGTCACGCTCTCGGCGCCGGAAAGCTACGGGATTGACGGCGGCCAACCGCTGGTGCTGCACGGAGTAAAAGTCGGCCAGGTGCTGGAGCGCAAACTGACGGCCAAAGGGGTGACCTTCCAGGTCGCGATTGCCCCCGAATACCGCGATCTCATTCGCGGTGACAGTAAGTTTGTGGTTAACAGCCGTCTGGACGTCAAAGTGGGACTCGATGGCGTGCAGGTGCTGGGGGCCAGCGCCAGCGAATGGGTTAATGGCGGGATCCGGGTCATTCCGGGAGAAAAAGGCGAAATGCAGAGCAGCTACCCGCTGTACGCCAACCTCGAAAAGGCCCAGGAAAACAGCCTGAGCGAAGTGCCGACCACGACCTTAAGCCTCTCAGCCGAGACCCTGCCTGACGTTCAGGCCGGCTCGGTGGTGCTGTATCGTAAATTCGCCGTCGGCGAGATCATCGCCGTCAAACCGCGCAAAGACGCTTTCGATATCGATTTGCATATCAAGCCGGAGTACCGCTACCTGCTGAGCAACAACAGCGTCTTCTGGGCCGAAGGGGGGGCGAAGGTCAAACTTGACGGCAACGGACTCACCGTTCAGGCCTCGCCGCTGGCGCGCGCCATTAAAGGGGCGATCAGTTTCGATAACCTCAATGGCAGCAGCGCCAACGCGCGGCTGAATAACAAACGTATCCTTTACGCTTCGGAAACGGCGGCGCGCGCCGTGGGCGGCCAGATCACCCTGCACGCGTTTGACGCCGGGAAGATGGCGGCCGGGATGCCGATTCGTTATCTCGGCATCGATATCGGTCAGATCCAGTCCCTGGAGCTGATCACCGCCAAAAACGAAGTGCAGGCGAAAGCGGTGCTCTACCCGGAATACGTCGGTACCTTCGCCCGGGCCGGGACCCGCTTCTCGGTGATCACCCCGCAAATCTCCGCCGCGGGCGTCGAGCATCTCGACACCCTGTTCCAGTCCTATATTAACGTTGAGCCGGGACGCGGGCCGGCGCGCCGCGACTTTGAGATCCAGGATACGACGATCAGCGACTCACGTTATATCGACGGCCTGAACATCGTGGTGGAAGCGCCGGAGGCGGGGTCGCTTGGCATCGGTACGCCGGTCCTGTTCCGCGGCCTTGAGGTGGGGACGGTCACTGGCCTGTCGCTGGGGTCAATGTCCGATCGGGTGATGGTGAAACTGCGTATCAGCAAGCGCTACCAGTATCTGGTACGCAATAACTCGGTGTTCTGGCTGGCCTCAGGTTACAGCCTCGACTTCGGCCTGATTGGCGGCGTGGTGAAAACCGGGACCTTCAACCAGTTTATCCGCGGCGGGATCGCCTTTGCCACGCCACCGGGGACACCGCTGGCGCCGAAGGCCCAGGATGGCAAGCACTTCCTGCTGCAGGAGAGCGAGCCGAAAGAGTGGCGGGAATGGGGCACCGCCCTGCCGCAGTAACCCTCACAACGCCTTCTCCCGCACCGGCCAACGCCGGGGGCGGGAAGATGACTCACCGCACGCCCCGGTGTCCTGCACCGGGGCGTTTGTGCTAAACTGCGCACCCTTTTTTTCTGTGGTGCGCTGCCTGTGGCTGAAAATACTGTCTATTTCCCTGAAGCGTTTCTCGCTCAAATGCGTGCGGCAATGCCCGCGCATCTCTCTTTCGACGACTTTATCGCCGCCTGCCAGCGCCCGCTACGCCGCAGTATTCGCGTCAACACGCTGAAAATCAGTGTGGCCGATTTTCTGTCTCTGGTCGCCCCGTATGGCTGGCAGCTGACGCCGGTCCCCTGGTGTGAAGAGGGATTCTGGATCGAGCGGGACGGCGACGATGCCCTGCCGCTGGGCAGCACCGCCGAACATCTCAGCGGGCTGTTCTATATTCAGGAGGCAAGCTCGATGCTGCCGGTCGCCGCTCTGTTCGCCGATAACCCGCAGCCTGAACGGGTGATGGATGTTGCCGCCGCGCCGGGGTCGAAGACCACCCAGATTGCCGCCCGAATGGGTAACGCGGGCGGCATTCTGGCCAATGAGTTCTCCGCCAGCCGGGTGAAGGTGCTGCATGCCAACATTAGCCGCTGCGGCATCAGTAACGTCGCCCTGACTCACTTCGACGGCCGGGTTTTCGGCGCGGCGCTACCCGAAGCTTTCGATGCCATCCTGCTTGATGCCCCCTGTTCGGGCGAAGGCGTGGTGCGTAAAGATGCTGACGCACTGAAAAACTGGTCGCCGGAGAGCAACCTCGACATTGCCGCCACCCAGCGCGAACTTATCGACAGCGCCTTCCATGCCCTGCGTCCTGGCGGGACGTTGGTGTATTCGACCTGTACCCTGAATCGCGAGGAAAACCAGTCGGTTGTTCAGTGGCTGCTGTCCCGTTATCCGCAGGCGGTGGAGATCCTGCCGCTGGGAGATCTGTTTTCCGGCGCGGCCGATGCCTTAACCGCAGAAGGATTTTTGCACGTGTTCCCGCAGATCTACGATTGCGAAGGCTTCTTTGTCGCTCGCCTGCGCAAGACCGCGGCGATCGATCCGCTCCCGGCGCCAGGCTATAAGGTCGGCAAATTCCCGTTTACGCCGCTGAAGAGCCGGGAGGCCGCCGCGGTAACTGCCGCCGCCAGCGCTGTTGGCCTGGTGTGGGACGCAGGTCATACGCTGTGGCAGCGGGATAAAGAGCTGTGGCTGTTCCCGCAGGCTATGGAGCCCCTGTTTGGTCAGGTGCGTTTTTCACGCATCGGCGTACGCCTGGCAGAGGTGCACAATAAGGGGTACCGCTGGCAGCATGAGGCGGTTATCGCCTTTGCCGCGCCGCAGCGCGCCTTCGAGCTGACCCAGGAGGAAGCGGAGGAATGGTATCGCGGACGCGACGTCTATCCGCAGACCGCGCCGCAGCAGGATGAGGCCATCGTGACCTTCCAGGGTGTCCCGCTGGGTCTGGCCAAGCGCGTTGGCTCCCGTCTGAAGAATAGCTACCCGCGCGAACTGGTACGCGATGGGAAACTTTTTGCCGGCAAGGTGTGACGCCGCGCAAAAAATGCGCACTTTTTGACTGGCGGTTTTCACCCCATTGACTACGCTGAAAAATGACGGCCTCAACTGGTCGTACCACAACTCAGCTGAAAAATGGGGTGAAGCGATGAGTAAAACCAATGTCCGCATCGGCGCGTTTGAGATAGACGATGCCGAACTGCACGGTGAACATCAGGGAGAGCGAACGTTAAGTATTCCCTGCAAATCCGATCCAGATTTATGTATGCAGCTTGACGCCTGGGATGCCGATACCAGCGTGCCCGCTATTCTCAATGGCGAACATTCCGTGCTCTACCGTAAACATTACGACCGCCAGTCTGATGCCTGGGTCATGCGCCTTGCCTGACTCAAATGAACCCGTCGCCTGAGACGGGTTATTTATTTCCCCGTCCCGCCGTCATCCCCTACACTAAAGAGTATGTGAACCCGAGCATGAGGCCAGGATGTTTGCCTTGGTGTTGTTTATTTGCTATCTGGATGGCGGCTGCGAGGACATTGTGGTTGACGTCTACCGCGAGGAAACGCAGTGCTTAGTGGCGATGGAGGATCAGCGGATCCGCCACGGCGGCTGCTATCCGATAGAAGATTTTATTGATGGCTTCTGGCAACCCGCCAGCGAATACAGCGATTTTTAACCTGCCGATTGTAGCGCCACCAGCGTCAGCGTTCCGCCAAACACGGCGCCCGTATCAATATAGTGTTGATTATCGCGTTCATAAGGCGTGCGAAGCGGCGTATGGCCAAACCAGAAATGGTCTGCTCCGGCGATGGCGCCATGACGTCCCGCCAGATGTTCGCTCAGGCGATGACGGCTCCATAACACCCGCTGGGGATCCACCGGCTGCTGCCAGCGATAGACTGGCGCCGGATAATCGGCATGGGCGATCACATGCCGGGCATCTGCACACCCAACTTCAATAATCAACGGTAGCCGCTGACAACGCGCTAACAGCCGGTCGGCTTCGGCCCGCTGCTGCGCGGTGCCCCGGCCATACCAGTCGCCGCCATTCATCTGCCAGAGTGCCATATCCCCGCTCTCCAGCGCCTCCAGCGCCATCTGTTCATGATTCCCCCGAACGGCCCTGAACCAGCGGCAGCGCAGCAGGCCGAGGCAGTCAGCGCTCTGCGGTCCGCGATCGATCAGATCGCCCACGGAAATGAGCAGATCGGCCCAGGGATCAAAGCGCAGCTGACGCAGGCGGCCCATCAGTAGCGCAAAGCAACCATGCAGATCGCCCATCAGCCAGATATTACGCCAGTCGCTACCATTAATACGTTGATACATATAATTACCTCTCTGCTGTAATTATAGGTAATTGCGCCGAATCCCCCGTGATTTTTATTTACACCTCAATCGATTTTAAACAAACGGGAAATATAGTCGGCCAGAGGATTAAGCTTATCAGAAGCTCGCTTTAAAATAGGAGGAAATAACAACGAGGTGTTTATCGTGACAGACAATAGCCTGCATTCAACCAGCGTGCTTGCGCCGCGCTCGCATCTTATTGCCGATCTGGTGATGGGCAGACTAATACCTGCACCTATCTGGCGGCAGAAAAATTTTCGCCTTAAATTTCTGCTGCGTACGGCGTTATTTTATAGCCCCACCAAAGCAATGCTTGAGTCGCTTAGCGCCCGTGATGATTTTAATCAGCTTCTGACCGCGCAGGCGACCTTGCCGGGAAAAGTGCACCGTCAGTACCTGACGCGCGATCTTAACGCCTGGCAGCGGGCGATGGCGGTGATAAGTCATTATCGCTACATCGATACCCTGCAGGGGTCGCTGCTGGCGCATGCCATGACCGCGGTGAGCGAGGTCCCGCTGCTGACGCTGAACGGAAAAGACGACAGCCCGTTCACTCTCTCCGCCTCCTCAGCCGGGAAGGCTGAGCGCGAGGGCGAAACCACATTATGGCTACGCGACGGCGATCACACCCTGTTGGCCAGCGCAACCTTTAGCGTGACCTGGGACGGTGAAGCCTGGCAACTTGTCATCGGCGGCCTGCAGGGGCCACGGCGCCACGTTTCCCATGAGGTGATTAAGCAGGCCACTCGCGCCTGCTTCGGCCTGTTCCCGAAGCGCCTGCTGCTGGAGTTCATTTGGCTGCTGGCCGCTCGCAGCGCTATCGAGTCGATTTATGGCGTCAGCGATAACGGCCATGTGTTCCGTGCCCTGCGCTATCGTCTGAGCAAGGGCCGCCATTTCCACGCCAGCTACGACGAGTTCTGGCAGTCCATCGATGGTAAGCCGGAAAGCGCGTGGCGCTGGCGGCTGCCGCAGCGTCTGGAACGAAAATCACTGGAGAGTATCGCCAGCAAAAAACGGGCCGAATACCGGCGTCGGTTCCAGCTGCTGGATCAGCTGGCTGAGCAGGTGGACATCCTGACGCAACCGCGCCATGGTGCGTAAATTTCGCTGCGGATAGCGCCGCGCTGACACGCGGCGTTTGCTTATTCGGTCGTTATTTCGCTACTATCATGGCCCCTGGCGCCATTGGATAGTGGTTGGCATGATGAGTAAAACCGAAATTTTCCTGCTGATTATTCTTGCGGTCATTCTGCTGGGCTGCGTATGGTTTGTTTTTAGTGATGAAATTTGGCTTTTGCTCTGCTATCTCGAAAGTAAAATATATCCCACCTTTAGCGTCCCTGAATAATTTTAGCCGCTGTAAATAGCGGCGCATTCGCTTATTATTTTTAGCGATACGGTCGTTCATTGATAGCTAATCGCATGAATTGCCAAACCTATTAGACTTTGCTTATTTTATTTGTCATACAAATGTGTATACTAGCAGCCTTCCGATGTTGGCCCGCCAGTTAACCTGCACGCCGGGCCTGGTTAGGTGCAGGTTTTTTCTTTTCTCTTTCCACCCCAACTTCAGATCTCTCCTTCCCGACGCAACCCTTCCTCAGGATGCGATTTGTGTGTAAATGGATTGTGTATGCTAAAAACGGTGTGCTATAACGGGACATCCAGAGGCCAGCCTGGGGTTTGACTGACATGATGTCGCTGGCTATTGCGAAAGCAGAAGGTTACCGATAAAAAGAGACCGAATACGATTCCTGTATTCGGTCCAGGGAAATGGCTCTTGGGAGAGAGCCGTGCGCTAAAAGTTGGCATTAATGCAGGCTAAGTCGCCTTGCACTATAAGAATAGTTTAACGCGTCAGCTTTTCCAGTCCGTGGCCAATGTGGTCGTATAATTCCTGGGAAACGGCTGTCAGCCAGTAAAAAACCGCCACTGCCGTTATCCGGCAAGGGCGGTTTTTTTTATGCTATTACAGTAAGATAACGCGGAACGCTAGCAGAGCTTCTGCGCTCGCTCGATAAATGGCGCAAGGCTCATTTTTTGTCCCGGGTGCTGCGGATCGTCGATCTGGATCACCGAGATCGGCTGCGCGGTCGTCTTGCCGGCTTTAACCTGCTGTTCCGCGACGTCATTGAGCGGATACTGGACCAGCGTACTCGGGTTGATGGCGTAAAGCGCGTTACCCGGACGGCAGGTCAACATCACCTCTTCACGGTTGAGCGCCCAGCTCTCCTTCCCCACTTCAAAGCGGCTCACGGTGATAATTTGCGGCGCCGCCAGAGCAGCCCCGGAGCTTGCCAGTAACAACATGGTCAGAACAATTTTTTTCATGATTTTGCCAGTTAATTCAATAAGGTTCCCAGGTGGCAAACAGACTGACGGCCAGCAGCGCCAGCGCGCCCAGCCCTATCTCAGCCTGCGTGGTTCGCAGGATCAGGCTTTCCGCCCGCGAACCGCTTGCCGACATGCGCGGTACCAGAACATACCTGTTCACTAAGGCAATTACCACCATCCCGGCGACCAGCGCACATTTGATCAACAGCATGCGTCCCCAGGGCGAGGTTCCGATCACCGCCCCCTGGATCAACAGCGCATTGACCACGCCGCTGGCAAGGGTGCCGGCCACCGCCAGATGTCCATAACGCGAAAAGCGCGCCATGGTATAGACCGCAGCCTGACGCCAGCGCCCCTGCGCCAGACGCAGGCAGTAGATGAAGGGCAACAGGCCGCCGAACCAGCTGGCGACGCAGAAGAGGTGGACGGCATGATTAGTCCGCTGCAGGGCGCCGAGTAAGCCATCGTGCATAGCAGCATGCCCAACCCCGGCGGAAAGCAGCAGCTGGGCCGCCAGCAGGGCCATCAGTTGCCTGGCGCCGTGATGGGGGCGGATCCACACCACGGCGAGAGCAGTCAACGCCAGCAGGATCTGCCAGATCCACACCCCGCCGAAGCGGGTACCCGCTACCGCCTGCCAAACGGCGGGCTGCCAGACATCCGCCCAGCCGTCGCCCATTATCCCCCCCTGCAGCAGATACAGCGCCACGGTTGAGAGCGCGCCAATCAACATCAGGGGGCGTAATAGCGGATAAAAGCGGTGCATCAGCACGCGCCTCAGCGGTACCGGCGCCCACCAGGCGCCATACAGCACGCAGCCAAAAGCCAACATCAGGGTGATAAAGTGCCCAAAACGCAGCGTGATATAGAGCCCGGTCAACATCGATCACTTCACGCTAAAAGTGTATTGCCCTTTGGTTTTATGGCCGTCAACCGAGACCACATGCCATGCTACGGTGTACTCCCCCGGAGACAACGTTTCCGCCAGGGGTAAGGTGACCTGAGCGGGGTTGTCAGCGCTGCGGGTCAGTTTACCGGCGGCTACCGCGTGCTGCTGCGGACCGGTGACGGTCACGCCGCTGAAGGCCGGTTCGATCCCTTCGGAGAAACTGAGCGTCAGCGTCTGAGGGGGCGCGGTCAGTTGGGCACCCGCGGCGGGGATCTGCTGTTGCAGGTGAGCATGGGCGAAGGCGCCTGCCGCGGTTAATATACCGGCAAACGCAACGGAGAGGCGCAACGCGCGTCCAGCGAGGAGTCGCATATTCGTCATTCCCTTTTGTTATGTCTGTAGGACAGAGAATAACCCTGTATAATGGCAGAGTCGAGCTAAGCGTCAGCGCCTCGACCGGGTTTACCAGCACACTGGAGTTAATAATGGAAAGAAATCTGGCCAAAATTTCGCAAGCTGAGATGGATAAGGTCAACGTCGATCTCGCCGCCGCCGGCGTCGCCTTTAAGGAGCGATACAACATGCCGGTGGTCGCTGATTTGGTCGAGCGTGAGCAGCCCGCCCATCTGCGCGACTGGTTCCGCGAACGACTGATCGCCCATCGGCTGGCCTCTGTCTCGCTTTCCCGACTGCCCTGGGAGCCGAAGCAGAAATAATGCGCGCCCGCCTGCTCCCCATCGGTTGGCAAGACCACCCAATTCCTTTACGCTTGTTGTTTTGCTCTGGAGCGAGCCATGCTGCGCGTCATTGATACCGAAACCTGCGGCCTGCAGGGGGGCATCGTCGAAATCGCCTCGGTCGATATTGTCGACGGGCGAATCACTAACCCGATGAGCCATCTGGTGCGTCCTGATCGGCCCATCACGCCGCAGGCGATGGCTATTCACCGTATAACGGAAGAGATGGTCGCCGATAAGCCGTGGATTGAAGAGATTATTCCGCATTATCTTGGCAGCCCCTGGTATGTCGCGCACAACGCCAGCTTTGACCGCCGGGTGCTACCGGAGATGAGCGGCGAGTGGATTTGTACCATGAAGCTGGCCCGCCGCCTGTGGCCGGGGATCAAATACAGCAATATGGGGTTATATAAATCACGTAAGCTGAATGTGGCGACCCCGCCGGGGCTGCATCACCACCGCGCGCTGTATGACTGCTATATCACCGCCGCGCTGCTGCTGGATATCATTAACGTTTCCGGCTGGACGCCTGACGAAATGGCCGATATCACCGGCCGCCCGGCGCTGCTCACCACCTTTACCTTCGGCAAATACCGGGGTAAAGCGGTGGCCGAAATTGCTGAAAACGACCCCGGCTACCTGCGCTGGTTATTCAACAATCTCGACCGGATGAGCCCCGAACTGCGTCTGACCCTCAAACACTACCTCGAGGAATAATCGTCACACAGCCGCTTTTCCCGGCAGTGTCCCCTGCGCCAGGGCAATGAAAAAGGCATACTCCAGGGCCACCCCTTCATAGCTTTTAAAGCGCCCGGATTTGCCGCCATGGCCGGAATCCATATCGGTACAGAGCAGCAGCAGGTTATCGTCGGTTTTCAGTTCCCGCAGTTTGGCCACCCATTTCGCCGGCTCCCAGTATTGCACCTGGGAATCGTGCAGTCCGGTGGTGACCAGCATATGCGGATAAGCCTGCGCCCGGACGCCGTCGTAGGGGCTGTAGCTTTTCATGTAGTGGTAATAGGTTTCATCCTGTGGATTCCCCCACTCTTCAAATTCCCCGGTGGTCAGTGGAATAGATTCATCCAGCATGGTGGTCACCACATCGACGAACGGCACCTGGGCTATCACGCCATGAAACAGCTCAGGACGTTCGTTAACGGCCACGCCCATCAGCATCCCGCCGGCGCTGCCCCCCATGCCATAGCAGAGCTGTGGATCGCCGTACCCCTGGGCCAGCAGCGCGTCACAGACGTCCAGATAGTCGTTGAAGGTATTTTTCTTACTCAGAAATTTGCCGTCCTCATACCACTGCTGCCCCAGCTCGCCCCCGCCGCGGACATGGGCGATGGCGTAGACAAAGCCGCGGTTGAGCAGACTCAGCCGGCTGGCGCTGAAATCGGCATCGATACTCTCGCCATATGAGCCGTAGCCATAGACCAGCAGCGGATTGCTCCCTTTGCGGAAATGTTCGCGATGATAGACCAGCGAGACCGGGACTTCGACGCCATCGCGGGCGGTCACCCACAGGTGTTCGCTCTGGTAGCAGCTCGTGTCCAACCCCTTCACCTCCTGCTGCTTGATAACCCGCCGCTCGCCGGTATCCATATCCAGTTCAAACAGGGTGTCCGGCGTGGTCATGGAGGAATACCCGTAGCGCAGTCGCGACGTTTCAGGTTCCGGATTATAGGCAAGCCAGGTGACATAGGCCGGATCGTCAAAGGCGATCCCTACCACCTCCCGGGTCTTGCGGTTAATTTGCCGCAGGCTGGTCAGGCCGCGCTGGCGCTCCTCGACGACCAGCCAGTCAGTAAACAGGGTAAATCCTTCGAGCATCACGTCGTGACGCGGCGGGATCAGCGAGGTCCACTGATCTTCATCGCGCAGCACAGTACGGTAGAGGCCAAAATTCTTCCCCTCGCGGTTGGATCGCAGATAGAACGCGTGCTGATAGTGATCGAGGCTGTATTCGTGATCTTTCCGCCGCGGCAGGAAGCAGACCGGCTCGGCGTCAGGGAGTTCGGCGTTGAGCAGTAATGCTTCACTGGTGGTGGCGCTGGAGAGATAAATCACCACGAACTGCTGGGAAGTGGTCTTATGTACGCTGACGTAGAAGGTCTCATCTTTTTCTTCATAGACCAGCACATCACTCTGCGCCGCGGTACCCACCGTGTGGCGCCAGACCTGATAAGGCAGCAGTGTGGTGGGATGTTTACGCACGTACCACACAAAGCGGGAATCATTGCTCCAGGCAAACCCGGAGGTAACATTTTCCAGGATCTCCGGGTACCATTCACCGCTGCTAAGGTTGCAGAAGCGCAGGCCATACTGGCGGCGGGAAAGATAATCCTCCGCCACCGCCATCAATTGGTTATTCGGCGCGACGCCCAGTCCGCCAAGGGTGTAGAACTCACGCTTCGCCGCCCGCTGGTTGCCGTCGAGCAGGATCTCCCACTCGTCCCACTCCTCTTTGAGCACCGACTGGCGCTGATAGATGGCGTATTCACAGCCCGGCTCGTAAACCTGACGGTAGCGAAAACCATTTTTACTGTAAGGGGCGGAGACTTCCCGTTGCGGAATGCGGTCGATAATTTCTTTCAGCAGACGTTCCTGCAGGCTGAGCTGCGAATCCATCACCCGCTTGCCATAGGCGTTCTCCGCGTGCAGGTACTCCAGCACGTCAGGTCGCGCGCGCTCATCGTCGCGCAGCCAGTAATAGTTATCGATGCGTGTATCGCCATGCAAGGTCATGGCGTGAGGGATCCGTTTGGCTTTAGGTGGCATGTTGTTCTTCTGCTGCTTTATCGTGACACAAGAGCATTCAGGTCACACGGCGGCGCCTGAATGATGACGTGTCTATAAGGGTGGCAAAAGACGCGGGCGATGCAAGCGAAACGTGATAATTTAGACGCTTAGCGCTTGTTTTTGTGACTGGATATCCTGTTCTATATCGGCCCGGACATCCTTTGGCAGTGACAAAGCGTCTCCCAGCGCGTTCAGATAGCTGCGTTCCATAAAGTGGTCGATATCAATGACCGCGCAGCTGACGTAGTAGATCTCCAGTGCCTCCTGCGGATCAACGATGCCCTCCACCAGACGCTGAGGATCCAGCGGTTGGGCCAGCGCCTGGTCGATCAGCACCCGGGCCTGAACGTCGATATTGGCCGCCCGCAGCTGGGCTTCAATATTAGCCCGTTCGTGGTCATCTATATGACCATCGCTCCTGGCGGCAAAAACCAGCGCGGTGATCAGTCGCACGCTGCGCGGATCAACGTCCGCCGGCACGGCAGCCGGCGTGTTCGCCCCGGGGACAGGCGCGTTTTGAGCGCGCATCTTCTGCTGATACTTGTTCCATAACACCGTACCCGCCACCGCCCCACCGCCAGCCAGCAGCGCGCTGGTGCCGTACTTCGCCAGCAGTTTGCGTGAGGATTTACTGGCCACCAGCAACCCGGCCAGCCCGCCAATCGCGCCGGGCAGCAGTGCGCTCCCTTTTGACGACTCGCCTGTCGATGACGCGCCCTGCTGCCCGAGCAGCGACTGCAGTTGATTAAGCCAGTTAGCCATGGTTTTCCTCTCAGGTGATAAAACACTGCTATCAGCCTAAACGACGCGATGTCAGGAAATGTTAGATCTGGCTAAAGATGCGCAAAGGTGGGCGCGGCAGACAAATCCCTGCCCAGCCAGGCCATAGCTGGCTGCCGCCAGTCAGGCCACTTTCGCCTTACGCGCTTTGGTCGCTGGCGCCGCGGCGTCTTCCGCTGGAGAAGCCTCTTCTGCCGCCGACGGCGCGGGTGAGTCGTGCGCGGACGCATCCTGCTCCGGCAATCGGCCGACGCGCAGGATATGCTGCAGCGCCTCTTTTCGCTCTGCCAGCCACATCGCCATGGTGTCACGCTGGGCGTCATCCATCTCCAGCGGCGATGCCACCAGCCAGTCATTCAGCACCTCTGCCAGATCGAGCATTTTGTCGTAAGCGTCGGCCTCTTTTTTGCTGGCAAAAGACATTTTTTCCTCACCTTCGCGGATCACAACATATTTAATTTCAACCGCCATGCTGCAGCCTCTCAATACTGTATTTTTATACAGTATAACAAATTTCCTCTCCGGACTCAACTCACGCGCGTAAAGACAGACGCAAACGTTTTCGTTTATAATCGGCAGCATCTTTTTTTACTGCGGAAGAGAGTTATGACTGTATTAGGCACCGCGCTGCGCCCGGCAGCCACCAAAGTAATGCTGTTAGGTTCCGGCGAGCTGGGCAAAGAAGTCGCTATTGAATGTCAGCGTCTGGGCATTGAAACTATCGCCGTCGACCGCTACCCCGATGCCCCGGCGATGCAGGTCGCCCACCGCGCCCATGTCATCAATATGCTGCATGGCGAGAGCCTGCGCGCTCTGATTGAACAGGAAAAACCCGATTACATCGTGCCGGAGATCGAAGCTATTGCTACCGATACCCTGGTTGAACTGGAACAGGCCGGGCAGAAAGTAGTCCCCACGGCGCGGGCGGCTAAGCTCACCATGAACCGCGAAGGCATTCGCCGCCTGGCGGCAGAAGAGCTGCAGCTCCCCACCTCCAGCTATCGCTTTGCCGACAGCGAAGAAGGCTTCCGCGCGGCGGTCACCGACATCGGTTTGCCGTGCATCGTCAAACCAGTGATGAGCTCCTCCGGCAAAGGTCAGAGCTTTATCCGCTCGGCTGACCAGCTCAGCGAAGCCTGGCGCTATGCGCAGCAAGGCGGCCGCGCCGGCGCCGGGCGGGTGATCGTCGAGGGGGTGGTGAATTTCGATTTCGAAATCACCCTGCTCACCGTCAGCGCCGTCGACGGCGTGCATTTCTGCGCCCCGGTTGGCCATCGCCAGGAAGACGGCGATTACCGTGAGTCCTGGCAACCGCAGCAGATGAGCGACCTGGCCCTCGAACGTGCCCAGGCCATCGCCCGCAAGGTAGTGCTGGCGCTGGGGGGTCATGGCCTGTTTGGCGTGGAACTGTTCGTATGCGGCGACGAGGTGATCTTCAGCGAAGTTTCCCCGCGCCCACACGACACCGGCATGGTAACGCTGATCTCGCAGGATCTCTCGGAATTCGCCCTGCACGTTCGAGCCTTTCTTGGACTGCCCGTCGGCGCTATCCGCCAGTATGGTCCGGCCGCTTCCGCAGTGATCCTTCCGCAGCTGACCAGTCAGAACGTCAGCTTTGGCCAGCTGCAATCGGCCGTCGGGGCTGGCCTGCAGCTGCGACTGTTCGGCAAGCCCGAGATTGACGGTACCCGCCGCCTGGGGGTGACCCTCGCCGTTGCCGATTCGGTTGAAGAGGCCGTAGCGCGGGCTAAAACCGCCGCCGCTGCGGTCATCGTCGAAGGCTAAAGACAAAAAAACCCGGTCGCGTTGCCGCTGACCGGGTTGTCGACCCTGAGGCGCGGTTTACTTCGCGCCTTCCACCGCTTCACGCGCCAGGGTGGTGATGCGATCGTAGTCGCCGGCCTCCAGCGCGTCGGCTGGCACCAGCCAGGAACCGCCGATGCACAGCACGCTATTCAGCGCCAGGTAGTCACGGTAGTTGGCCGGAGAAATACCGCCGGTAGGGCAGAAACGAATGTGGCCGAACGGACCCGCAATCGCCTGCAGGGCTTTCACGCCGCCGTTGGCTTCCGCCGGGAAGAATTTAAACTCTTTCAGACCATACTGCATACCCAGCATCAGCTCGGAAACCGTGCTGATCCCCGGGATCAGCGGAATGGTGCCGTCTTCGGTCGCCGCTTTCAGCAGGGATTCGGTCAGTCCCGGGCTGATAGCGAACTGCGCGCCAGCTTCCGTTACCGCTTTCAGTTGCTCGACGTTGGTGACCGTGCCCGCGCCGACAATCGCGTCCGGCACTTCTTTAGCAATCGCGCGGATCGCTTCCAGGGCGCACTCGGTGCGCAGGGTGACTTCCAGCACGCGCACGCCGCCCGCGACCAGCGCTTTCGCCATCGGTACCGCATGCTCCAGCTTTTTCACCACGATAACCGGGACAACCGGACCGGAGGTGAGGATTGCTTCTGCTGTTGTTTTCCAGTTTTTCATCAGGATTTTCTCTCGCCAGATCTAGAAATAAAATCGTCTTAAAAAGTGATGCAGGTTGCGCCCTGCTCCGCGCCAGAGAGCTTCTCACGCAGCGCCCCAAACATCTCCCTACCGGTTCCCACGCGCGACGCGCTGAGGTCAGGGATATGCGGCTGACGCGCCGCCAGTTCGGCATCGTCCACCAGCAGCGTCAGTTCTCCCGTCTGCCCGTTCACGCGAATCACATCGCCATCGCGCACTTTCGCCAGCAACCCACCATCATAGGCTTCAGGCGTGACATGGATAGCTGACGGGACTTTACCGGAGGCGCCAGAGAGTCGGCCATCGGTCACCAGCGCTATTTTGAAACGGCGGTCCAATAATACACCAAGTGGCGGCATAAGTTTATGTAATTCTGGCATCCCGTTCGCTTTTGGCCCCTGATGACGGACCACCACCACACAATCTTTATCCAGCAGGCCCGCTTCAAAGGCCGGCAATACGTCGTGTTGGCTCTCGAACACCACCGCCGGCGCTTCAATCACCTGATTCTCCACCGGGACCGCCGAGGTTTTCATTACCGCGCGCCCCAGGTTGCCGCTCAGCACCTTGGTGCCGCCGTGGCGGGAGAACGGTTTCTCGAAGGTCGCGATGACCTGATCGTCAAGCGGCGCTGTCGCCCCTTCACGCCAGTCCAGCTCGCCGTTGTTGAGCCACGGCTCCAGGGTATAACGCGACAGACCAAAGCCAGCGACGGTGTGAACATCCTCATGCAGCAGGCCGCCTTTCAGCAGCTCGCGCACCAGTACCGGAACGCCGCCCGCCGCCTGGAAGTGGTTGATATCCGCCGGGCCGTTGGGATAGAGGCGCGCCAGCAGCGGCACCACGTCTGACAGGTCGGAGAAATCGTCCCAGTTAATGATGATCCCCGCCGCGCGGGCCATCGCCACCAGGTGCATGGTATGGTTGGTAGAGCCACCGGTCGCCAGCAGCGCCACGATGCCGTTGACCACCACTTTTTCATCGAACATTTTCCCCAGCGGCATCCACTCGTTGCCATTGCCGGTCATGCGGGTGACCTGGCGTGCGGCAGCGGCGGTCAGCGCGTCCCGCAGCGGGGCATCCGGATGGACGAAGGACGAGCCTGGCAGTTGCATGCCCATAAACTCAACCACCATCTGGTTGGTGTTCGCCGTCCCGTAGAAAGTACAGGTGCCCGGCGCGTGATACGAGGCAGCTTCAGACTCCAGCAGCGCCATACGATCCACTTTACCTTCCGCGTACAGCTGGCGAATGCGGACCTTCTCTTTATTAGCCAGGCCGCTGGCCATTGGGCCGGAGGGAATAAAGACCGACGGCAGATGGCCGAAAGAGAGTGCCGCCATGGTCAGGCCAGGAACAATTTTATCGCACACGCCGAGGTATAGCGCGCCATCGAACATGTTATGCGACAGACCGATAGCGGCGGACATGGCGATCACTTCGCGGCTCAGCAATGAGAGCTCCATACCGTCCTGCCCCTGGGTTACGCCGTCGCACATTGCCGGCACGCCGCCGGCCACCTGGCCGACCGCATTGGCGCTATGCAGCGCTTTACGGATGATGTCCGGATAGTGTTCGTAGGGCTGGTGAGCGGACAACATATCGTTGTAGGAGGTAATGATGGCGATATTGTTGCGCAACATGCTTTTCAGAGAGGCTTTGTCGTCAGCCTGACAGGCCGCGAAACCGTGAGCCAGATTGCCGCAGGCCAGTTGCGCACGATGCACGGTGTCGGTTTTGGCCTGGTTAATCCTTGCGAGGTAAGCCGCGCGGGTGTCACGCGACCGTTCGATAATGCGATTTGTTACCCGTAACATTGTCGAATTCATAAAGGCTCCTCAAATTTGTATCTGTCCGGCCGCTGCGTGATGACGTATTTTTGTGCTAAAGGCCACCAACACCAGCGCTCAGGGGCAAAATGTCTGAAAGCAGTGTAATAAAAAAAGCCCCGTGGGTGAATCCTCATGGGGCTTAAAAGATTAAAAAGCGTGCGACTTTCTGCGTCAGATCATGTTACCGGTAAAATAACCCTGACGGATTAGGCGGCGAGCTTACTCGAACTCGTTCCATGAGCGGCCGTCACGGGTGATCATCGCCACCGACGCAACCGGTCCCCAGGTCCCTGCCTGATACGGTTTCGGCGCATCGCGGTCGGCAGCCCAGGCTTCGGTGATGGAATCCACCCATTTCCACGCCTCTTCCACTTCATCACGGCGCACGAACAGCGCCTGGATACCGCGCATGGTCTCCAGCAGCAGACGCTCATAAGCATCGGCCAGGTGCGTCTGGTTGAAGGTCTCGGAGTAGCTCAGATCCAGCTTGGTGATCTGCAGATTATGCTTATGGTCGAGGCCCGGCACTTTGTTCAGCACCTGGATATCCACCCCTTCGTCCGGCTGCAGACGAATGGTCAGCTTGTTCTGCGGCAGCTCCTGCCAGGTCTCTTTAAACAGGTTCAGCTCCGGAGTTTTGAAGTAAACCACTACCTCAGAGCATTTGGTCGGCAGACGTTTGCCGGTGCGCAGATAGAACGGTACGCCGGCCCAGCGCCAGTTATCGATATCGACGCGGATCGCCACGAAGGTTTCGGTGTTACTGGTTTTGTTGGCGCCCTCTTCTTCCAGGTAACCCGGGACTTTTTTGCCCTGGGCAAAGCCGGCGGTGTACTGGCCGCGAACGGTTTTCTCACGCACGTTGGAGCGATCAATGCGGCGCAGGGATTTCAGGACCTTGACCTTTTCATCACGGATGCTGTCGGCGCTGAGATCGGACGGCGGTGACATGGCAATCATGCAGAGGATCTGCAGCAGGTGGTTCTGGATCATGTCGCGCATCTGCCCGGCCTGGTCGAAGTAACCCCAGCGCCCTTCAATACCCACCTCTTCCGCGACGGTGATTTCGACATGATCGATAGTGCGGCAGTCCCAGTTATTGACGAACAGGGAGTTGGCAAAGCGCAGCGCCAGCAGGTTGAGGACCGTCTCTTTACCGAGGTAGTGGTCGATACGGTAGACCTGGCACTCTTCAAAAAACTCGCCGACCTGGTCGTTGATTTCACGCGAGGTTTCCAGCGAGGTACCCAGCGGTTTTTCCATCACCACGCGCGCAGGCTTGGCATTGAGCTTCGCTTCGCCCAGACCTTTGCAGATCGCGCCAAAGGTGCTCGGCGGCATGGCGAAATAGTTGATGGTGACACGGTTCTGTTGATCCAGCATCTCACCCAGACGCGTGAAGCCGCTGGTGTCATTGACGTCAAGATTACAGAACTCCAGGCGTCCGCTCAGGGAATCCCACAAACCCTCATCAATTTTTTCCTTCATGAAGGTTTCCAGCGCTTCGCGCACGACTTTGGTGTAAGCCGCTTTATCCCAATCGGCACGGCCGACGCCAATGATGCGGGTGTCGGCGTGGATCTGGCCCGCTTTTTCAAGCTGATACAGGGAAGGCAACAATTTACGTCGCGCCAGGTCGCCCTTCGCGCCGAAAATGACCAGGTCGCATGCCTGGGCCGTTTGCGTTACCGCCATGTCATTCTCCTCAGTTGATAGTCTGGTGCTTCTGCCAGGCTATATTTGTAATTTTCTTACACTGCACTGTACTGTGTTTACGTATTTCCCGAAAGCCTTCCCCTTCGTTTGCGGCGGTAAAACCGCACAGGGTGAAAACATTCGGCGATGATTTGGGCATCTGGCTGATATTGTTCGTTGTTTGTACCTGTTTCAGGTCAGTAAAATACGACTCTGATCATGTAATGAAAAAAAACAACATTATTTCACGTCATTCCTCACCGCTTGCGCTTGCGGAGGGGTATATTCTTGCTAAAACGCCCGATGATTTCACCCATTAATGAAATCGTTTCCATTGATGAGCGCCCTGTTACTAATGAACATGCTGGAAAAAATCCAGTCCCGACTGGAACACCTTAGCAAATCTGAACGCAAAGTGGCGGAAGTGATCCTCGCCACCCCCGCGCAGGCCATTCATTCGAGCATCGCCGCCCTCGCCCTTGAGGCCGGGGTGAGCGAACCGACCGTCAATCGCTTCTGCCGCAGTCTCGAAACCCGCGGGTTTCCTGATTTTAAACTGCACCTTGCCCAGAGCCTCGCGCACGGCACGCTCTATGTTAACCGGAATGTTGATGAAGACGACAGCGTTGAGTCATACACGGGAAAAATATTCGAATCGGCCATGGCGAGTTTAGATCAGGTCCACCATTCTCTCGACATGTCGGCGGTGAATCGCGCGGTGGATCTGCTGACTCAGGCCAAAAAAATCGCCTTTTTCGGCCTCGGTTCCTCGGCGGCGGTCGCCCATGATGCGATGAACAAATTTTTCCGCTTTAACGTGCCGGTCATCTATTCCGACGACATTGTCCTGCAACGCATGAGCTGTATGAATTGCGATGACGATGATGTGGTGGTGATTATCTCGCATACCGGAAGAACCAAGAGCCTGGTGGAGCTGGCGCAGCTGGCCCGTGAAAACGATGCCATGGTGATCGCCCTCACCTCCGCCGGTACCCCCCTGGCCCGGGAAGCCACGCTCGCCATCACCCTCGATGTGCCGGAAGATACCGACATCTATATGCCGATGGTCTCCCGTCTCGCCCAGCTGACCGTCATCGACGTATTGGCGACGGGGTTTACGCTGCGTCGGGGAGCAAAATTCAGAGATAACTTGAAGAGGGTCAAGGAAGCGCTGAAGGAATCGCGTTTTGATAAAGAACCGTTCGTACCCAGTGATAATCAATAAAAGTTGATAACAAGCAGTACCCCATTACACCTTCGATAACGATCCGGCTGTGCGACGTTGCAGGCTGGCGCTACCGAATCCATGTTCACGCAACACCAAAGTTGTATCAGTCAACGGAGTATTACATGTCCAGAAGGCTTCGCAGAACCAAAATCGTTACTACCTTAGGCCCGGCAACTGACCGCGATAACAACCTGGAAAAAGTTATCGCCGCGGGCGCAAACGTAGTGCGTATGAACTTCTCTCACGGCACCCCGGAAGATCATCAGCTCCGTGCCGACAAAGTGCGTGAGATTGCGGCAAAACTGGGCCGTCACGTGGCCATCCTCGGCGACCTCCAGGGACCAAAAATTCGCGTATCGACCTTCAAAGAAGGCAAAATTTTCCTCAACGTCGGCGATAAATTCCTGCTCGACGCTAACCTTGGTAAAGGTGAAGGCGACAAAGAGAAAGTCGGGATCGACTACAAAGGCCTGCCGGCGGATGTCGTGCCGGGCGATATCCTGCTGCTCGACGATGGTCGCGTGCAGCTGAAAGTCCTCGAAGTTCAGGGGATGAAAGTGTTCACTGAAGTGACCGTCGGCGGTCCGTTGTCTAACAACAAAGGGATCAACAAGCTGGGCGGCGGCCTGTCTGCCGAAGCGCTGACCGACAAAGACAAGGCCGATATCGTCACCGCCGCCAAAATCGGCGTCGACTACCTGGCGGTCTCTTTCCCGCGCTGCGGCGAAGACCTGAACTACGCCCGTCGCCTGGCGCGCGATGCCGGCTGCGATGCGAAAATCGTCGCCAAAGTTGAGCGTGCGGAAGCGGTCTGCGATCAGGATGCGATGGACGACGTGATCCTCGCCTCCGATGTGGTCATGGTTGCGCGCGGCGACCTCGGCGTCGAAATCGGCGATCCAGAGCTGGTGGGTATCCAGAAAGCGCTGATTCGTCGTGCCCGTCAGCTGAACCGTTCCGTCATTACCGCCACCCAGATGATGGAGTCGATGATCACCAACCCGATGCCGACTCGTGCGGAAGTGATGGACGTGGCCAACGCCGTGCTGGATGGCACCGATGCGGTGATGCTCTCTGCGGAAACCGCTGCCGGTCAGTATCCGTCGGAAACCGTGGCCGCGATGGCGCGCGTGTGTCTGGGCGCCGAAAAAATCCCGAGCCTCAACGTTTCCAAACACCGTCTGGACGTCCAGTTCGACAACGTGGAAGAAGCGATTGCCATGTCGGCGATGTATGCCGCCAACCACCTGAAAGGCATCACGGCCATCATCACCATGACCGAATCGGGCCGCACCGCGCTGATGACCTCGCGCATCAGCTCCGGTCTGCCGATTTTCGCCCTTTCCCGCCACGAGCGCACCCTGAACCTGACCGCACTCTACCGCGGGGTGACCCCGGTGTTCTTCGACAGCCAGAATGACGGGGTAGCCGCTGCGCACGATGCCGTCAATCTGCTGCGGGACAAAGGCTACCTGGTCTCTGGTGACCTTGTGGTCGTTACCCAGGGTGACGTGATGAGCACCATCGGCAGCACCAACACCACCCGTATCCTCACCGTCGAGTAAGCCTCGGTGTCGACCTGCCAGCGATGCGCTGGCAGGTTTTTTTTTGCCCACTATCTGGCAGATTACACCACCCAGCTCAACAACAGCGTCGCGGCGATCACCGTCGACGCCCCGCCGATCCGCGTCGCAATCTGGGCAAACGGCATCAACCCCATCCTGTTTGACGCCGAGAGGATGGCCACATCTCCGGTTCCTCCAAGGCCGCTATGGCAGCTGGTCACGATAGCGGCTTCCACCGGATACATATTCAGGCGAGTAGCGATAAAGAAACCGCTCAGCGCCATGGCAATAACGATGGAGCCGCAAACCACGACGTAGCCAATGGAGAAGACCGAGACCACGCTCTCCAGCGGCACATACAGCATGCCCAGGCCGATCATCAGCGGCCACACCAGCGCGGCGGAGACAAACTTGTAGCAGCTATGCGCCCCCAGCTCCATCGCCGCCGGGATAACGTTGGTATATTTGCAGAAGACGGCCGCCAGAATCATCAGCACCGGCCCGGGAATATGCACTACCTTCTCCAGCAGACCACCGACGATGAAAAATGCACAAATCATCAGCAACCCGGCGCCCATCAGCTGAAAATCGGTGGGTTGGGTACTCTGATGTTGCGCAAAGACGCTATTATCGTCATGGCTGCGGATCAGCATCCCATTGCCGGAGAGCGCCGGACGACGTGCGCCCATGCGCGCCAGAAAACCAGCGCAGATAATGGCGAAAATATTCCCAACCACCGCGGCCGGCGCCAGTTGGGCAACATAGACATCAGGCGTTTGCCCGAGAATGGCCGAATAAGCCAGCGACAAAGGCAGGATCCCTTCGCCGATGCCGCCGCCGATAATTGGCACGATGATAAAAAAGAAGGTGTGGTAAATACTGTAGCCAAATAAGCTGCCCACCAGCAGGCCGGTTAATATTGCCGCCCCGGTCCCCACCACCAACGGGACAAACATACGCACCATCCCCTGGATCAGAATAGTGCGGTTCATTCCCAGAATACTCCCGACGACCAGACAGGCGATGACGAAATAGAGGAGATTGGCCTCTTTCATCAGCAAGTGCACAGTATCGAGCGTATGAGCTTCAAACACGCCAAAGTAGACCAACACTGAGGGCATCATCAGGCACAAGATAGCCGGCCCGCCAATGTCTTTTAATACTGGCACCATGCGGCCAATCTTAGCCAGCGCGAATCCCAGGGTCATAATGACCGCCAGTCCGCCAATCATATTTTTCGGCAGCAGGCCCGCGCTCGCAGAGAGCGCGACGATCGCAGCGATACCGATAAAGAGTGTTAACGGCACGGCACCAACGTCGATATTGGATAAAAGTCGTGTCGATTGGCCGTTCGGTTGCGTTTTATCTATCGGGTGGTTGAGTGAATTATTTTCCATATTTTTACCTGACTGATAAGGAGGTAGCGTAGGGTAGTAACGCAATATTAAAAATTGCGTCACAGCATAAATGAAATAGCACTAAACACCGGCTCACCAAAATACACTCAAAACGGTAGCACAGGCGTTTAAAACAAAAAATGACAAACGGATTTCTTCTGTTGGCTTTGTGACTAAACTATAAAATTGATTTTAAGTAATTTAATTTATCGTCATAAAGCTAAAGTTTTCATCAATGGTGAAATTTAAATGCCATAGATACAACCCCATGATTTGACCCTGTTTTCTTTATTTGTAAGTAAAGTATCTGAGACGAAATTATTTAAAGGCAGGCGACTGTGATGACTATCACCTTTTAAATATTACGGGATCGCTAGATTGGCGACACAACAACCCGATAAAATATGTCAGGACATCTTATGCCTTCACTACTCTTACAATCTCTTTTCCCATTGGTATTTATCATGCTGCTGGGATGGCTTAGCGGTAAACTAGGCTATACCCGGCGCGAGGATGCCTCCGTTCTGGCCACGGTGGTGATCCGCTTTGCGCTTCCGTTCCATCTTTTTATCGGCGCGTTAAATACCCATCCCGATAAAATTAAAAACTTCACCTTTATGGCGGTGTTAGTCATTGGCCTGATGGGGTCCTATTTTCTCGCGCTGCTGATCTCACGCTATGTTTTCCGTCATGATATTAAAACCAGCGCGATTCAGTCGCTGGTTTGCGCCTTCCCCGATATGGCCTACTTTGGCGCGCCCGTTCTGGCGGTACTGATAGGTCCGGAGGGTTTTCTCGGCGTGCTTATCGGAAACCTGGTGACCAGCGTATTGATGATCCCCCTGACTATTATCCTGATTCGCATGGGAGACAAGCACCGGAGCGCGGATGAACCCCAGCTTCACGCCGGGCAGCTGATCCTGCAAAACCTACTGAAGGCCGTGAGAAACCCCATCGTCTGGATCCCAATTTCCGGCGTATTGCTCAGCCTGGCGGGAGTCCAGCTGCCACCTATGCTCAGTATGCCTATTGAAATGGTGGGTAAAATCGCCGGCGGTCTGTCACTGTTCGCCCTGGGACTGCTGTTTTACGGCGAACGCCCGACGGTCAATATTCAAACCTGTACCAATATCAGTATCAAAAATCTGATCCAACCGGCAATGATGGCCCTGGCCGGACTGGCCTTTGGGCTCAGTCATACCTTAATGCAACAGGTTATTATCATCGGCGCGACGCCTTCCGCCATCGCGGCAGGGATGTTTGCGCTGCGCAGCGATACCTATATTGAGCCGGCCTCATCCTCTATTTTGCTGGGTACCGCCATCGGCGTCGTCACCGAAGGCATCATGATTTATCTCATTTCGTAATCACGGAAATAAAACACCAAGACATCAGGCAATGTTTTAATTTGATATTCAGGAGTCATCCAATGTTAGCCACAGAAACCTTATACACTCCCTATAACGGTGCCGTCCTGCTGGAAAATCCGTTATTAAATAAAGGCCTTGCTTTTACCGAAAGTGAACGCACGGCATTTAATCTTCAGGGACTGTTACCCCATAATGTTGAAACCATTGAAGAACAAACCGAGCGCGCATGGGGCCAGTTTTGCCAGTTCAAAAAGAGTATTTCGCGCCATATCTATCTCAGGAATATTCAGGATACTAACGAGACATTATTCTATAACCTGCTGCGCAGTCATATGAAAGAAACGCTGCCGGTGATCTATACCCCGACGGTGGGTGAAGCGTGTGAACATTTCTCAGAAATATATCGCCGGGGACGCGGTTTGTTTATTTCCTGGCCCAACCGTCACCAGATTGACGAAATGCTGCAGGGATTTTCCCGCAATGATATCAAAGTCATTGTGGTGACCGATGGCGAGCGCATTCTGGGGCTGGGCGACCAGGGGATTGGTGGCATGGGGATCCCCATTGGCAAACTCTCGTTATATACCGCCTGCGGGGGTATTCACCCGGCATCCACGCTGCCTATCATGCTAGATGTCGGCACCAACAACCCGCAGCATCTGGAGGATCCGCTGTATATGGGCTGGCGCCATCCGCGCATCAGCGACGAGCAGTACCTGGAGTTTATGGACATGTTTGTCCATGCCATTCAGCAACGTTGGCCGAATGTATTACTTCAGTTTGAAGATTTTGCCCAAAAGAATGCCACGCGACTGCTCAACCGTTATCGTCACCAGCTGTGCTGTTTTAACGATGATATCCAGGGCACCGCCGCCGTGACCTCAGGGACGCTGATCGCCGCCGCGGCCGCGGCCGGGACGCCGATCCGCGACCAGCGGGTAGTTTTCCTTGGCGGCGGTTCGGCCGGATGCGGCATTGCGGAAAAAATCATTGCGCTGATGGTGGATGATGGGCTTTCGCAGGAGGAAGCACGCCGCCGTATCTTTATGGTTGACCGCTTTGGCCTGCTGACGGATGAGATGCCCAATCTGCTCGATTTTCAGCGCGACCTCGTCACGCCGCGAGCCAGTATTGCCCACTGGGATACCGAGTCCGCCCAACTGTCGCTGATGGATGTCGTACGCAACGTCCACCCTACCGTACTGATTGGCGTGTCTGGCCAGCCGGGGTTATTTAGCGAAGAGATAGTGAAGGAGATGCATCGGCACTGCCCGCGTCCGATTATTATGCCGCTCTCTAACCCCACCTCCCGGGCCGAAGCCCAGCCGAAGGATTTGCTGGAGTGGACCCGGGGAAGCGCGCTGATCGCCACCGGCAGCCCGTTCGAACCCGTCTTCTACGACGGCAAAACCTACGATATCGCTCAGTGCAACAACGCCTATATTTTTCCCGGTCTGGGGCTGGGGATCCTCGCCAGTAAAGCGCAGCGCGTCACGGAAGCGATGCTGATCACCTGCAGTAAAACCCTGGCAGCCCACTCGCCTTTGGCGAGCCGTGAAACCGGTGCTTTACTGCCGCCGGTTGAAGAGATCGAAATGATTTCCCGGGCTATTGCCGCAGAGGTCGCTCGCGCCGCGCAGCGGGACGGCGTTGCGCCGCGGATTGACGAGGCACAGCTGGCGGCGAATATCGATAAAACCTTCTGGCGAGCGCGCTACACCGCCTATAAACGATCGTCATTCTGATCGTCATTGCTCCGCTCATCTTACGGGAGGCCGGCTGGCTTCCCGCCACACCGGGGAACCACGCATGTTCAATGTGCTGATCGTCGATGATGATCCCATGGTAGCCGACCTGAACCGGCTGTTTATCAGCCGGGTGGCTGATTTTCACTGCTGCGGGGTGGCGGCGACGATCGGCGACGCCAAAGCGATGCTAAGCCATCTGGCGCAGGTCGATCTACTGCTGCTGGATGTCTATATGCAACAGGAGAATGGCCTGGACCTGCTGCCGGCGCTTCGCGCAGATGGGCGGAATATTGACGTCATCATGATGACGTCTGCCGCCGATACGCTCACGCTACAAACGGCGCTGCACTATGGCGTGGTGGATTACCTGATTAAACCGTTTCAGTTTCCGCGCTTTGAGGAGGCCCTGCAGGCATGGCGCAAAAAGCGTGAGGTGACGCAGGCGAAATCCTGTTATGCCCAGGCGGATATCGACACCCTGCTGCGCCGCGGGATCCCGCAACAGGAAAGCGCCCGCCGCCTGCCGAAAGGACTGACGCCGCAAACCCTTCGCCTGGTGTGCCAGTGGATTGACGACCATCAGGCGCGCGATTTTTCGACCAACGAGCTGGCGGCGGCGCTGCAGATATCCAGGGTGTCATGCCGTAAATACCTGATTTGGCTGGAGCAGATAAACGTGCTCTTCACGACCAATCACTACGGTATCACTGGCCGCCCGGAGTATCGCTACCGGCTTGTCGTCGAGAACCTGATGTTACTGACGCAATATAGCCAGTGAGCCAGGAACGCCCACTGGCTCTCTTTTAGACTACTTCTTTGGGAACAGCTCTTTGCGTTTGTAGGGCTCGATTTCACCCGGCTTGCGCGTTTTCAGCAGCTTCAGGATCCAGGTGTACTGCTCGGTGTGCGGCTTAACAAACACTTCCACTTCTTCGTTCATCCGCCGGGCGATCGTCGTATCGTCTGCGTCCAGCAGGTCGTCCATCGGCGGGCGGACCAGCACCGTCAGGCGATGCGTTTGGCCATCATAGACCGGAAACAGCGGTACGACGCGGGCGCGGCATACCTTCATTAAACGGCCAATCGCGGGCAGCGTCGCCTTGTAGGTGGCAAAGAAATCCACAAATTCACTGTGCTCAGCGCCGTGATCCTGATCGGGCAGATAGTAACCCCAGTAGCCCTGGCGCACCGACTGAATAAACGGTTTGATCCCGTCGTTGCGCGCGTGCATACGCCCGCCAAAACGACGGCGCACGGTATTCCACACGTAATCAAAGACCGGGTTACCCTGGTTGTGGAACATCGCCGCCATCTTCTGCCCACCGGAGGCCATCAGCATCGCCGGGATATCCACGCCCCAGGCATGCGGAACGAGGAAAATCACTTTCTCGTTATTACGCTGCATCTCGTCGATGATCTCTTTCCCCTGCCAGTCGACGCGGGCAAGGATTTTCTGCGGATCGCGCAGGCCCAGCTCGGCCATCATCACCATCGCCTGCGGCGCCGAGGCATACATGGCGTCGATGATCGCTTCCCGTTCGTGCTCGCTTTTTTCCGGAAAACAGTAGAGCAAATTAATCTGCGCCCGGCGCCGCGAGCTTTTCGCCAAACGCCCTACGAAGCGGCCGAGTTTTCCGAGGATCGGATCGCGAAAGGAAGGCGGCGTCAGCGCGATGCCTGCGAAGGCAAAGACGCCCAGCCACGCGCCCCAGTAGCGCGGCAGTAAAAAGGATTTCTCAAACTTAGGGATAAACTCAATATTATTTTTTTTCGTTTCCATGCCCAATCCGCAGGTCGACTGCTTAATCAAGATAATGGGATAGTGTAGCGAGACGTTAGGTAACCTACAAAAGAAAAAGCCGGCGCCCTGGGGCACCGGCTTTCCACTGACCGGTGGTTAGTCAAACCGCAGCTGCGGGACGACCTCTTTGACCTGCGCCAGGTAATCGGTACGGTCGGAACCGCTCAGCCCTTCGGTACGCGGCAGCTTAGCCGTCAGCGGGTTGACCGCCTGCTGGTTGATCCACACTTCATAGTGCAGGTGCGGCCCGGTAGAACGGCCGGTATTCCCCGACAGCGCGATACGATCGCCGCGCTTCACTTTCTGCCCCGGTTTCACCAGCAGCTTACGCAGGTGCATATAGCGGGTGGTATAGGTGCGACCGTGGCGGATAGCAACATAATACCCGGCAGCGCCGCTGCGCTTGGCCACTACCACTTCGCCATCACCCACTGCCAGCACCGGCGTCCCCTGCGGCATCGCGAAATCGACGCCACGATGCGGCGCGACGCGCCCGGTGACCGGATTCAGACGACGCGGGTTAAAGTTAGAGGAAACGCGGAACTGACGCGCCGTCGGGAAGCGCATAAAGCCTTTCGCCAGCCCCGTCCCGTTACGATCGTAGAATTTGCCGTCTTCGGCACGGATAGCATAGTAATCCTTACCGTCGGAGCGCAAACGCACGCCCAGCAGCTGACTTTGCTCGCGCTTGCCGTCGAGCATTTCGCGCGACATCAATACCGAGAACTCGTCGCCTTTTTTCAGCTTACGGAAATCCATCTGCCACTGCATGGCCTTGATCACCGCGCTGATTTCGGTACTGGTCAGGCCGGCATCGCGCGCGCTGGAGACAAAGCTGGCGCCGACGGTGCCCTTCAGCACATTGTTGACCCAGTCGCCTTTCTGCAGCTCGCTGCTCATTTTAAAACCGTTGTCCACACGGGTATAAGTGCGGGTTTCGCGGCGGGACATCTCCCAGGTCAGGCTCTGCAGATCGCCGTCCGCGGTCAGGGTCCAGGAGAGCTGCTGGCCAATCTTCAGATTACGCAGCTCTTTATCGGCGGAGGAAAGCTGGGCGATATCGCCCATATCGATACCGTACTGGTTCAGGATGCTGCTGAGCGTATCGCCAGTCGACACCACATATTCATGACCGCCGGCATCGGTATCGGCCTTCTCGTCGAGTTCATCCTGAGGAATGGCTTCTTCTTCCTGCGGGGCCTGGTCGATCGGCTCGGAGGCTTCCGGCAGCAGGGAACGGATCTCGCTTTTTTCCAGTTCAATGGTTCTGACGATGGGGGCGGATTCCGGGTGGTAAATGTAGGGTCGCCAGACGGCGACCGCTAAGGTAAGAACGCTAAGCGACCCCAACATGACGCGATGAGGTCGTGGCAGATTGTTGAATGCCTGAGTGACAGCGCGGGCTATCTGTTGCACGTATTCACTTCCTCGTTAATCTCCTTTCAGGCAGCTCGAATACTGATTCGCCAGCTGGGTCAGGAATTGCGGGTAACTCGCTTTACCCAACGTAATTCCAGTACCCAGCGGATCCAGGGTTCCCATGCGCACAGACGTGCCCCGGGCAACAGCTTCGATAACCGCTGGCCTGAACTGTGGCTCAGCAAAAACGCACGTGGCCTTCTGCTCAACCAGTTGTGTTCTGATTTCGTGTAAACGCTGCGCACCAGGCTGTATTTCAGGGTTGACGGTAAAGTGCCCCAGCGAGGTCAAACCGTAGTGTTTTTCAAAGTAACCGTAGGCGTCATGAAAAACGAAATAGCCCTTCCCTTTCAGCGGTGCCAGCTCATTGCTAACCTGCTTGTCAGTCGCCGCCAGCGCGGCCTCGAACTGCTGCAGGTTGCTGTCGAGTTTGGCTCGACTCTGCGGCATAAGTTCTAATAATTTATCGTGGATTGCAACCGCCGAAAGCCGCGCTATCTCTGGGGATAACCACAGATGCATATTGTAAATACCGTGATGGTGATCGCCGTCACTTTTTTCTGCTGCGCCGTGGTCATGACCATCATGATCGTCATCGTCATCCGCCCCGGTCATCAGCAGCGGCTTCACCCCTTCCAGCTCCGCGATGGTCACCTTTTTATTCGCCGCAATGCTTTGCGTCGACCTATCCATAAAGGCTTCCATTTCCGGCCCAATCCATACCACTAAGTCTGCGTTCTGTAAGCGTTTTACATCAGAAGGCCGCAGTGAATAGTCATGCTCTGAGGCGCCGTCGGGCAATAGCACCTGAGTATCTGTCACCCCATCGGCGATGGCGGCTGCGATAAAGCCCAGCGGTTTCATGGAAGTCACTACGGCGGCGCTGGCCAGCGGAACCTGCGCGAACAAAAAAACAGCGCCAAGTCCAGCGCAAAGAAGCGTATTTTTATGTAACATAATGCGTCTAGTCATCGAAACGAGTGAATGTGATGTGATATTATAACATTCACTAGCTTGTGCAACCCTAAATTACTATGACAAACCTTGTTACGCTGGAAAATGTGTCGGTGGCCTTTGGCCAACGCCGCGTGCTGTCTGACATTTCGCTGGCACTCACGCCAGGCAAAATATTAACCCTGCTGGGCCCGAACGGCGCCGGTAAATCGACCCTTGTGCGAGTGGTTCTGGGGCTGGTAGCACCAACAGAGGGTGTCATCAAGCGGGAAGACCGCCTGCGGATTGGCTACGTGCCGCAGAAGCTGCATCTTGACGCCACGCTGCCGCTGACCGTCAGCCGCTTCCTGCGTTTGCGCCCAGGTACCCGCAAAGACGACATCCTGCCGGCACTGAAACGTGTGCAGGCCGGGCATCTGATCGACGCGCCGATGCAAAAACTCTCCGGCGGCGAAACCCAGCGCGTACTGCTGGCCCGCGCCCTGCTCAACCGCCCACAGCTGCTGGTGCTGGATGAACCGACCCAGGGTGTTGACGTCAATGGCCAGGTGGCGCTTTACGATCTTATCGACCAGCTGCGCCATGAACTGGACTGCGCAGTGCTGATGGTATCGCACGACCTGCATCTGGTGATGGCCAAAACCGACGAAGTCCTGTGCCTGAACCAGCATATCTGCTGCTCCGGCGCGCCGGAGGTGGTCTCCATGCATCCGGAGTTTATCTCCATGTTCGGCCCGCGCGGCGCGGAACAGCTGGGGATTTACCGCCACCACCATAATCACCGCCACGACCTTCAGGGGCGAATTGTACTGCGTCGGGGAAACAGCCGCTAATGATTGAACTTCTGTTACCTGGCTGGCTGGCCGGGATGATGCTGGCCTGCGCCGCCGGTCCGCTGGGCTCCTTTGTGGTCTGGCGCCGCATGTCCTATTTCGGCGACACGCTGGCGCATGCGTCGCTGCTCGGCGTCGCTTTTGGCTTATTACTTAACATCAATCCGTTTTATGCGGTGATCGCCGTGACTTTGCTGCTGGCCGGCGGGCTGGTGTGGCTGGAAAAACGCCCCCATCTGGCGATCGATACCCTGCTGGGCATCATGGCGCACAGCGCACTGTCGCTGGGGCTGGTGGTGGTCAGTCTGATGTCTAACGTCCGCGTCGATCTGATGGCGTACCTGTTCGGCGATCTGCTGGCAGTGACGCCGCAGGATTTGATTGCCATCGCCATTGGCGTAGTGATTGTGATTGGTATCCTGCTCTGGCAGTGGCGACCGCTGCTGGCGATGACCATCAGTCCGGATCTGGCGTTTGTCGATGGCGTGAAGCTGCAGCGCGTGAAGTTGCTGTTGATGCTGGTCACCGCTCTGACTATCGGCGTGGCGATGAAGTTCGTCGGCGCGCTGATCATCACTTCCCTGCTGATTATCCCGGCCGCCACCGCCCGCCGTTTTGCCCGCACGCCGGAGCAGATGGCCGCCGTGGCAGTGGGCGTGGGCATGCTGGCCGTTACCGGCGGGTTAACCTTCTCGGCCTTCTACGACACCCCGGCCGGGCCGTCGGTGGTGCTGTGCGCCGCCGTGCTGTTTATTCTCAGCATGACAAAAAAAGCCGCCAGCTGAAAATGAAAAAGCCCGGTCGCGCTGCTGACCGGGCCTCATAATGAACGACACATCCGTCGCGAACTAGGGCATTTCCGGCGGCGTGATCCCGAAATGATTCCAGGCGCGCACCGTCGCCATTCTTCCCCGTGGCGTACGCTGCAGAAAACCCTGCTGAATTAAGTAGGGCTCCAGCACATCTTCAATGGTTTCCCGCTCTTCGCCGATCGCGGCGGCGAGGTTATCCAGCCCCACCGGCCCACCAAAGAATTTATCTATCACCGCCAGCAGTAGTTTACGGTCCATATAGTCGAACCCTTCCGCATCGACATTCAGCATATCCAGCGCCTGGGCAGCAATGTCGGCAGAGATGCTGCCGTCGTGGCGCACTTCCGCGAAGTCGCGCACCCGGCGCAGCAGACGGTTGGCAATACGCGGCGTGCCGCGTGAACGACGGGCCACTTCCAGCGCGCCTTCGTCGCTCATCTCCAGCCCCATATGGCGGGCGCTGCGGCTGACGATATGCTGCAGATCGGGTATTTGATAGAACTCCAGACGCTGCACGATGCCAAAGCGGTCGCGCAGCGGAGAGGTCAATGAACCGGCCCGGGTGGTGGCGCCAATCAGGGTAAACGGCGGCAGATCGATTTTGATGGAGCGCGCCGCCGGACCTTCGCCAATCATAATATCCAGCTGATAGTCTTCCATCGCCGGGTAGAGCACCTCTTCCACCACCGGCGAGAGGCGATGGATCTCATCGATAAACAGCACGTCATGCGGTTCGAGGTTGGTGAGCATCGCGGCGAGATCGCCCGCTTTCTCCAGTACCGGGCCGGAGGTGGTGCGCAGATTCACCCCCATCTCATTGGCGACAATGTTCGCCAGGGTGGTTTTCCCCAACCCAGGCGGGCCAAAAATCAGCAGGTGATCGAGGGCGTCGCCGCGCAGTTTCGCCGCCTGGATAAAGATCTCCATCTGCGAGCGCACCTGCGGCTGGCCGACATACTCTGCCAGCAATTTTGGGCGGATGGCGCGGTCAACGGCCTCTTCTGCGCCGCTGCTGTCTGCCGATACCAGCCGGTCTGCTTCAATCATCCCTTACCTCACAACGCGGCGCGCAGCGCTTCGCGGATTAGCGTTTCACTGTTGGCGTCCGGACGGGCGATCTTGCTTACCATCCGGCTGGCCTCTTGCGGTTTATAGCCCAGCGCGACCAGCGCGGCAACCGCTTCCTGTTCGGCATCATCTGCCGTCGGGCCTGCCGGCGAGGTCAGCACCAGATCGGCCGCCGGAGTGAACAGGTCGCCGTGCAGCCCTTTGAAGCGGTCTTTCATCTCGACGATCAGGCGTTCTGCGGTTTTTTTGCCAATCCCCGGCAGCTTCACCAGCGAGGCGACTTCTTCCCGCTCAACGGCATTGACGAACTGCTGCGCCGACATGCCGGAGAGGATCGCCAGCGCCAGCTTTGGCCCCACGCCGTTGGTTTTAATCAGCTCTTTAAACAGCGTACGTTCCTGTTTGTTGTTAAAACCATACAGCAGCTGGGCATCTTCACGCACCACAAAGTGGGTAAAGACTATCGCCTCCTGACCGGCCTCCGGCAGCTCATAGAAGCAGGTCATTGGCATATGCACTTCATAGCCGACGCCCGCCGTTTCCAGCAACACCAGCGGGGGTTGTTTTTCGAGAATGATGCCTCTGAGTCTGCCTATCACATGGGGCTCCTGCGTTATGGTCTAAGTATCTGGCGGTATCATAAAAAAAGGCTGGATAGATATCCAGCCTGATTTGCGATTATCGTAAGCGCCCTCGCGCCAGATTGAGCCGGGTCTCGCTGACCTGAGCAACATTCTGGCTGATATGGCAATGGGTGATGGCAATCGCCAGCGCATCCGCCGCATCCGCTTGCGGATTGGCAGGCAGTTTGAGCAAGGTGCGCACCATGTGCTGAACCTGGCTCTTTTCGGCGCTGCCGATCCCGACAACGGTCTGCTTGACCTGACGGGCGGCGTATTCAAACACCGGCAGCGACTGATTGGTCGCTGCAACGATCGCCACTCCGCGCGCCTGCCCAAGCTTTAACGCCGAATCGGCGTTCTTCGCCATAAAGACCTGCTCAATGGCGAAATAGTCGGGCTGAAACTGGGTGATGATCTCCGTCACCCCGGCGTAGATCAGCTTCAGCCGCGACGGCAGATCGTCCACTTTGGTGCGGATGCATCCGCTGCCAAGGTAGCTCAACTGCCGTCCGACCTGGCGGATCACGCCATAACCGGTGACGCGCGACCCCGGGTCAATGCCGAGAATAATAGCCATCACGCGCCTCCGGTTAACCGTGGATGCGACTGCATCACAGGGTGGCCGCGACCTCGTCGGAGATCTCGCCGTTATGGTACACTTCCTGCACGTCGTCGCAGTCTTCCAGCATATCGATCAGACGCAGCAGCTTCGGCGCCGTCTCGGCATCCATATCCGCTTTGGTGGACGGGATCATCGAGACTTCGGCAGCGTCGGCTTTCAGGCCAGCGGCTTCCAGCGCGTCGCGCACGGCGCCCATCTCTTCCCACGCGGTGTAGACGTCGATGGCGCCGTCGTCATAGGTCACCACGTCTTCTGCGCCAGCTTCCAGCGCCGCTTCCATAATGGTGTCTTCATCGCCTTTCTCGAAGGAGATGACGCCTTTCTTGCTGAACAGGTAGGACACGGAGCCGTCGGTACCGAGGTTACCACCGGTTTTGGTGAAAGCGTGACGCACTTCCGCAACGGTACGGTTACGGTTGTCGGACAGACATTCCACCATTACCGCGGTACCGCCAGGGCCATAGCCTTCGTAAATGATGGTTTCCATGTTCGCGTCTTCATCACCGCCGACGCCGCGCGCGATGGCGCGGTTCAGGGTGTCGCGCGTCATGTTGTTTGACAGCGCTTTATCAACGGCCGCACGCAGGCGCGGGTTGGAAGCCGGATCGCCGCCGCCCAGACGCGCCGCAGTCACCAGCTCGCGAATGATTTTCGTAAAGATTTTACCGCGTTTAGCATCCTGTGCCGCTTTGCGGTGTTTGGTGTTGGCCCATTTACTATGACCTGCCATAAAAAACTCTCCAAAAAGCGCGCCCTTTCAGGCGGCGTTAATTACAAATTCTTCAATCGCCTGCCGGTTGCTCCACGACTTGGTCAGCGCAGCGGCTTCCGTCGCGCTGACCCAGCGGTAGGCCAGATGTTCGGTGAAGGTAATCTCCCGCTCATGAGGCAGCGCAAGACAGAACCAGAATTCTGTATTGCGCTCTACACCCGGCGCATAGCGATGACGCAAATGAGAAAATATCTCGAACTCCACCGTGCGCTGACAGTCAATTAAGGTCAGTTGCTCGCAGGCAACATCAATGGCGACCTCTTCCTTTACTTCACGCGCGGCGGCCTGCAGCGCGGTCTCTCCTGCTTCCAGGCTGCCGGTCACCGACTGCCAGAACGCGGGATCGTCGCGCCGCTGTAACATCAGCACCCGTTTCGTATCTTCGGCGTAAATCACCACCAGCACCGAAACGGGCAGCTTAAATGACATATTACTTGTTCTCCAGAGACGCTTTCGCCTCTTTCTCCACAACCTGAATACCCAGTTCACCGAGCGCAGCCGGATTGGCGAAGCTTGGCGCTTCGGTCATCAGACAGGCCGCGGCGGTGGTTTTCGGGAAGGCGATAACGTCGCGGATGTTATCGGTACCGGTCAGCAGCATGGTCAGACGGTCAAGACCGAACGCCAGACCCGCGTGCGGCGGCGTACCGTATTTCAGCGCATCCAGCAGGAAGCCGAATTTTTCACGCTGCTCTTGTTCATTAATGCCCAGAATACCAAATACGGTCTGCTGCATGTCGCCACGGTGAATACGTACAGAACCGCCGCCGACTTCATAACCGTTAATGACCATATCATAGGCGTTCGCTACGGCCTCTTCCGGCGCAGCTTTCAGCTCGTTCGCGGTCATATCTTTTGGCGAAGTGAACGGATGGTGCATCGCCGTCAGGCCGCCTTCGCCGTCGTCTTCGAACATCGGGAAGTCGATCACCCACAGCGGCGCCCATTTGCTCTCGTCAGTCAGGCTCAGGTCTTTACCGAGCTTCAGACGCAGCGCGCCCAGCGCGTCCGCCACCACTTTCTTGTTGTCGGCGCCGAAGAAGATCATATCGCCGTCCTGCGCGCCGGTGCGTTCGAGGATCGCTTCCACGATCTCAGCGGTGAGGAATTTCGCCACCGGGCTGTTGATCCCGTCCATGCCTTTCGCACGCTCGGTCACTTTAATATAGGCCAGCCCCTTCGCGCCGTAGATCTTCACAAAGTTGCCGTATTCGTCAATCAGCTTGCGGGTCAGAGAGGCACCGCCCGGGACGCGCAGGGCCGCCACGCGCCCTTTCGGATCGTTGGCCGGGCCGGCAAAGACCGCGAATTCGACGGACTTCAGCAGATCGGCAACGTCCACCAGCTCCATCGGGTTACGCAGATCCGGTTTATCGGAGCCATAGCGACGTTCGGCTTCGGCGAAGGTCATGATCGGGAAATCACCCAGGTCGACGCCTTTAATTTCCAGCCACAGCTGACGCACCATTGCTTCCATGATCTCACGCACCTGCGGCGCGGTCATAAAGGAGGTTTCCACGTCGATCTGGGTAAATTCAGGCTGACGGTCGGCACGCAGGTCTTCATCGCGGAAACATTTAACGATCTGATAATAGCGATCGAACCCGGACATCATCAGCAGCTGTTTGAACAGCTGCGGAGACTGCGGCAGCGCGTAGAATTTGCCTTTATGCACGCGGGAAGGCACGAGGTAATCGCGAGCGCCTTCCGGGGTGGCTTTGGTCAGCATCGGAGTTTCGATGTCGAGGAAGCCATGGTCGTCCATAAAGCGGCGCACAAAGCTGGTGATTTTCGCGCGGGTTTTCAGACGCTGCGCCATTTCCGGACGACGCAGGTCGAGGTAGCGGTATTTCAGACGCGCTTCTTCGGTGTTGACGTGATTGGAGTCCAGCGGCAGCGATTCTGAACGGTTAATAATCGTCAGATCGGAGGCCAGCACTTCGATGGCGCCGGTGGCCATGTCCGCGTTGATGTTTTTCTCTTCACGCGCGCGGACGGTGCCAGTGACCTGAATGCAGAACTCATTACGCAGTTCAGAGGCTAATTTCAACGCATCCGCACGATCCGGGTCGAAAAACACCTGAACGATGCCTTCGCGGTCGCGCATATCGATAAAAATGAGGCTACCGAGATCGCGACGGCGGTTGACCCAACCACACAGAGTCACCTGCTGCCCAACGTGGGACTGTCGAAGCTGTCCGCAATATTCTGTACGCATGAGATATCCCTTAACTTAGCCGTCGGCGGATTGTCGTCTGCCCTGCAGGCGACGAGGTCGCAGCTTTAGCTGATGTCACAACTGAATGAAAAAAGGCGGCTATTATACTGGAAATTCTGTCGTTCGATAAGTCCGACGCACGATGTACGCTGCTTTGCTGCGCGCTTAACGTCTACACTCACATAAATTAACAATATTTGTTACCCTTTTGCTGAAGCCGCGCAGGTATTGTAGCCGCCTGACAACAGAAGAAGATACGGGGATACCATGTTAGAACTCAATGCAAAAAAAACGGCGCTGGTGGTGATCGATCTGCAGGAAGGTATTCTGCCTTTCGCCGGCGGACCACATCGGGCTGACGAGGTGGTGGCGCGTGCCGCTCGCCTGGCAGACAAGTGTCGACAACAGGGTTCACCGGTCATCATGGTCCGCGTCGGCTGGTCGTCCGATTTCGCCGAAGCGCTGAAACAGCCTGTCGACGCTCAGGCCGGGGCGCATACGCTGCCTGAACACTGGTGGACCTACCCGGCCACGCTGGGTAAGCAGGAGAGCGATATCGAAGTGACCAAACGCCAGTGGGGCGCGTTCTATGGCACCGACCTTGAGCTTCAGCTGCGCCGCCGCGGTATCGACACCATTATTCTCTGCGGTATCTCCACCAACATCGGCGTCGAATCCACCGCCCGCAACGCCTGGGAGCTGGGTTTTAACCTGGTCATCGCCGAAGATGCCTGCAGCGCCGCCTCCGCCGAGCAGCATCAGGGCAGCATGACGCATATTTTCCCGCGCATCGGTCGGGTGCGCAGCACCGAGGAGATCCTCGCCGCGCTATGATTTATATTGGGCTTCCCCAGTGGTCGCACCCGAAATGGGTGCGCCTTGGCATCACCAGCCTTGAAGAGTACGCCCGCCACTTCAATTGCGTGGAGGGTAACACCACCCTGTATGCGCTACCGAAGCCGGAGATTGTCACCCGCTGGTATGAACAAACCCATGATGACTTCCGCTTCTGCTTTAAATTCCCGGCCACCATCTCGCACCAGGCCGCCCTGCGTCATTGCGACGATTTAAGCAGTGAATTTTTTGCCCGCCTGGCGCCGCTGGCCTCGCGCATCGGCCAGTACTGGCTGCAGCTGCCGGCGACCTTCGGTCCTCGCGATCTCCCCGCGCTATGGCATTTTCTCGACGGGCTGCCGAAGGATTTCACCTACGGCGTCGAGGTTCGTCACCCCGAATTCTTCGCCAAAGGCGAAGCGGAACAGCAGCTCAACCGCGGGCTGCACGAGCGCAACGTTAACCGCGTGATCCTCGATAGCCGCCCGGTCCACAGCGCTGCGGCCACCAGTCCGGCGATGATCGACGCGCAGAAAAAGAAACCCAAAGTGCCGGTACATGCGGTGATGACCGCCCGGCAGCCGATGGTACGCTTTATCGGCGGTGACGACATGGCCCACAACCGGGAACTGTTTCGCGTCTGGCTGCAGACCCTGCCGAAGTGGCATCAGTCTGGCACCCCGTGGCTGTTCCTGCATACCCCAGACATTGCTTACGCGCCGACGCTGGTCGATACGCTGTGGAGCGATCTGCGCACCGCCCTGCCGGCGGCAGGAAATGCGCCGTCGATTCCGCAGCAATCCTCCCTTTTCTGATATCCTGCTATCATAATCGGAGCCATCTGCCAGAGTTAAAGGGAGTTTTCGTATGGTCAGCGCGCTGTATGCCGTTTTAGGTGCGTTATTGTTAGTGAAGTTCTCGTTCGACGTGGTGCGGTTACGCACCCAATACCATGTAGGCTACGGTGACGGCGGCTTTAGCGAGCTACAGGTCGCCATCCGCGTTCACGGTAATGCCGTCGAATATGTGCCGATTGGCCTCATTTTGCTGTTATTTATGGAGATGAACGGCGCCCAGACCTGGATGGTGCACGTTTGCGGCATTTTATTGATTGTCGGGCGACTGATGCACTCCTGGGGTTTTCATCACCGCGTCTACCACTGGCGCCGCTCCGGCATGAGCGCCACCTGGTGCGCCTTGTTGCTGATGGTGCTGGCCAACCTCTGGTATATGCCCTGGGAGTTGGTTTTCTCCCTCCGTTAGCGCACAATACGCCGTTTTCGTTTTTTCGGGTTTAACGTTATGTCTCACCGCGATACGCTTTTTTCCGCGCCGATTGCCAGCCTCGGCGACTGGACCTTTGATGAACGGGTTGCTGAAGTCTTCCCGGATATGATCCAGCGCTCAGTGCCCGGCTATTCCAATATCATCTCGATGATCGGCATGCTGGCCGAGCGCTTCGTTCAGCCCAACACCCAGGTTTACGATCTTGGCTGTTCGCTGGGCGCCGCCACCCTCTCTGTGCGCCGCAATATTAGTCATCCGGGCTGTCGCATTATCGCCATCGACAACTCTCCCGCGATGGTAGAGCGCTGCCGTCGCCATATTGACGCCTATAAAGCGCCGACGCCGGTCGAGGTCATTGAAGGGGATATCCGCGATGTGGCCATTGAAAACGCCTCGCTGGTGATCCTGAACTTTACCATTCAGTTCCTTGAGCCGGGCGATCGCCAGGCGATCCTCAATAAAGTCTATCAGGGGCTTAATCCGGGCGGCGCGCTGGTGCTCTCGGAGAAATTCAGCTTCGAAGACGCCCACGTCGGCGAGCTGCTGTTCAATATGCATCATGATTTTAAACGCGCGAACGGCTACAGCGAGCTGGAGATCAGCCAGAAACGCAGCATGCTGGAAAATGTGATGCTGACGGACTCCGTGGAAACCCATAAAGCCCGCCTGCGTCAGGCTGGGTTTGAACATGCCGAACTGTGGTTCCAGTGCTTTAACTTTGGCTCGCTGGTGGCAGTAAAATCCGGGGAGCAGGCATGATCGACTTCAGTAATTTCTATCAGCTGATCGCCAAAAGCCCGCTATCTCACTGGCTGGAAACCTTGCCAGCTCAGGTAGCCGCCTGGCAGCGCGAGGCCCTGCACGGCAAGTTTCGCGAATGGGAGCGCGCCGTTGAGTTTCTTCCGGAATTAACGCCGTGGCGTCTGGATCTCCTGCACAGCGTCACCGCCGAGAGCGAAACTCCGCTCAGCGAAGGCCATCAGCTGCGGGTAGAAAACCTGCTTAAAAACCTGATGCCGTGGCGCAAAGGGCCTTATTCGCTGTACGGCATTAATATCGATACCGAATGGCGTTCCGACTGGAAATGGGAGCGCGTCCTGCCGCACCTGTCCGATCTTACCGGGCGGACTATCCTCGACGTGGGCTGCGGCAGCGGCTATCACATGTGGCGAATGATCGGCGCCGGCGCGCATCTGGCGGTCGGCATCGATCCCACCCAGCTGTTCCTGTGCCAGTTTGAAGCGGTGCGTAAGCTGCTCGGCAACGACCAGCGGGCGCATCTCCTGCCGCTGGGCATCGAGCAGCTGCCGGCGCTGGAGGCCTTCGACACAGTGTTCTCGATGGGCGTGCTCTACCACCGCCGCTCGCCGCTGGACCATCTGTGGCAGCTGAAAGATCAGCTGGCGCCGGGAGGCGAGCTGGTGCTGGAGACGCTGGTGGTCGAAGGGGATGAAAATACGGTGCTGGTTCCGGGCGACCGCTATGCGCAGATGCGCAACGTCTATTTTATTCCCTCGGCGGCGGCCCTGAAAATGTGGCTGGAGAAGTGCGGGTTTATCGATGTGCGCATCGTCGATGCCTGCGTCACCTCGACCGATGAGCAGCGGCGCACCGAATGGATGACCAGTGAATCGCTGGCCGATTTCCTCGACCCGCAGGATCAGCGCAAAACCGTGGAGGGGTATCCGGCTCCGCTGCGCGCGGTGATTATCGCCACCAAACCGGAAACGCAGCAGTCGCTGGCAAAAAAAGCGAGATAAAAAAAGGCCCCTGTTTAATGGGCAGGGGCCTGGTACGGGCAATCATCATATTGGGCGACATGATGTGCAGCAAAAAACCGTTTAACTTCTCCAGGCGGAGATAATCCCTTTCATCTCCGCCACCGCTTCGCCATTGACGGCGTAGCGCCTGTATTCGTCCGCATCGGGATCGGCTGACATCGAAACGCCTGGATGACGAAAGCGCATCTCCGATGGCAACCACTGGCCTGCAGAGCTATGAACCTCTTTCACCCCCGCCTGCAGCAACAGCGGCAAGTTCGCGGCGCGCACTCCCGCACCGGCCATAATGATTGGAGTATCCCCTGCGGCAATAAGTTCCGTAATTAATGAAATACCTTTCTCCGCCGAGGATTGCTGACCGGAAGTCAGGATACGTTTAACCCCCAGCTCACCCAGCGTCTTCCAGGCCTGACGCGGGTCGGCACACAGATCGAACGCGCGATGAAAGGTCACCGCCAGCGGCCCGGCCGCGGCCATTATTTTTTTCATCCGCGGGATATCGACCTGGCCATCGGCATTCAGTACGCCGGTCACCACCCCGGGAAAACCGAGCTCCCGCACCATGCGGATATCGCTAAGCATCGCGGCGAACTCCTGTTCGGTGTAGCAGAAATCGCCGCCGCGCGGGCGAACGATCGGATGCACCGGGAGGGTAATCGCCTCGCGGACCGAGACCAGCACCCCATAAGAGGGTGTTAATCCCCCTTCCTGCGGCGCGGCGCAGAGTTCAATACGATCGGCGCCGCAGCGCTCAGCCTCCCGAGCGCACGCCATGCTGTAGCAACACACTTCCAGTACCGCCATTCCTCTCTCCCTGATCCAGACAACCTTTGCAGCATGTCATGATTTCACGCGGCAGACGCCGCGCGGCTTCACACTGTTACGTATCAGCTTGCTCGCTGGCGACGATTTGTTCAATCGACCACGGATGAAATTTCACCGTCACGCTGCCGTCGGTCACCGCCAGGGTGGGATTCGGCAGACGCTCATGCTGCCCTTTCGGCGAGCTGGTTTTGACGACGATCCCCGGCTGGCTGAGTCCATCATCGGCCAGCAGCGCCAGCGCGCGGGCATTTAAGGTTGCCGGATCGCCAGGCAGGACAATTTCAATATGCTCCCAGCCTTCATGGGGATAACGCTTTTCACCCGGCCACGGCAGCTCAATGATATGGAAGCGCCAGTGCGCCACGCAGACCGGCTCCGCCAGCTTGAACAGGCAAATGGGCCGGCCGTTGATCATATTCTCCGACAGCAGGGTTCCGCACTGTTCCAGACCGCGGCGCCAGCGTTCCGCAGTGGTATTCTGATGACAGCGCAGGGAGATATGGTCGGCGTCGAGCCCGGCGATCTCCAGTCCCAGTCGCGCAGTGAAGCGCTGAAGCGCATCGGAAAATCGCGGGAGATCCGCCGTAATATCGGCCAGTTGTTCAATTTGCTGCCAGTTTGCCATGGGTTTGCTCGTCAATGATGCTCGTCAGTAATGAAAAGGTAATTTACCGTGTTTCGGTCTGCGGACCAACCGCCGCCCTGCTGATGGGCAACTGAACGGCGATGGATTGCGCACGCCGCCGCGCCGCGCGCAATGCTGACGGACGGGGACAAATGCAGTATACTCCCGCCCTAATTTGTCCACATTATGGCGCTGCCTCCCTCGGGGGCAGGCGCATTACACGTAAGGTATTCCGGTGAATATTCAGGCTCTTCTCTCAGAAAAAGTCAGCCAGGCCCTGATCGCGGCAGGCGCGCCTGCCGATTGCGAACCTCAGGTCCGCCAGTCAGCAAAAGTTCAGTTCGGTGACTATCAGGCCAACGGCGTGATGGCTGTCGCCAAAAAACTGGGCATGGCGCCGCGACAACTTGCAGAGCAGGTACTGTCTCATCTTGACCTCAACGGCATTGCCAACAAGGTTGAAATCGCCGGGCCGGGCTTTATCAATATTTTCCTCGATCCTGCTTTTCTGGCGGACAACGTCAACCGCGCGCTGCAGTCTGAGCGCCTGGGCGTCACGAAACCGCAGGCGCAGACTATCGTCGTCGACTACTCGGCACCCAACGTAGCGAAAGAGATGCACGTTGGCCATCTGCGTTCGACCATCATTGGCGATGCTTCAGTCCGTACCCTGGAGTTCCTGGGTCATAAGGTGATCCGCGCCAACCACGTCGGCGACTGGGGCACCCAGTTCGGTATGCTGATCGCGTATCTGGAAAAACAGCAGCAGGAAAACGCCGGTGAGATGGCCCTGGCCGACCTCGAAGGTTTCTATCGCGAAGCGAAAAAGCACTACGATGAAGACGAAGCCTTTGCCGAGCGCGCACGTAGCTACGTGGTTAAACTGCAGGGCGGCGATCAGTACTTCCTGCAGATGTGGCGTAAGCTGGTCGACATCACCATGTCGCAAAACCAGATCACCTACGATCGCCTGAATGTGACGCTGACCCGCGATGACGTAATGGGTGAGAGCCTGTACAACCCGATGCTGCCGGGGATCGTCGCCGATCTGAAAGCCAAAGGGCTGGCCGTCGAGAGCGAAGGCGCCACCGTGGTGTTCCTTGATGAGTACAAAAACAAGGAAGGCGAACCGATGGGCGTCATCATCCAGAAAAAGGATGGCGGCTACCTTTACACCACCACCGATATCGCCTGCGCAAAGTATCGCTATGAAACGCTGCACGCCGACCGCGTGCTCTATTACATCGACTCTCGTCAGCACCAGCACCTGATGCAGGCGTGGACCATCGTGCGTAAAGCAGGCTACGTGCCGGACTCTGTGCCGCTGGAGCACCATATGTTCGGTATGATGCTGGGGAAAGACGGCAAGCCGTTTAAAACCCGCGCCGGCGGTACCGTGAAGCTGGCCGATCTGCTGGACGAAGCGCTGGAGCGCGCCCGTCGCCTGGTAGCGGAGAAGAACCCGGACATGTCGGCTGACGAGCTGGAAAATCTGGCGAAAGTGGTCGGTATCGGCGCGGTGAAATATGCCGATCTGTCGAAAAACCGCACCACCGATTACGTTTTTGACTGGGATAATATGCTGGCGTTCGAAGGCAACACCGCGCCGTATATGCAGTATGCCTATACCCGCGTGCTCTCCGTCTTCCGCAAAGCCGGCATCGACGAAAACGCGATGAACGACGCGCCGGTGGTCATCGCCGAAGATCGCGAAGCCCAGCTGGCCGCGCGCCTGCTGCAGTTTGAAGAGACCCTCTCCGTGGTCGCTCGCGAAGGGACGCCGCACGTGATGTGCGCCTACCTGTACGATCTGGCGGGGCTATTCTCCGGCTTCTACGAGCATTGCCCGATCCTCAGCGCGGAAAGCGAAGAGACCCGCAACAGCCGCCTGAAGCTGGCGCTGCTGACGGCGAAAACCCTCAAGCTGGGTCTCGATACCCTGGGTATCGAAACCGTAGAGCGTATGTAACAAACAACCCGGCGAAAGCCGGGTTAGTTTTATTCGGCGCCCCGTCAGCGGGGCCCCTGCTCAGAAATACTTGCGCAGATACTCGGTCAGACAAAGGATCGCCATCGCCTGGCCATAGGGCATCGAGGTAAGCGGGATCTGGCGATAAAAATCAAGGTCTGCCCCCATTCCGGTGCCAAACGAGGTCTGCAGCAGCTCCCCCTGCGGCGAAATATTCTGCACAATCCCGCGAATCGCTTTTTCAGCCACCCCGGCATAGTGCTGCCCGACGTAACGCTTGCGCACCGCTTTGAGAATGCCGTAGGCAAAGCCGGCGGTCGCGGAGGCCTCAGGATAAGAGTGCGGATCGTCCAGCAGGGTATGCCACAGGCCGCTGTCGTCCTGGCATTTTGCTAAGGCGGCAATCTGTGCGTCGAGTACCGTCATCAGATAACGCCGTACCGCGTTCCCCTCGGGGAGATCCACCAGCTCCAGAAAGTCCGGGATCACCATGGTGAGCCAGCTGTTGCCCCGCGCCCAGCGCGCCCGGGCAAAGTTGTGCCGCCCCTCATAACTCCAGCCGTGAAACCACAGCCCGGTCTCCCGGTCCATCAGGTTCTGCACATGGAGCAGGAACTGATAGGTCGCCTCCTCCACATACTGCGGGCGATTAAGCAGCTTGCCAATTTTGGCTAACGGCAGCACGGTCATCATCAGCGTGTCATCCCACATTTGCTGATGGTTCTCCTCCGCCAGGGTCATGTGCTGCATGCCGCCCTGCTCGGTGCGCGGCATCTCATGCATCGCCCACTCCGCCCAGCTCTCCAGCCACGGCAGATACGCCATCCGGCCGGTCTCTTCAAAGCGGTATGCCAGGGTCAGGAACGGGGCCATCGTATTGACGTTTTTGGTCGTTGCCCCCTCGGCGAAGCGGTCGGCAAACCAGCGGTCGATGATATCGCGCATCTCGATATCGCCGGTTTGCTGATAATACTGATAGATGCCGTACAGCCCAACGCCGTGGGTCCACTCCCAGCCGGCCCAGCCTTTGGTATCGATCACGCGCCCGTCATCGAGGCGCAGTAAAAATTGCCCGCTCTCATCCTTAATGTTCACCAGGTTTTGCGTCACGTTGCGGATCAGTGCCTGCAGTTCGCTGCGGGCGATAAAACGCTCAGGCTGACACAGTAATGGGCTATGTTTGACTGGCCAAACTTTCATGTTGTTAACCTCGGGTGTATGTCGAATTTAAAGCGCCGCCTTGGGTGAGCCCCGGGGCAGCAGGTTTATGACGATTCAGATAGCCAATATTGTTATTGCCCCACAGGCAGTCGTAAGGCATCCCCGCCAGCATCTCGACCACCGCGCGGTGTTCTGCAATGGTCTGTTCCGGCTGGGCACTGCCGAGATCGCGCATTCTGAGGGTTTCACTGCGCAGGATGCTGTGGGTGTGCAGGTTGAGCTTGAAGCGTAGCGAGACGAGGAAGCCGCAGGCTAACACCACCAGAGTGCCGACGCTGAGGATCAGCAAAATGGTATGACTCACCCCTGGCGGTTGTATTTTTTGCCCGGAGACAAACCCCGACAGCTGCATGATGATACCCACCAGCATCACCGCCCCGCCTGCGAGGCTTTGCGGGTCAGCGTCATGATGCCGGCAAAAATTCCTTCGCGGCGCTGGCCGGTGATCGCCTCGTCGACGTCGGCAATATAGGTATAGGTATTCCACGGTACGTAGTTAATCCCGCCGCGTCCCAGTCCGGCGACAGCAGAGATGAGCAGCAGTAAGGAATAGACGTCGCTCAGTCCGGCGTAATAGAGCAGCGCATACGAGAGCGAGCTCAGGCCAAACAGGACCACCACCATGCGGTAGGACGGCGCGGGACCAAAGCGAATGCACAACGGGATCATGGCGATCACCGCAATAAACTGGAAGATGGCCATCGTCCCGAGCAGATTCGAGGCGACAGAGGCTTCCTGCATCAGGACAAAAACCACGTAATAGGTAAACACGGCATTGAAGACGTCCTGGGCGATATAGCCCCCCAGATACATGCCGAGGTGCTGGCGGAAAATTTTTATCCGCAGCGTGGAGCTTAGCTCAATCACCAGGCGATTGAGGCTCTGAGCGAGGGTTAAGTTTTGTTTTTCCGCTTCCGCCCGCAGCGCCGCCTCTGACCACGCCTCACGCGGCCGTTCCCACGTGAAGCACCAGACGAAGGTCAGCATCACCGCGCACAGGACCGAGAACACCAGACTGGCATAAAAGAATGAGCTGGCATTGTCTTTCCCGAGCCAGGTGAGGAGGATCCCCGGCAGAAAGGAGGCTAAAATCGCCGACATTTGCGCCATCGAGATGCGCGCGCCAGAAAATTTGGTTTTCTGTTTAAAGTCATCAGTCATCTCTGGCACCAGCGTTTCGTAGGGCACCAGAATCATGGTGTAAACCATATCAAACAGCAGATAGGTGACGAGGTAGTACCAGAAGCCCATCTCGCCGACCCACATCGCTGAATAGCTGAATACGCACGGAATACCGAGCAGAATAAAGAATTTTCTGCGACCGAAGCGCTTTCCGAGCCAGGTGGTGCCGAAGTTATCGGTGAGAAAGCCCATCAGCGGGCTCACCACCGCATCCAGCACGCGGGCAGCAGCAAAAATAAGCGTGGCCTCAATCGGGGTCAGTCCGCAGAAGGTCGTGTAAAAGTAGAGTAGCCATGCGGCAGTTAGCGCTGTCGTGCCGGCGCCGAGAAAATCGCCCGCGCCGTAGGCCAGGTAGTTAGCCAGTCCAATTTTTCGTGTTTTCATCGCCGTGATCCTGTGTCTTTTATTAAAAGAACGCCGACAATCGTTCCGGATTTGCCACCGGAAGGGAGTGGGTACCTGGCTACACTAAAAGCAGTGAAACGACGTTACCTTTGTGTTTTTGCCACGGAACAACCGCCGGTGGCAAAATGACAAAGAGACGATGTCTCTACTTCACTCATTTATAAAACAGCATTTCTTTTAAATAAAAAGGCAGGTTCATTTATGTGATCTTGTGAGGAAAACACGGACTGGCGAAGAGCGTCGCAAATCACGGGAGCAACCCTTGCGCCGCTGGGGAAACAGGAGTAAAGAAAGAAGGGTTATTCCGCGTATCTCAAGGAGGCCAGATGCCTTATTCACATCTGCTGGTTGCCGTCGCGCCAACGCCGGAGAGTCAGATATTAATTAAAAAAGCGGTGTCGATTGCCCGCCCCGTTAACGCGAAAGTGAGCTTTATCACCTTCGCCACGGATCCGGAGATGTATAACCAGTTCGCCGCACCGATGATGGAAAATCTGCGTGAGCTGATGCAGGAAGAAACGCGGGAGTTTCTCAATGAGCTGGCACGTCAGGCGGACTACCCGATAGAAAAAATGACCATCGCCTGCGGCGAACTGGGTCACCATGTCAAAGACTTTTGCCTGTCGCACAAGGTTGATCTGGTGATCTGCGGCAATCACAACCACTCGCTTTTCTCGCGCGCCACCTGCTCGGCGAAAAATATCGTCGGCAGTAGCGGCGTCGATGTTCTGCTGGTTTCCCTTGAAAAGGGCTAACGCCGGTTAGCCCTTTTCCTGAACTAGGCCAGTTTAGGGAAGGTGGCTATCTTCCCCCGCAGGCGGCTCTCCTCGCTGCGCGGCGAAATATGCTGCAGATCGTCGACAAAACGCGCCTGCCAGTTATGAATATCATTCTCTCTGATCACGTCCAGCATCGCGGAATGACGGGCGATACGTTCCGCCAGCGGCATGCTGAGAGCACGATCCAGCGCGGTGGCAACCTCATCGCGATCGTAAGGGTTGACGATCAGCGCGCTGGTCAGCTCCTGCGCCGCCCCGGCAAACTGCGACAGGACCAGAACCCCGGGGTTATCCGGATCCTGCGCCGCGACGTATTCTTTCGCCACCAGGTTCATGCCATCACGCAGCGGCGTCACCAGCCCGACGTCAGAGTAGCGGAAGACCTTCATCAGCAGCTTACGGTCAAAATGCTGGTTCAGGTAGTAGAGCGGGGTCCAGCCAAGCTGGCCAAACTGGCCATTGATGCGTCCGGCTGCCGTTTCCAGCTGGTGACGAATATCCTGATAGGCCTGTACATCGCCACGGGAAGTGGGCGCGATCTGAGTATAACGGATCTTGCCATGATGTTGAGGGTACTTCTCAAGCAGCGTCTCATAGGCGAGGAATCGCTCCGGCAACCCTTTCGAGTAGTCAAGCCGCTCCACGGAGAAGATATTCTTCACATTTTTCAGCTCATTCTTCAGCTGAGCCAGCTTCGGCGGCAGCGGGCCTTTGGCGTTGCGCGTAATTTCGTCCGGATCGATCCCAATCGGATAAACCTCGGTACTGAACGCCTTACCCCATGCCTGATAGCGTTTGTCCCCGAGATCGGAGAGTCGGGTCTGCATGGCAATGCTGTCAAGAAAGGCGGTTCTGTCGCTTTCGGTCTGGAAGCCCAGCAGATCGTAATCGCACAGTTGCTCCAGCAGCTCGGCATGCGGCGGTAGCGCGTTAAAAATCTCCGGCGTCGGGAATGGAATATGCAAAAAGAAGCCGATCCGGTTGTTCACTCCGCGCTTACGCAGTTCACTGGCGAAAGGCAGCAGATGGTAATCATGGATCCACAGCGTATCGTCTGGCTCGATCAGCGGCAGAAGCTTGTCCGCCAGCATCGCGTTGACCCGCAGATATCCCTCCCAGGCTTCGCGCTGGAAGCTGACCAGGTCAAGACGATAGTGGAAGGCCGGCCACAGCACGGCGTTGGAAAACTGGTTGTAATATTCATCATGGTCCCGTTCATTCAGGTTGAACGACGCCCAGGAGATATTTCCGCGGGAGACCTGCTTCAGCGGCTGCTGGTCATCGCCAATTTCGCCGCTCCAGCCAAACCACAGACCCCCCGCCGCTTTCAGTGCCCCCAGGATGCCGACGGCCAGACCGCCAGCGCTCGATTTTTTATCGTCCGGTAAGGCGATACGGTTAGAGACTACGACTAAACGACTCATGGTCATCCCTCCTTTCGGTTTGCGCGTCATACGCCAGATGTTGCAACCACGTCCTTACAGCGGCGGCATCCGCCAACCGCCAGTGCGCCTGAGTTTCCCCGGCGCCGACTTTTACCGACATTCCCTGCAGTTGATTAACCACGCTAAATCCCGCCTCATCGGTCAAATCATCGCCGACAAAAACCGGTTCGCGGCCGGCAAACGGCGCCTCCTGCATGAAGGCGCTGATCGCCTCCCCTTTGTTCACTCCGCGGGGTTTAATCTCCACCACGCATTTACCCAGCTGCAATGCCAGCAGCGGGTAGCGCTGAACGATGCGCTGAGCCAGCTCCAGTACTGCGCTCTGCTGCTGCGGAGCCTGGCGGTAGTGCAGCGCGAAGGCCATCTCTTTACTCTCCAGCTCGCAGCCGGGGAGCCCCTGCAGCGCCGAGGTCAGCTCAGTCGCGATTTCATCGCGCAGCGCCGACGGCAGAGAAACGATATAGGTTTTACCATTGATATCACGGCGTTCTGCCCCGTGAACGCCGGCCAGCGGTAGCCGCCAGGGATGGGTTAGCGCGTCAAGTTCAGCCATTGAGCGCCCTGAAATCAATGCCACCGCCCCACCCTGCTGCTGGGCCAGCGCGTTGAGCGCCTGCAGCGTGTTGTCGGGTATCACCACCTGATCGGGGTGCGGTTGGATATCGGCAAGAGTACCGTCGAGGTCAAAGAAAAAAGCGTAGTTTCCGGTTAGCGCAGGCGGTACAGATATCTGGTTATCCACCCTGTTTCCTCCTTATCATGGCCAGCCGAAGCTGGTTGTTAATTATATGTTAGCCATGTAAGTATAGACAGTGTGACCAACCTCGCCATTTTTGATAGTTACCGCCAGCGAAACGGGCGCTGGCGGTAATTACTCTGTAGACTTAAAAGTTATGCCTGAAATCAGGCCGCGCGTTTGGCTTTTTGTTTGTAGCGGTCAAAAATCACCGCCGCCAGCAGGATCACACCGCGCACGACGTATTGTGAGAAAGGCGAGATGTTCAGCAGGTTCATCGCGTTCTCCACGGTCCCGAGGATCAGGATCCCGGCGACCACGTAGGAGATCTTGCCGATCCCGCCCTTCAGCGATACCCCGCCCAGCACGCAGGCTGAAATAACAATCAGCTCATAGCCAATCGAGGTCATCGGCTGGCCGCTGGTCATCCGCGACGCCAGAATGATCCCCGCGGCGGCCGATACCAGACCGGAGAGCACAAAGATAATAATCTTGGTGCGCACCACCGGGACCCCGGCCAGACGCGCCGCCTCTTCATTGCCGCCAATAGCCAGCGTATTACGGCCAAAGGTGGTTTTGTTTAGTAATAATCCGAAAACCACCAGGCAGGCGACCGTCAGCCAGATTGGCGCCGGCAGACCAAACCAGTTGGCGTAGCCGAGAGTGAAGAAGCGCTCATCTTCGATCCCCACCGCTTTCCCGTCGGAGATAATGTAGGCCAGGCCCCGGACGATTTGCATCGTCGCGAGGGTGGTGATCAGCGCGTTAATCTTCAGGCGCGCAATAACAAAGCCGTTGACCAGACCACTGACCGCGCCCAGCAGCAGGCCGGCGGCAATCCCCAGCCACAGGCTTTCGCTCAGGTTAATCACCACTGCGGTAGTGACCCCGGCACAGGCGATAACCGACGCCACCGACAGGTCAAAATCGCCGGAGGCCAGGCAGAAGAGCATGCCGCAGGCCACCATTCCGGACATCGAGATCGCCAGCCCCAGCCCCTTCATATTGACGAATGAGGCAAAGTTGGGCACAAAAATTACGCAGCCGATAAACAGCACAGCAAACACCACCAGCATGCCAAACTGATCCCAAATGCGGGCAAAGCTAAAGGCAGAGCGGGTAGCGCCAGACGTAGTCACAGATGACATCATTTACTCCTTACTCAGGCGACAGCCTGACTCACTTTTGGCATCGCAAGGCTTAACGCCTGCTGTTCATTGGCTTCTTCATGCAGCAGTTCGCCGGCGATTTGCCCCTCGCGCATCACCACGATGCGGTCAGCGACGCCCAGCACTTCCGGCAGGTCGCTGGAGGCAAACACCACGGCAACACCTGAGGCGGCGAGGCCATATATCACGTTGTAAATTTCATGTTTGGCGCCGACGTCGATGCCGCGGGTGGGCTCATCGAGCAGGATCACCTTCATCTCTTCCGACAGCCAGCGGCCAAGGATCGCTTTCTGCTGGTTGCCGCCCGACAGGTTCATGATCAGCTGTTCCGGGCCAGGCGTTTTAATGTTCAGCGACTGGATATGCTGATCGGCATTGTCTGCCTCCCAGGCGTTGTTGATCAGGCAGCCAGCGTGAATATGCTTGCGCCGGGCGCTGATATTGATATTGTCGCGTACGGAGTGAACCGGAATAATCCCCTCTGCTTTGCGATCTTCCGGGCACAGCATCATCCCGGCCTGGATGGCCTGGGCCGGTTTACGAATGTCGACGGGCTGGCCATCGATATACACCTGACCGCCGGTGATCCGGGTGCCGCCAAATAAGCCTTTCATCAGTTCGCTGCGCCCGGCGCCCACCAGCCCGAACAGGCCGACGATTTCGCCACTGCGTACCGAGAGGCTGACCGGCGTACGCACGCCCGGTGCTTTGACCTCCTCCAGACGCAGCCGCTCTTCGCCATAGGGGCGAGGTTTCCAGCCGTATATATCGCCCAGATTGCGCCCCACCATCGCCTGAACCAGGGCGTCATGACTGACGCTCGGCATATCGTCAAAAGTGCAGACATAGCGGCCATCCTTAAAGACGGTGATGGCATCGCTGAGGGCAAAAATTTCTTCCATCCGGTGCGAAACATAGATGATGACTCGCCCCTCCTCCCGCAGTTCGCGGATAACGCGAAACAGATTGTCTATCTCGCGGGCGGAGAGCGAACTGGTCGGTTCATCGAAAGCGATGATCTTGGCATTGCGCGCCAGCGCTTTGGCAATCTCCACCATCTGCCACTGGCCTATAGAGAGATACTTCAGCGGCGTCTCCGGATCGATATCCAGCCCCAGATGTTCCAGCTGCAGGCGGGCCTCATAGTTGAGCAACGATCGGTTGACGATACCGCCTCTGTGCGGTAGCTGGCCAAGATAGATATTTTCGGCGACGGTCATCTCCGGGATCAGATGCAGCTCCTGGTAGATAATCGCCACGCCGGCGTTCAGCGCCTCCATGGTATTGCTGAACGCCATCTGCTGGCCGCCGATCTGCAGGTGGCCAGCGGTCGGAATATAGTTGCCGCTGAGAATTTTCAGCAGCGTCGATTTGCCTGCGCCATTTTCACCCATCAGCGCGTGGATCTGTCCGGGGTAGCAGTCAAAACTGATATCGGACAAAGCCTTTACGCCAGGGAACGTCATGGTGATGCCGCGAAATGAGAGATAAGGGGTAGACTGTTGCATAACGACTCCGCTCTTCAGCACTCAGCCCCCGCCGCGGCGGGGGCCAGTTCAACCAGGCTGTTACAGCCCTTTTTTCGCCAGCTCTTCTTTGAAGTTATCGCGGGTAATCAGCACCACATCGGTCACCGCCGTGAACTTCGGCGGCTCAACGCCCTTAGTGACCCAGTTGTAGAGCATTTCGCTGGTTTTATAGCCATGAATATCCGGGCTTGGCAGCAGGGAACCATAGAAGCCGGTCGGTTGCGCCTTCGACAGTTCGTTGACCGCATCCACACCGTTGATGCCGATGCCAATCACATCCGGTGCTTTAAAGCCCTGGCCTTCAGTGGCACGCACGCCGCCGAGCACGGTGTTGTCGTTCATCCCCACGATCAGCCAGTGTTTCACCTGCGGGTGCTGGACCAGCATGGAGTTACCGGCGTCAAACGCCCCCGGGATATCGTTAGATTTTGTCGGCACGCGGTAGATTTGCGCGTCCGGGAAGCCGGCTGCCTTCAGGGCATCGATGGAGCCGGTGGTGCGACGACGGGCGGTGTCCAGCTCATCGGCGGTGATAGCCATCACCGCGGTGTCTTTAACATCCCAGCCGCGTTTTTGCATCTCTTTATAGAGTTCCTGCCCCTGGCGGGCGCCGATTTCGCTGGCCGCCATCATCACCAGCGGTACGCTCTCCATCGGTTTGCCTTTCGCATTGACGAACTGGTCATCGACGGTAATGACCTTCATGTCATAGCCGCGCGCTTTGGCGACAATCGCCGACCCGAGCTTGGGATCGGGGGTACAGATGACAAAGCCCTTCGCGCCGCTGGCTGCCAGGCTGTCGATTGCGTTGAGGGTTTTCTCACCATCCGGAACCGCAATTTTAATGACGTCAAACCCTAAATCTTTTCCTGCTTTATCAGCAAATTTCCACTCAGTCTGGAACCATGGCTCTTCCGGCTGCTTCACCAGAAAACCCAGTTTCAAATTTTCCGCCATAGCTGATTGTGACATAACCGCAGCGAGACCAATGGCCGCCAGCGCTTTAGTAAATTTGTGCATGGTAAACTCCAGCTTTAATTCGCTTTCATGTAGGGAAAAATCGGAATTAACAATTTTATCGGCATCAAAACAAGGCATTAGAAAAATCGCATTCCCCACTGCCGTTGTTAGAGTAGTAATACCCGGAAATTATTTCTCCATACGAGAGCATTATCACATCGCGGAATTACAGTAATTGCGTGCATACATTTAGCAAAAAATGACATAAAAAATGACACAATTGTCATACAATTTTACCGGGCTATAGCAGGATCATCTATACCACCAGCAGACTTATCCTTGTGATGTCAGAGGATGTTTAACAGAGGGTTACAGCGCTGTTATCCCCGGCGATTGCCGGCCTCGTAAAGGGCGTTCGCCTCTGTGCCTCTTAAGTGACAACAGCCCCGTATCGCCGGGCGACCGGGACCGCTTAATATCGCGAAAAAACGGATCTTTTCCGTAATTAATACCGAATTGAAAAAATATTCCGCTTCAAATAAAAGCCTGCAACAAAAAATAAAAATAATGATCATTAGCCAGAAACATTACGCTTGAAATAACTTATTCCGCTCTGTTCTACGACAAATTTCTTAGTCAAATACCTATAACTTATCACTAACGCGATGCCAGCAAGCCCCGGCCAACGGCGCATGATTTCAGTCCAGATACCCTCTAAAAATAATGGTGTAACAAAACGTAAATTACCGCGATTGAGAGTTTTCTTAATTCCGTTGAGCGAGTATTCTTAAATCGTCGGCAAATGGAAAAAATACCCGGCTCATACGGAATGTGTAGAGTTTTATTATTCTGCAACAGTGCCGCGTGTCACTATTTTATCTTGTGGTTATCCGCAGGATCTGTCGACACGCATCAGTAACCCCTTCCCGGTTAATAAGGATATTTTTTTATGGCAGTTCCAGGAATGGCACAAAAGCTAAACACCCAGATGAATCTTGAGTTTCACGCCTCTAACGTTTACCTGAACTTAAGCGAGTGGTGTGCCCGGCATCGCTTCGACGGCGCCGCGACATTTTTGCGCACCCGCGCGCAAAGCAGCATCACCCTCACCATGCGCGTATTTGACTATCTGAAAAAAGCCGGCAGCTGGCCGATAGTGAATCCCGACCGCGCCTGTAATCCCCAATGCACCTCGCTGGAAGATCTGTTTACCCAAACCCTGAACGATTACCAACAGCGCAGCAGTATGCTGAGCGGTCTTGCCGAAGAAGCCAGGGCGCAAAGCGACGACAACACCTGGCGATTTCTGACGCTGCTGGCGGAAGAGCAGCAACAGGATGGTCTGCTGTTGCAAAGCGTGCTTGAGGAAATCCGCAATGCCGATAAAGCTGGTCTCGGAATGGAGCAGACCGATCGGCGTCTGATGGCATTGGTCGGAGAACCACGGAAGCCGCATTAGTCAGCCATTTTCGCTCTGTCAGGGGGAGCGTGCCCACGCTGCCCCGTCTCTCGCTTTAAATCAGTTATGTCAATTTTTCCACCTCATTTATTCCCCAATAGAATAAAAAAGTTTTAACGCGATCGCATTCCCTCGTCACCGTTACCCCTTCTCAGGGATTAGTGAGCGCGGTCACTTTTTATCAAGCCACAAAGAAATATAAAAACAGTGTTTCAAAAATATAAAACACGAGGTTTATTTTTTTATGGCTAGATACACGGCTTCAGCCCCTGAAGGGCTGCAGGGAAGACCGATCTTGTTACGCCATCAGTTAGCTTACGGCGGTGGTAATCTGTTGGGGAGTGGCGCGCTGGCGATAAGCGGCGCCTGGCTGCTCTATTTTTATACGACTTTTTGCGGCCTGACGCTGATCGAGGCCTCATTTATCTTCTCCGTCGCCAGCATCATCGATGCTATCAGCAACCCGCTGATGGGCTATCTCACCGATAACTTTGGCAAAACGCGCTTAGGCAAGCGCTTTGGCCGCCGGCGTTTCTTTCTGCTGATCGGCATCCCCTTGATGATGTTCTACCCGCTGCTGTGGGTGGAAGGCCTGAGTTTCTGGTACTACCTCTGCACCTATGTGGTGTTTGAGATCATCTACACCTCTATCATGGTGCCTTATGAAACGCTGGCGACAGAGATGACCGATGATTTCTCGCTGCGCTCAAAACTGACCGGCTATAAAGCCATTTTCGGCAAGCTAGCCAACTTCCTTGCGGCGTTTATTCCCGGACAGTTCATTCTGCTGTATGGCAAAGATTCTGCCACCCCTTTCTTCCTCACCGGTCTGACCTACGGCGTTATCCTCATCGTCGCGATTTCCTGCCTGTGGCTTTGCAGCTGGGAACGAAAGCGCGAGGAAGAGATAGAAACCAGCGCCAGGAAAGGGCTGCTGAGCACCCTGCTGTCGCTGGCAAAAGACATGCGTTCCACCTTTTATCTGCGCGTATTCCGCAAACATCTTGGTATGTACCTGTGCGGGTTTGGCGCTGAATGGCTGTTTGCCTCCATCTTTACCTATTTCGTGATATTCGTTCTTCAGCACGACCCGGCGATGGTCGCCGGACTGAATAGCCTGAACTCGATTCTGCAGCTGATCTCTACGGCGCTGTTTATCGGCCTGTGCGTGAAAAAGGGCTTCAGCAAACCCTATATCCTGGCGCTGGGGATCGTGATTTTCGCGGTCCTGCTGTATACCTCGCTGTGGTTCTTCCATCTGCCGTCAGGCCTGGCGACGGTGCTGATGTTCGGCATTACCGTGCTGTTCGGCCTGGGTACCGGCGGGGTTTACTACATTCCCTGGACCGTTTACACCTTCCTGGCCGATGTCGATGAGATCTACACCGGACGCCGTCGGGAAGGGATCTATGCCGGCGCCATGACCTTCTCAGGGAAAATTCTGCGCTCGATTGTGGTGTTCTCGATGGGGGCGATCCTGAGCTTCTACGGTTTCCAGTCAAAAGCGCACAGCCAACCGGAAAGCGCGGTGACCGCTATCGCGGTGGTATTCTGCGTCGGGGTGATCGCGTTAGCGTTGGCCGCCATCGTCTTCAGCAAGCAGATGAAGCTGGATCGTAAAGCTCATCTGGTGGTGCTGCAGGAAGTCGCGCGGATCAAAGCGGGCGGAAAAATCAGCGATATCGCGCCGGATGTACGAGTTATCGTGGAGGATCTGGTCGGTCATCGCTACGAAGAGTGTTGGGGCAACAGCAAGTTGTTCAAAGATGCTGCCCCTGCGCCTGCGCAGACCGTCGTTTCCCATTAAAGAAGAAGGCCCCGCCGGTAAACGGCGAGGCCTGTTATTAATGCGTCTCTTCCTGCGGGGTAAACTTCAGCTCAATCAATGCGATCGCTTTTTGCACCGCGCGAAGGGTCACCGGATCGGCAGAGGCCGGATGGCTGGCGAAGTCGATAGCTTTCAGCTGAGTAGTCATTTTTTCACGCACTTCCACGGGCGCAATGACGTCAATGACATCGAGGATCTGTTTGATAACCAGCTGGCAAGCAACCACATCGGAAACCAGCTCATCGTGTTCGGTAAGATGTTGAGACATTAATTACTCCTTTTTTCAGGAGCGTAATAGTACCCTAAATTTTCACAGATAAAAAAACCTGCCGTCGCAGGTTTTTTTATCTACCCTACTGGCGGCGGAACTTCTCCTGCCGCTTTGCTCAGGCTCACATTCTTGATGGCAGTGACAACATGAATACCGCGATCTCTTCCAGAGACGAACGTGCTTTTTCAGCGCCTGCGCTGCTGGTGGCCGGTGCTTTTTTTATGGAGTTTCTCGACGGGACGGTGATCGCCACCGCGCTGCCCGATATGGCGAAAGATTTTGGCGTCACCGCGGTCGAGCTGAATATCGGCATCAGCGCCTATCTGATCACCCTCGCGGTACTGATCCCGGCCAGCGGTTGGATCGCCGATCGCTTCGGCGCCCGCGCTATTTTTACCCTCGCCCTGGCGATCTTTACCCTTGCCTCGGTCTTCTGCGGCCTCTCCACCGAGGTGCATACTTTTGTCGCCATGCGTATCCTGCAGGGGATCGGAGGCGCGCTGATGGTCCCCGTCGGTCGCCTGGCGGTACTGCGAACCACGCCGAAACACCTGCTGATCAAAGCCATCGCTACCCTCACCTGGCCGGCGCTGGTGGCCCCCATTATCGGCCCGCCTTTGGGCGGCTTTATCACCCGCTACGCCAGCTGGCACTGGATCTTCTTTATCAATGTCCCGCTGGGCCTCGCAGCCATCATCCTTGCGCTGCGCATTATCCCTGATATTCGCGAAACGGAACGGCGCTCCTTCGATCTCACCGGCTTTATCACCACCGCAGTCGCGATGGTCAGTCTGGTCACCGCGATGGAACGGCTCGGCGATCGCCAGCCGCAGATTTGGCCGACGCTGGCTCTCGCCGTGCTTGGCTTCGGCTGTCTGACATATGCTATACGCCACTTCCGCCGGGCGACGGCGCCCATGGTTCGTCTCGACGCCCTGCAGGTGCCAACGTTCCGGGTGACAATGTATGGCGGCTCGCTGTTCCGCTCCTCCATCAGCGCGGTCCCCTTTCTGCTGCCGCTGCTGTTTCAGGTAGGGTTCGGCATGGATCCCTTCCACTCCGGCCTGCTGGTGCTGGCAGTGTTTGTCGGCAATTTGACCATCAAACCCGCCACCACGCCGCTGATCCGCTGGCTGGGCTTTCGCCGACTGCTGTTGATCAACGGTGCACTGAACGTCTGTTCACTGCTGGCCTGTGCGCTGCTCACGCCGCAGACGCCGGTCTGGGCCATCATGTTAATCCTTTATCTCGGCGGGGTATTTCGCTCGATCCAGTTTACGGGCGTAAGCACGCTGGCCTTTGCCGATGTCCCCGCCGCGCAGATGAGTGATGCCAATACGCTGTTCAGTACCGCGTCGCAGCTGGCGGTGGGGCTGGGGATCACGCTCGGGGCGATTGGCATTCGCCTGGGCGAGCAGGTCGGCGACTGGCTGCACCTTTCCACGCTGCCGGGGATCAGCTTTCGTCTGTCGTTTGTCTTTATCGCGGTGATCTGTCTGGTAGGGATGATCGACAGCCTGCATCTGGCCAAAACGGCCGGCAGCAGCGTGTCGGAGAAGAAGAAATAATGATGGAAGGGCCAGCGGCGCTGGCCCTGATGACGGTTAACCGACGATCTGGCGAACAAAGGCTTCGATGGCTTTATCCTGACAGTTTTCGAAGAAGCACTGCTGGAAGCGTGGGCCGGATACCGCGGTTTTCACCAGCTCCGGATCGATGGCGCGCAGGGTGTCGAGATAGTTGTCTTTTACCACTGCCGCTTTAACCTGGTTGAGGATCCCGGCATTTCGCACCTGCGGCTCTTTGCGCTCCGGCGGATAGCCTTCGCCGTTGCGGCCGGTAAACGCTTTTTCAAAGATAAAGCGTACATTCAGCTCCGCGCCCCAGCCGAAACCTTTGGCAAACGGCAGCGACAGCGCATTACCATTGTTGATCTGAGCAAACAGGAACGCGTCCGCCGGATCGATACAGTAGCCGCAGACCACGCCCGGGTGAATATTCAGCGACATCAGCGCCCCCTGACCGGTACCGCAGCCGGTGACCACGAAGTCGACCGCTTTCGAATTCAGCAGGATGCTGGCCATGATCCCGAGGTGAATGTAGGTCAGATGATGATCGTGCTCATCGCTCATGCCGACGTTGAACACCGGGAATCCTTTTTCGTCAGCAACGGCGTTAAGCTCCTTAAGGATGATGGCGTTTTTGTTCGCCTGGCTGTTCTCCATCATCAGTGCAATCTTCATGGTTTACTCTCCTGAATGCTGTGCGGGCCTGCCCGCAGAATGTCATTGGCGTTGACTGCACTCTACTACCTGGAAAACAAACTTTCAAATTTTATGAAAAGTTGTTTTAAAAATTACGCAGCGCTTCACACTTTCGCCCTCTCCGCCAGTCCAGTCGCCAGGTCCCCGCCCCCACGCATGCCCCCCCTCACCTCGCGCGCGCTACCTCGCAGCCCGTTGGCCGGTCATACCATTTTCCACCACAATTAATAATAAATTAAAACCATTCTCATTTATTATTAAATTGCCAATGCGTGTTATTCCCATTAGCATTTTAAATAAAACATTTTTAAATTTACTTTTTGCAAATAATTAAATAACAAATTATAGTGGCAGCCGATAACATCTATTTTTTAATTCCAGGAGCGCGACAATGCTGAAAACGGAAATGATCGACAAACTGAATGAACAGATGAATCTTGAACTTTATTCTTCTCTTCTTTATCAGCAGATGAGCGCCTGGTGCAGTTACCACAGTTTTGAAGGGGCTGCGGCCTTCCTGCGTCGCCATGCCCAGGAAGAGATGACCCATATGCAGCGCCTGTTCGACTACCTGACCGACACCGGTAGCCTGCCGCGCATCAACGCGATCGCCTCCCCGTTTGCCGAATATGCCTCACTGGACGAGCTGTTCCGCCAGACCTATGAGCACGAGCAGCTTATCACGCAAAAAATTAATGAACTGGCGCACGCCGCCATGACCAGTCAGGATTACCCGACCTTTAATTTCCTGCAGTGGTATGTCGCTGAACAGCACGAAGAAGAGAAATTATTTAAATCGGTGATTGATAAACTGACCCTCGTTGGAAAAAGTGGCGAAGGCCTGTACTTTATCGATAAAGAACTGGCGACCCTCGACACACAGAATTAATCTTCCGCGCCGCGACACCCCCGTGTCGCGGCCATTTTAATGCCGGCAAATCTTATTTTCTGCGGTAGTAAAACCTTCCTCTCTGGCAATAAATTTGCCTTTTTTCTCTAAAAACGCCACCAGCTCTGCGGCGCTTAGATTCTCTGCTGAACAGGTGTGAAACCGCGCCTCTTCGCCAAAGCGGCGGCGAATGGCGGCCTCCAGCGAGGCGACCGTCCAGGACTCACCCGAGGCGAGCATCATCTGTAAAACTTCATGACCATGAATAGAAGACATAACCCCTCCTGAAAACCACCAGCTTAGGCCAGCCATGCCATCGGCGCCTTGCGCCAGCGCAGGCTTTCGCCCCCTTAAATGCGTAAAGATAAAATTACAGCACTTGTAACCCTCATTTGACGAACGCTGTAATATCCCCTACTCTGCGCGGCATAATTTATTGTTATTAGCAGTAGGGATAGCGAAAAGCGTGAAAAACCGCACTCTGGGCAGTATTTTAATCGTAGCTGGCACCACTATCGGTGCAGGAATGTTGGCGATGCCCTTGGCCGCCGCCGGCGTCGGGTTTGCCGTCACGCTGGGTTTACTTTTCACCTTGTGGGCGTTGATGTGCTATACCGCCCTGTTGCTGCTGGAAGTCTACCAGCACGTGCCTGCTGACATGGGGCTTGGTTCCCTGGCCGCACGCTATCTGGGCCGTTACGGGCAGTGGGTAACCGGGTTCTGCATGCTGTTTCTGCTGTATGCCCTCACGGCGGCCTATATCAGTGGCGCCGGTGAATTGCTCGCCTCCAGCCTCAACCAGTGGCTGGACTGGCAGCTGCCGCCGGCGGCCGGCGTACTGTTATTTACGGCGCTGGGCGGGGCGGTGGTGTGCATCGGTACCTCGCTGGTCGACTTATTCAATCGCTTCCTGTTCAGCGCCAAAATCATCTTTCTGGTGATTATGCTGGCGCTACTGATGCCGCATATTCATCAGGTCAATCTGTTGACGCTGCCGGTTGAGCAAGGCCTGGCCCTGTCGGCTATTCCGGTGATCTTTACCTCCTTTGGTTTTCACGGCAGTGTGCCGAGCATCGTCAGCTATCTTGGCGGCGATATCCGTAAACTGCGCCGGGTATTTATTATCGGCAGCTTTATTCCGCTGGTGGCTTATATTTTCTGGCAGCTGGCGACGCTGGGGAGTATCAACCCTCCCGCTTTTACCGCGCTGCTGGCCAAAAACGCCGGTCTGAACGGTCTGCTGGAGGCGATCCGCGAAGTGGTGGCGTCGCCGCACGTGGAGCTGGCCGTGCACCTGTTTGCCGACCTCGCGCTGGCGACCTCATTCCTCGGCGTCTCGCTCGGCTTGTTTGATTACCTGGCCGATGTGTTTCAACGCAAAAACAGCGTCAGCGGACGTCTGCAGAGCGGCGCGATCACCTTCCTGCCGCCGGTGGCGTTCGCCCTGTTCTATCCCCGCGGTTTTGTTATGGCCCTGGGCTACGCCGGGGTGGCACTCGCCGTGCTGGCCCTGATGTTGCCTGCCCTGCTGGCAATGAAGAGCCGCCGACAACATCCGCAGGCTGCCTGGCGGGTGGTCGGCGGCGCGCCGGCGCTGTGGCTGGTTCTGCTGTGCGGGATCGGTATTGTGGCGATTCAGTTCAGTATCGTCGCCGGACTGCTGCCTGCGGTGGGATAAAAAAGGGGCCGGCTGGCCCCCAGGTTTTATTTTGCTAAGCAGCACTGCTTATACTTTTTTCCGCTCCCGCACGGGCAGGGATCGTTGCGTCCGACCTTCGCCTCATTTCTGACCGGCTGCGGAACCACCACCGGCTGGGGATTCGCCATCCAGTACTGGTAAAGCGCCAGCGCCGCCGGCGTGATACGCTCGATGCTGTCGATAAACTCATCCGCCGTCAGATTATCCAGTGCGGTAAACTGCGCTTCGCTGCCGTGGAGCGCGATAGCGTCCAGCGCCGGCTGAAGTTCAGCGGGCAGCGTCGACCAGTCGCTCAGCGCTACGCCGCGCAGGTAGCCAAAGCACCACTCTTCGACGATCGTCAGCTCCTGACCTTCCGCTTCGCGGGTGCCAAACAGCGGTTCGAACTGATCGGGATAGGACTCCAGGCGTTCAGCGATGTCGCTCATATGCTGCAGCGTCAGATCGACAAAGCGATCGCGCTCGCGGTCGTTGGCCCAGCGCGGCACATTATCCGCCCCGCCCCAGATCGCCACCAGCCACTGAGCTGGTTCGATATCGGTCGGCGCAGAGAGAATAGCCGTCAGCAGGCCATCCAGTTCAGACACATCCAGAATAGCGCCTTCGGTGGCGTATTTCGCCAGCGTCTCGTCCAGCCATTCCAGTTCGTTTTCGTTTAAAGGTCCGGTATTCATTCACAGGCTCGCATGGTAAAAATCGGGCCTACAGTAGCCGAATTGCCGACAGAAAGCCACCAGGCGCGGCAATCCGCCTGCCCATGCCCATCAGGCCAGGCCGTGCAGCGCCGCCGCCACGTCGCGAATGGCCTCCTCCCCTAACGGCAGCAAGGGGCGGGGAAGGCAGTCAGGGTCGCACAGCCCCAGAATGGCCGCCGCGCTGGCGATTACCCGCAGGCTGCCGCCATAACGGTCGAAGCATCGCCAGAGCGGGGCCAGCTGCGCATTCAGCGCCGCAACCCGTGCCGCGTCGCCAGAACGAATCGCCCTTACCAGCGCCCCTGAAAGCTGGGGAAAGAGCCCGCCGCAAACCGAGTACCAGACTTGGCAACCGGCCTGCAATCCCGCCGTCGCCAGGGCATCGCCGCTGGCGCCAAGCGTAACGCGGGCAGGAAGATGACGGCGTAGCGTTGCCACCCGCTCACTCGCCTGCGGCTCAGGCAAGCCGGGAATTTTAATCGAGGCGATGGCCGGCAAGGCGGCGATGCGACCCTGCAGCTCATCCGCCAGCGTGACGTGAGTGGTGCGGGGATTGTCATACAGGCAAACCGGAACCGAGACGTGCCGACAGACCTCTTCGTAGAAGGCAAAGATCTCCTCCGCAGAAAGCGGCTGATAGGACATCATCGGCAGTAATAACGCATCCGCCCCGGCCTGCTGGGCATCCTCCACCAGGCGCAGCACCTCGCTGGTAGCGATGGCGCCGACGCCAACCATCATCGGGATCGACCCAACATGCGCTTTCGCCACCTGCACCACCCGCTTGCGCTGCTCACGACTCAGATACGCGTAGCTGCCGGTCGAGCCTAAGATGCCCAGAGAGTCGACTCCGGTATCGGTAAGACGAGAGAGAATACGGATAAACGCCTTTTCATCAAGATGCTGCTGATGCAGCGGCGTCAGCGGAAATGCGCAAAGCCCTGTGAACATGATGCCTCCGGCAGGCTGGGATAAAAGTCCGGTTGATAGTAGCAAGGAGAGATCATTTTGTCCTGGGACAAATGAACGATCGCCGCTGAGCGTGATGGATTTATTCGCCTGCGTGCGATGCTCTCCTCCGGGGTATTTGCCCTGTCAGTTCAGGCATCAGGATCCATAGATTCTGGCGAGCGTCTTCAATAACCGCTTCCTCTGTAGCCGCCCGTATTTCCTCGATTGCCAATATCCTGTCTATTTGACATAATCCCACACTCTTTGTATGCCTACCTGTTTTAGCAGCAATAAAATAAAGAAAGACTACAGCTTCAATTGGATAAAAAATGAGATATGACGTTAAAGAAAAATACATAAAAATACATCTAATAAAAACAACCTATAAAACGCTACTCGGTCGACCGGCAGATAGCGATGGTCTGAAAAACTACCTCAACGCCATTGCTAATAAGTCACTTGCAGAATCAGCAGAACTTCTTAACTCATCGCTGATGCATAGCGACGAGTTTATTGCTTTAACGAAATCCAGAATGTCATCTGATAAATTCAGTTACACACCACAAGCGTTAACAAAGAGTGCTCCTGATGATTCAATGCACGTCAAACATATTGTCTCCCTGGGCAGCCATTGTTTAACTTCATGGACATTGAAAAAATTCAACCTGAAAAAGATATCACTGCCTTTTGACTGGCTATTTTCCTGTCCGGCGATGATTATCGACTGCCTGAGGGATGATTTTACCTCATTTTTAGATAAAAATGAGTACAGCTCATTACGTCGCCAGTCGCGAGAACCCGGAGCACACCACAATACATACAAAGAAAAATATCGTCTGAATGATATATTCACGCATCGCGACCCAAATACCCCGACTGATTATGAGTATTACGTCCGCGCGGTTAAAAGATTCAGAAACATATTAAAAAGCAAAGAAGGGAAGCTTTTTGTGATTTGCTGTAGAGAGGAAATAGATATAGCAAAGGAACTCCCTGAATTAGTCACTGAACTTTCTCACCACACGACTAATTTCTATCTGTTGGCTTTTGCCTTGCAGAAACCCGCCCATCTTCAACTGGAGCGTATTTCTTCGGGTGAAAATTATTCACTATATAGTTTGACACCTGAGTCTGAAGAAAGATTTACCGGAAAATTCTCCTCGCTTACGGATGAGATGGTAATTATATCGAAAGTCCTTTCGTTCAACCTCGAACTCTAGAGACGGTTTCAACTCCGGGCCTCTGGCACGCAGAGTATCGATTTGCCTCCCCCTGCCGGTTTGGGGGAGCGAAATCATCCCAACGACATTATTTCACGAGGCGCGACGGTTTAGCCGGGTGCGGTTATCCCGGGGGAAGAGCAATGTGGACAAGAAAACTAGTATGAAGTGATATTATGAAAAGGGTGGTTTTGAAACAAAAAAACCACCCGTAGGTGGTTTCACGACACTGCTTATTGCTTTGATTATTCTGCTTTTATCCCAATGGTACCCGGAGTGGGACTTGAACCCACACAGCGCGAACGCCGAGGGATTTTAAATCCCTTGTGTCTACCGATTCCACCATCCGGGCTCGGGATAGAAAGTGGAGGCGCGTTCCGGAGTCGAACCGGACTAGACGGATTTGCAATCCGCTACATAACCGCTTTGCTAACGCGCCTTTAATACTGAAGCACCCGCTACTGCCGATGCTGTTAATCTGGAGCGGGAAACGAGACTCGAACTCGCGACCCCGACCTTGGCAAGGTCGTGCTCTACCAACTGAGCTATTCCCGCATTATCAAGTTATTTGCTAATCACTTGATTTTGTTATCGTCTGGAAGACTGTGCCGCCGTTCGATGCGTTGCATTCTACTTATCTCTCGCGGTGAGTCAACGGTATTTTTCGCAACTTTGCATCGTTTGCTGAAAATAACGGCGAAACGATCACTGATCAAGCAAATCGCCGCGCGCCGCGTTCAGATACTGCAGCATCGACCACAGCGTCAGCACCGCCGCCACGAGGAAAAGCGCGATCCCGGCCCACTCTACCCATGGATAAGGACGCCACAGCATCCATACCAGGGCGGCCATCTGTGCGGTCGTTTTAACTTTGCCAATCCACGAGACCGCCACGCTGCTGCGTTTCCCGAGCTCAGCCATCCATTCGCGCAGTGCCGAAATAATAATTTCACGCGCGATCATGGTCGCCGCCGGCAGCGTGACCCACCAGGTGTGATAGTGCTCGGCAACCAGCACCATGGCGATAGCCACCATGACTTTATCCGCCACCGGGTCCAGGAAGGCGCCAAACCGGGTGCTCTGATTCCAGCGACGAGCCAGAAAACCATCAAACCAGTCGGTCACGGCGGCGACAAAGAAAATTAACGCGCAGGCAAACGGCGCCCAGCTAAAGGGGAGATAAAACGCCAGCACAAAGAACGGGATCAGGATGACGCGAAACAGAGTAAGCAACGTAGGGATATTAAATTGCATAGTGACGGGTAACTATCTGTTGTAAGTAAAAATTAGCCCTATGTTGCTACAGAGCCCCTAATGTTTCAACGAGTAGAAGATCTTTTCTGCCAGACCGTGAGAGATGCCCGGTACTTTAGCAATTTCCTCGACGCTGGCCTGCTGCAGCCCCTGCAGCCCACCCATATACTTCAGCAGCATCTGGCGACGCTTCGGCCCTACTCCCTCGATAGTCTCAAGCGAGCTGGTGCTCTTCACTTTCGCCCGTTTTTTACGATGTCCGGAAATCGCATGATCGTGCGATTCATCGCGGATGTGCTGGATTACGTGTAGAGCGGGCGAATCCGGCGGCAGGCTAAACCCCTCGCCTTCCGGTTCAAAGAATAACGTTTCCAGACCGGCTTTACGATCGCTGCCTTTCGCCACGCCCAGCAGCAGCGGATGATGTTTATCCCAGGGAACATCCAGTTCGGCAAACACCGCTTTCGCCTGCGCCAGCTGCCCCTTTCCGCCATCTATCAGGATCACATCCGGAATTTTATTTTCATCAATCGCTTTACCATAGCGACGGCGCAGGACCTGATTCATCGCCGCGTAGTCATCGCCAGGGGTGATGCCGGTGATATTATAGCGCCGGTACTCCGCACGCAGCGGACCATTGCTGTCAAACACCACGCAGGACGCCACGGTCTGCTCGCCCATGGTGTGGCTGATATCAAAGCACTCCATTCGCTTCACGGCCGGCAGTTCCAGCACGGTGGCCAGCGCCTGCAGGCGCTGATGAATGGTCGACTGCTGAGCCAACTTAGTGGTTAACGCCGTCGCGGCGTTGGTGCGCGCCAGCTTAAGGTAACGCGCTCTGTCGCCGCGCGGTTTAGTCTGTACATTGATTCGACGTCCCGCCAGCTCCGACAGCGACTCGGCCAGCAGCGTCTTATCACCAAGGCTGAAGTCGAGCAAAATCTCCCCCGGCAGGGTACGCATCTGGCTACCCTGCAGGTAGAACTGACCGACAAACGTCTCTACGACCTCTCCCAGCTCAGTGCCGCCCGGCACTTTCGGGAAGTAGCTCCGGCTGCCCAGCACTTTGCCCTGGCGGATAAACAGCACATGGACGCAGGCCATTCCGGCCTCAAAGGCGACGCCGATAACGTCAAGATCGTCGCCGGTATTAGAAACAAACTGTTTCTCCGTCACCCGGCGGACCGCCTGAATCTGGTCGCGAATGCGCGCGGCCTCTTCAAACTCCAGACTTTGGCTCGCTTTCTCCATTCTGGCGATGAGCTGGGTCAGGACCTGATCGTCCTTGCCGGCAAGGAACAGCCGTACATACTCAACCTGCTGAGCATACTCTTCTTCGCTGACCAGCCCCGCCACACACGGCCCCAGACAGCGGCCAATCTGATACTGCAGGCAGGGACGCGAGCGGTTGCGATAGACGCTATTTTCGCACTGGCGAACAGGAAAAATTTTCTGCAGCAGCGCCAGGGTCTCCCGCACGGCATAGCCGTTGGGGAAAGGACCAAAGTACTCGCCTTTCGCATGTTTGGCGCCGCGATGCATCGCCAGACGTGGATGAGTATCACCGCTGAGGAAAATAAAAGGATAAGACTTATCATCGCGCAACAGCACGTTGTAACGCGGCTGGTACAGCTTGATATAGTTGTGCTCCAGCAGCAGCGCTTCCGTCTCGGTGTGAGTGACGGTCACGTCAATCTGCGCAATCAGCGCCACCAGCGCTTCGGTTTTACGCGACGCGAGATTGCTGCGGAAATAGCTGCTGAGCCGCTTTTTCAGATCTTTGGCTTTGCCAACATAGATGACGGTCCCGCCAGCATCATACATCCGATACACACCGGGCTGGCTGGTCACCGTTTTCAGGAAAGCTTTTGCGTCAAAAACATCACTCACTGGCTTGCTAACGACTCCGCATTACACAGGCCATGGCGAATTGCCAGGTGGGTCAGCTCCACATCGCCATGAATGTTTAATTTGCTGAACATTCGGTAGCGATAGCTGTTAACCGTTTTGGGACTCAGATTGAGCTGCTCTGAGATCTCATTCACCTTCTGACCTTTGGTGATCATCAGCATAATCTGCAATTCGCGTTCAGACAAACTGGCAAACGGCGATTCCGTTTTTTCCGGTTCAATCTGACTTAGCGCCATTTGCTGAGCAATATCGGAGGCAATGTAACGTTGTCCGGACGCCACGCAGCGGATCGCATTCACCACTTCCTGCGGTGCAGCACCCTTGCTAAGATAGCCCGCCGCCCCCGCCTGCATGACCTTGGCAGGCAGAGGATTCTCGGTATGCACGGTGAGCATGATCACTTTCGTGCCCGCCACGGAGCGCGCGATTTTGCGCGTGGCTTCAAGACCACCGATCCCGGGCATGTTCATGTCCATCAGGACGACATCTGCGGAATTAGCCCGGCACCACTTCACGGCGTCCTCGCCGCAACAGGCTTCGCCAGCGACTTTAATCCCTTTTATATCTTCCAGAATGCGTCGTATCCCTGCGCGCACCAGTTCGTGGTCATCAACAAGAAGAACGTTGATCAAAGGAATAATCTCCAGAATGAGGGATAACGCTACTGATACTTTATCTCCCACATATTACCGGGTTTTATTGCTAATTTAAAAGGCAAAAAAATGCCCTCACCTCGATTTGCCGCTCATTTATGGCAATGTCTGTGCACACATAGTGGAAAGTCATTGAGAACAGTCAGTTGCCGTCGTCTTATTTTTTAACAATCCTCATACAGAAAGCACAAAAAACACAACAGATTACGTAGCGCATAAATACGCAGCAAAATATGTAACAAATATTAACGTGCTAAATAGATGGAATAAATTAATGGCGGCCTGGCGGCTATTACGTATTATCCGAAGCACTGAATCATTCACAGCTCAGATGAGAGAACAGAAATTAAGCACTCCTTTTTTTCCCGTCGCTTGTGGTATACTGCGCGGCCTTCACATTGGGTAAGGCGCATTAGCGCAGCGAGTAAACGAGGATATCGATGAGCACACCAGATTTTTCCACTGCAGAAAATAATCAAGAACTGGCGCAGGAAGTCTCCTGCCTGAAAGCGATGATAACGCTGATGCTGCAGGCGATGGGCCAGGCGGATGCGGGTCGCGTGATTATTAAAATGGAAAAGCAGATCGCGCAGATGGAAGATGAGGCTCAGGCTGCCGTATTCTCCAGCACCGTTAAACAAATTAAACAAGCTTACCGCCAGTAATCCTGTACCGGCTGAAAGTATCCCTGACAGCCGGTGTCACGTCTGGCACGCAGAACGACAGGCGATCTCAGATTAACCCTGTCGCCACCGCGTAACAGGCTATCTGCGTTTTGTTCGGCGCATTGAATTTCCGTTGCATATTCTTCTGGTGGAAATTCACCGTATTTTCCGAAATAGAAAGAATCATCGCCACCTCCGCCGAGGTCTTCCCTTCCGCGGTCCATTTCAGAATTTCCAGTTCACGGCGGCTGAACTTCATCTCCGGCGGCATGACCATCTCATCTTCCAGACGCAGGAGCGCCAACAAGCTTAGCTCCGTCAGCATGCGCAGGCGCATCTCCAGTTCATCATCAGGATAAGAACCCGGTAAACGGTTATTCGCGGAGACAGAGAGAAAACCCTGCGCATGGTTGGGCAACGTCAGGCACTGGGTCACCCCTTTTTTCAGACCATGATCGCGGGCGCCGTCCCATAATGCCGCCGCATCGCGAAACAGCCCATCCTCCCATGGCAGATGACCACGCATAAAATTCTCCGGGCGTAATACCGGATCTATCGCGAAATAATTCTCGGCCTGGTAGTGCGACATCCATGCGCGCGGATAGGTCGACTGGAAGGTGACGCGGGGGCGAGTGAAAGGCACCGGGTGGCGTACACAAAGCGTGTAGTAATCATATTCCAGCGCTTCGGTTTCTCGTTGCAGGAGATTATAAACCTCCTCACCAGCGGCCACGGACTGAAATTGATGCAGCATATCCCGCCGCCAGCTGAAAAAATCATTGTCCCTCATAGCTGTGCAAATAACTCCTGATTGATAATCATTATTATAAATACAGAAAACTAACACATAAATCTTATTTATATGTATAAAATATTGTCGGTGTCGCATTTATTAGTCTGAAGGCTTGCCTTTTTCCCGTTCTCAGCGCAGAACCTCGTGCTCACTTTCCCGTCATTTTCTACACCCTACAAGGGGGGATGGGAAGCGGTGTATACGGCCACAGGGAGAAATAGCACAAAGAGGTGACGAGGAGCGTGGCGCGCCGCAGGGAAGACAGGCTGTACGCGGAGGCCCTCCCCCGGGAAAGCCGCCACGTCAGCGCATGGTTTACTGCATCAGAAATTTTTCGAGGAACTGGCGAGTACGCGGCTGCTGCGGGGAGGCGAACAATGCTTTCGCTTCTCCCTGCTCGACAATGCGTCCTTGATCCATAAAGATGGCCCGATCGGCAACGTCGCGGGCGAAACTCATTTCATGGGTCACGATAACCATCGTGCGTTTCTCCTGCGCCAGCTGGCGGATGGTGTTGAGCACCTCCCCCACCAGCTCAGGATCGAGGGCCGAGGTTGGCTCATCAAACAGGATCACGTCCGGACGCATGGCCAGCGCGCGAGCAATAGCCACCCGCTGCTGCTGACCGCCGGAGAGGCGACGCGGATAGCTATTCTCTTTACCGCTGAGACCCACTTTCGCCAGCAGATCGCGCGCCCGCACAATCGACTCCTGCTTATCTTCACCTTTTACGATGACCGGCCCCTCAATAATGTTCTCCAGCACCGTACGGTGGGGAAACAGATTAAAGTTCTGGAAGACAAAGCCGACATGCTGGCGCAGCTGGCGAATGAGTCCTTTCTGCGGCCCCAGGCTGCGACCGGCGTCGATGGTCACATCGCCAACGCGGATGGTGCCGCTCTCCGGTTGCTCCAGCAGGTTGATGCTGCGCAGCAGAGTGGTTTTACCCGAGCCGCTGGGGCCGATGATCGCCACAACTTCCCCTTTCTGTACCTCCAGGTCGATACCGTGCAGCACCGTCTGGCCATGGAATTTCTTCACCAGGCTTTTCACTTCTATCGCACTCATTTCGGATCACGCTCCTGGCGGTTCAGCTGGTTTTCAAAATAGTTCTGCAGCGAGGAGAGGACGGTCGCCATCACCCAGTAGATCAACGAGGCCGCGAGATACATGGTGAAGACCTCAAGGGTTCGCGAGGTGATAAGCTGCGCCTGACGGAACAGCTCTGGCACCTGGATCGTCGCCGCCAGCGAGGTATCTTTGACCAGGCTGATAAAACTGTTGGACAGCGGCGGCAAAGCGACCCGTGCCGCCTGGGGTAAGATGGCCCGGCGCATCGTCTGCCACGGCGTCATGCCGATACTGGCCGCCGCTTCCCATTGCCCTTTGTCGATCGAGGCGATGGCCGCGCGCAGGGTTTCCGCCGCGTAGGCCGCCGTATTGAGCGACAGGCCGATCATCGCCGCCGGAATCGGGTCAAGCTCGATGCCAAACTGCGGCAAGCCGTAGTAGATCATAAACAGCTGGGCGATAAGCGGCGTGCCGCGAAAAATGGAAATATACATGCGCGCCAGCCATTTTACCGGCCAGAGGGGCGACATGCGCATCAGCGCCAGGATAAAGCCCAGCACCAGGCCGAAAAACATCCCGCCAATGCTCAGCTGCAGCGTAAAGACGGCCCCTTTGAGCAGAAAAGGAGCGGAATCGATGACCAGTTGGATACTTTCTTGCATGCTGTCGTTTCTGTATTAAAGGTGAGGATGATAGGCAAACAGCGCCGGCGCCCCGCCGGTATGGACGAACAAAATCGGTCCTTCATCCTTAAAACGCTTCTGCGTAATGCCGTCGATAAGCCCGGCCATCGCTTTGCCGGTATAGACCGGATCGAGCAAAATACCTTCCAGTTGCGCCAGTAGCTTCACGGCGGCCATGCCTTCCTCGTTCGGCGTACCGTAGCCCGGGGCAAAGTAATCATCCCACAGCATGATGTCGGCTTTCGCCTGCAGCTCGAGGCTGTTGGCCACGGCCTGCTGCAGCGCCACCACTTTTGGCAGCTGGTCAGCGACGGAGCGCGATACCGTCACGCCAATCAGTTCCGCCTGCGGCATCAGCTGTTCGAGTCCCACAGCCAGCCCGGCATGCGTACCGGCGCTACCGGAAGCCACCACCACCGATGAGATCTCCACCGCGCCTTCACACTGCTGGGCGATTTCCAGCGCGCTTTCCACATAGCCTAACGCCCCGAGCGCATTGGATCCGCCGACCGGGATGACGTAGGGGCGATAGCCCTGCGCCTCGATGCGGGTCGCCAGCTCGTCGAGCTGTTCGGCAGGATTGGTCAGGGCATCGCACATCTCAACCTGGGTATTAAACAGATCCAGCAGCAGGCGGTTGCCATTGCTCAGATAGTTCTCCGCCCCGGTGCCAATGGGGTTTTCCAGTAGCGCCACGCAGTGCAGCCCCAGCTTCGCGGCGACCGCCGCCGTCTGACGCACATGGTTGGACTGGATCGCGCCGGCGGTGATTAAGGTATCTGCCCCTTCCCGCAGCGCATCGGCGGCGAGAAACTCCAGCTTGCGCAGTTTATTGCCTCCCATCGCCAGCGGCGTTGTATCATCGCGTTTGATAAAAATCTCGCGCCCAAGGTGATCGGACAAACGCGGCAGATACTCCAGCGGCGTCGGCGCGCCAATCAATTCCAGACGCGGAAAGCGGGTTAAATTTTGCAGTGACATGGCCCCTCCTGACTCAGTTATGCTTCATTATGCACACAGTTACGCGCTAAATAAAAAAAGGCGCTTCCAGGAGCGCCTTTTTTCACCACTGACCGTTATTTCGTCACGTCAGCGCCAAACCATTTCTCTGACAGCGCCTTCAGGGTGCCATCTTTCTGCATATCCGCGATCGCGGCGTCAATCGCTTTCAGCAGATCGTCGTTGCCTTTGCGCAGCGCCACGCCGGCCTCCTGACGGGAGAATGCTTCACCGGTTACCGCCAGCGTATTGTTAGTTTTCTTCACCAGATCCAGCGCGGCCAGACGGTCAACCAGAATGGCGTCAATACGGCCTACACGCAGATCCTGGTATTTAGTCGGGTCATCATCATAGGTGCGAACATCAACGCCCTGGACGTTCTGACGCAGCCACTCTTCATAGTTAGTGCCCAGCCCGACGCCGACTTTCTTGCCTTTCAGATCCGCCGCGGTTTTAATCGCGCCTTCGTTACCTTTCTTCACCAGCGCCTGCACACCGGAGATAGTGTACGGGGTTGAGAAATCGTATTTCTTCTTACGCTCATCGGAGATAGTGACTTGGTTAATCACCACGTCAATGCGTTTGGAGTCCAGCGAGGCCAGCATACCGTCCCATTTGGTCGGTTTGAGATCGGCTTTCACGCCAAGATGTTTCGCCAGCTCGTTGGCAAACTCCACTTCAAATCCGGTCAGCTTGCCGTCATCGCCCTGGAAGCTGAAAGGAGGATAGGTGCCTTCGAGGCCCACGCGCAGGGTACCGCGCTCTTTAACCTGATTGAGCAGGTTTTCCGCTGCAAAAGTTTTCACGCTAACGCCAGCCATCAAAACAACGGCCATCGCGCCCATCAGCGCCTGACGACCCAGAAGTGCTAATTTCATAGATACCCCGAAGGTTAGGATTTTCCTGTAGTGTAAGGCGCTTAACGGCCCGGCACCAACATCGTTACGCTACATCTTATGCCAATTTATTATATATGATCCCGTTTAGGGTATAGCGAAAATCAGGGCTTTCCTCTCCCGTTTTGCGGGATATCTCCCATACTGCAAAGGTCAGCCTGTTGACGTCTGGAGCATGGAAGATGAAAAACCCCACTTTGTTGCAATGTTTTCACTGGTACTACCCCGCCGGCGGCGAGCTATGGCGTGAAGTCGAAGCGCTGGCCCCCAGCCTGAATGAAATCGGCATCAATATGGTCTGGTTGCCGCCCGCCTATAAAGGCGCCTCGGGCGGTTATTCCGTCGGCTATGACACCTATGATCTCTTCGACCTTGGTGAGTTTGATCAAAAGGGTTCAGTCGCCACCAAATATGGCGATAAAGCGCAGCTGCTGGCGGCGATGAAGGCTCTGAAAGAGCATGATATCGCCGTGCTGCTGGATGTGGTGGTGAACCACAAAATGGGCGCCGATGAAAAAGAAACTCTGCAGGTGCAGCGCGTCGATGAGCACGATCGCACCCAGATTGCCGAGGAGATCATTGAGTGTGAGGCATGGACTCGCTATACCTTTCCGGTGCGGGCCGGGCAGTATTCGCAATTTGTCTGGGACTACAAATGCTTTAGCGGTATCGACCACATTGAGAATCCGACGGAAGACGGTGTGTTTAAAATCGTCAACGATTACACCGGTGAAGGCTGGAACGAGCAGGTCGACGATGAGCTTGGTAACTTCGACTACCTGATGGGCGCCAACATTGATTTTCGTAATCACGCCGTTACCGAGGAGATCAAATACTGGGCGCGCTGGGTCATGGAGCAGACCGGCTGCGATGGTTTTCGTCTTGACGCCGTGAAGCATATCCCCGCCTGGTTTTACAAAGCGTGGATCGAGCACGTCCAGGAGGTGGCACCGCAGCCGCTGTTTATTGTCGCGGAGTATTGGTCCCATGAGGTGGAAAAGCTCCAGCAGTATATCGACCTGGTCGAGGGCAAGACGATGCTGTTCGATGCCCCGCTGCAGATGAAATTTCATGAAGCCTCACGCCAGGGGCGCGATTATGACATGAGCCAGATATTCAGCGGCACGCTGGTGGAAGCAGACCCTTTTCACGCCGTGACGCTGGTGACAAACCACGATACGCAGCCGCTGCAGGCCCTCGAGGCGCCGGTTGAACCCTGGTTCAAGCCGCTGGCCTATGCGCTGATCCTGCTGCGTGAAAATGGTGTGCCGTCGGTCTTTTATGCCGATCTTTTCGGCGCATCCTATGAAGATACCGGCGGCGATGGACAAACCTACGCCATTGAGATGCCCGTTATCGAACAACTGCATGAACTGATCGACGCCCGTCAGCGCTTTGCCCATGGCGTGCAAACGCTGTGGTTCGATCACCCCAACTGTATTGCCTTCAGCCGTAGCGGCACCGACGAGGATCCCGGCTGCGTGGTGGTGATGTCCAATGGCGATGAGGGAGAAAAAACCCTGACGCTGGGCGAGAACTATGGCAATAAACGCTGGCGGGATTTTCTCGGCAACCGGGAAGAGATTGTCGAAACCGACGCTGAGGGTAGCGCGATCTTTACCTGCAACGGGGGTAGCGTGAGCGTGTGGGTGATGGAAGCCGTGCTGTAGTTAGCTGGCGATGTACCTGGCGGGCCGGAACGGGCCCGCCGGAACCTCAGCGCACGGAAGCCCGCGCGCTGACGGCCCCTGTCGTACGCGCTTTGGCCCACGCCTTTTCGCACTCAGGGGTGAGGCGTTCAACGCGAGCCAACGTCATACGATCGTAGGAGAGGGTATTGCCCTCACGCTCGATTGGATAGATATCCAGGGAAGCGGTAACGTTGTAGATCTGGTTATCGCGGTTCATCAGTTTACCCGGCTGGGCGATCACGCGCTGCCACTGGCGGCAGTCGAAGGTATCCCCTTCTTTAGTGACGATCAGGCTGGCGATCGCGTCAGGGCTCATCATTTCACTCTGCGGCCCTTTCGATTGCCAGTAGCCCTCAAGGCCAGCCGGCGCCGGTGCTTTAACGACGTCATCGTAATGATCAACCTGCACACATCCGGCCAGCGCCACCACCATGCCCGCAAAAACTAACTGTTTCATCATTCATCCCACAAGCCGATAAAAAAGTATTGTGGCATTAAAGCGTTAAGCCTTCCACCCCCGCTCCCGGCGGAAAAACCGGGCAAAACAGGAACGGGCAGCACTGCCTTCATTTGAAATAAGGAAATTCCGAAAATAAAATAATGTTTGGGGCGTAACCATAGCATCTATGGGCACTTTTTGTTTTTAATCCGCTCACACTACCGGTTCTCGACTTTACTTTAAGAGTTTTCCTGGCAAATTATATGCATAGATGCGGAATAGTTTAACGGAACTAATAGGTTCTTTCGTAAACCTACTATTACTGCTCGCAAGGACTGCTTCGCACAATGCGTGTGAAGAGAATATCGTTACGTGTTGATTGAGGATGGGTCATGTCAACGATGATTATGGATTTGTGCAGTTATACCCGGTTAGGCTTAACGGGTTATCTGACCAGTCGGGGAATAAAAAAACAGGAAATCGTTGAGGTCCATTGCGCGACAGATTTGCAAAAACATTGCGCGTCGTGTTGTCCGGCAGTGGTGTTTCTTAATGAAGACTGCTTCGTGCATGATGATGAAAGTAATGGCATTATTCGCCAGATCATTACGCAAAACCCGGCGACGCTGTTTGTTATCTTTATGTCGCTGGCAAACATTCATTTTGACCGCTATTTGCGGGTACGGAAAAACCTGCTGATCAGTTCGAAATCGATAACGCCAAAAGACCTTGATGTTATTCTGGTTAATTATCTAAAATACAAAAACAGTAGCCTGGGGCAATTAAATTTACCGACGTTGTCGCTGAGTAAAACAGAATCAAATATGCTGCAAATGTGGATGGCCGGGCACGGCACGTCACAAATTTCAACGCAAATGAACATCAAAGCGAAGACGGTATCATCGCATAAAGGCAATATTAAAAAGAAAATACAAACGCACAATAAGCAGGTGATTTACCATATCGTTCGGCTGACCGAAAACGTAACTTCAGGTATTCAGGTGAATCTGCGTTGAAACAGACTGGCGGTGGTACCGCCAGTCCCGTTTTATGAGGCTTCTTTTTCGACGAAGATCCCATCCGGATGCCCTATTTCGTTGAAAAACCAGATCCCTAAAGGATAGTCTTCCAGCGAAACCAGATACATCGTCCCTTCACTAAACGACTCAATTGCCAGCACTACCCCCGATCGACGTGGGCCACCGTCGGTCTTCACCGTGACACGATCGTTCACCTGCATATTCACTCTCCTCTATTTTTCAGCCAGTGTAGAACAAAACCACGCAACTCGCAGCGTCGCGGCCCATGACTGGTGTTTTTTTAGACCGACTATACTTAAAGAGGCTTGAGCGACGCTCAGCGAGGGGGTAATGATGAAGAATCGATTGACTGGCCAGGCCGGAAATGACGTTGATGTCAATGTGGATGCGCTACTGGCAGCGATTAATGAGATTAGCGAAAGTGAAATCCATCGCACTCTGGACGACCCACAGCGCGCCAGCATTGATGGCCGCGGGTCACATACCTGGCGCGAACTGGCGGAGGCATTTGAGCTCGACATTCACGATTTCAGCGCCAGTGAAGTTAACCGCTAACGGCAGGCGAAAAAAATCCCGACTCGCAGGAGTCGGGATCAAACTTGCTAATGCAAGAAGCACTTGAAAATTCGTTACACCGGGAAATCCGATGCGTTAAAACATTATCCTCAATTATTTTGCATGACAAGCGATATTCATGACGCAAATTATTGAGAATGTTAGCGCTTTGCTTTGAGCAGGGCTGCAGGGCTGATGCGAGAAGGCTTCGCCGCAAACCGGTTTCATTCGATAGCGCGATCCCCGTCGAACACTTTAAGAAAAATCTCATTTTGCCTGATTCGGGCGAAACGTTTTGCTCACGCTTCGCTGCGAAAACAGACCTGATTGCGGCCGTTCTGCTTTGCCAGATAGAGACGACGATCGGCCACCGACTGTAAGGCTTCAAACTGATACTCCCCCTGCTCTTCGCTGGTACTGACCCCCAGCGAGGCACTGACCCGCAGCGTCACATTGTTATGTAAAAAGACCTCCCGGCCCTGAATTCGCAGGCGTAGCCGCTCTGCTACCGCCACCGCGTCCTGTAGTGTGGTATTCGGCAGCACGACACAAAACTCCTCCCCGCCCACGCGGCCCAGCAAGTCACCCTCACGAACGGTGCTGGCAAGGGTACTGGCCACCGTCGACAGCACTCTGTCACCCGCCTGATGGCCATAGCGATCGTTGATGCGCTTGAAGTGATCCAGATCGAGCTGGATCACCGCCAGCGGCCGTCCACTGCGCTGGCAGGCGCTGGCTACCGCCATCGCCTGTTCAAACAGCGCCCCGCGATTGAGCAGACGGGTTAAGGCATCATGCCATGCCTGCCATTCAAGGGAGGTTTGCAGGACGCTCATATTGCGGACCATGCGGCGGATCACCAGCCAGGAGAGCAACAGCATCAAGGTGAAGAGGACCCACATCAGGGTCAGGGCGATGGTGATGGTGCCAAAATTGCCCCGCACGCCTTCCCGCAGGGTGTGGATCCGCAGCAACACGCCGTCAAAATTGCGCAGTTTGGCCCAGCTGATATAGCGCGTCAGCAAGCGCAGCCCCCCCTGGTTATCATGGACAAACGCGCGGCTGAGCAGTTCCTGTTCCCTGGGGGACAATAGCGTCAGGACATTCCCCGGCGCGGAAGAGGCCAGCAGGTTCAAATGGCTATCATAAAGCTGGTACTCCCCCTCCTGCCCGCCCTGCATGGCGCTGACCAAAAACGCTTTTATTTCACTGACCGAGAAATCCATCGCCAGCACCCCGCGCCAGTAACCGGCGAAATCCAGCGGTATCGAAGCGGTGACCACCTGCTCTTCCAGCTGCGGGTCATCGTCAGGAAAGGTTTGCCAGATAACGCCCCGCCCCGGATTATTCCGCTGGCTCTGTCGGCTAAACCAGAGGGCGCCGATGGCTTGCGAATAGTGGGTCATCACCTGCGACTCGTCCCGCAGCGGCAGGGTCGAGGTGAAAAAGCCGCTGCGAGAGATATACTGCATCCGCTCGGCGAAATCGCGGTCATGTTGCGTCAGATTCAACAGATACCCCAGCTCCAGCGTCGCCATCAACTCATCAGCCGCGAGCGGATCGTCCTTCAGCAGTATAGGGTTGTTACCGACGACGCTCCCCGAGACGCCAAACACCGGCAGCGTACGACGATTCGGCAGCGCTACTCGCCAGGCCTCCTGGTGACGCTGGCTCAGATAGCGCTGACTGGCACTACGCAATACGTCGATATCGAGCGGCTGCTCAAGGGCAGACTGCATGCCGTGGCGAAAAAACATCATCCGGTCAATATTGAACTGCAGCAACCCATCCATTTCATGGGCGACATTAGCCAGATTATTGCGCTGGTTGGCCACATAGGCCTCTTCCAGAACGTTGATTTCACGCCAGATCAGTAACGTGGAGAAAAAAAGCACCACAATAAAACAAACGTTAACCACATGCGCCGGGCGAGTCAGGTGGCGGAGCTTGTTTATCTTCAACCGAAGTGGCTTATCCATCATTATCTCGCAGTACGTTGCGCAAACCTGACGACATCAGCGCCCCGGCTGGTGTCGACGCCGGGCGCGCTTTTAGCGTAGACGACGCAGCGCCGTCACACTGCGTGCAGCCACTCTACTTCACTGACCGGCGCAGACTGCTCACCACTTTCACGCCCGCCAGCACCACTGCGCCAATGATAAAACCCAGCACCAGGTTGGCAATGACCGGCAGCAGGGAAGCCAATATCCCGCCCAGCCCCGCGCTCCAGTGCTCAATGGCATGATGCAGTGGCGCAATGCCGTGAACCACAATTCCGCCGCCGACAAGGAACATCGCCAGCGTCCCAACGATGGAGAGCACTTTCATCAGCCAGGGGGCTACCACTAACAATCCTTTGCCCAGCCATTGCGCCAGCGCAGCGCGTTTCTCTGCCAGCCAGTAGCCCATGTCGTCCAGCTTAACGATCACCCCCACCAGGCCATAGACCCCGATGGTGACCAGAATCGCGATCCCTGAGAGGATCAGGATCTGATTGAGCAGCGGCGCTTCCGCCACAATGCCGAGGGTGATGGCGACAATTTCCGCGGACAAAATAAAATCGGTGCGAATCGCCCCTTTCACTTTGTCACGCTCAAAGGCCAGCGGGTCACGTTCCGCCAGCGCCTGAAGACGCTGCTGCCGTTGCGCAGGGTCCTCCTTGTGCTTACGCGCCTCCAGGCTGTGAAGGACCTTCTCCACCCCTTCAAAACAGAGGAATGCGCCTCCCAGCATCAGCAACGGCGTAATCGCCCAGGGGATAAAAGCACTGATCAATAGCGCCAGCGGCACGAGGATCACTTTATTAATGAACGAACCTTTCGCCACGCCCCAGACGACCGGCAGTTCACGATTCGCTCGCACGCCGGTCACCTGCTGAGCATTGAGCGACAGATCGTCGCCCAATACCCCGGCTGTTTTTTTCGCCGCCAGCTTGCCCATCACGGAAATATCGTCCAGCAGCGTGGCGATATCATCGAGTAACGTTAAAAGACTACTTCCTGCCAAAATAATTTCCTTCTCTTTTCATCAATGTCTCCTTCGAGTATGCGTTAAAAAACGGCCGGTGCCCAAGGTACAATTAGTCAATATAAATTTAACAAACTCGCGCAAATTAAGCGCTCGCCAGCGCGATAGTTTTCACGTTTACTATATGTCCCCTTTCTATCTCTGCACCGTCGTGAGGAAGTATGTCTACCCGTCAGCTGTTACCGCTAATCGGGGCGCTGTTTGCGCTGTATATCATTTGGGGCTCTACCTATTTTGCCATCGCCGTCGGCGTCGCCAGCTGGCCGCCGCTGATGATGGCCGGTATTCGCTTTCTCTCAGCCGGCGTGCTACTGCTGGGCTGGCTGCTGGCCACCGGCCATAAGCTGCCAGCCCGCCGGCCGCTGCTTAACGCCGCGCTGATTGGGGTCTTGCTGCTTGCCGTCGGCAACGGCTTCGTCACTCTCGCCGAACATCAGCACGTTCCGTCAGGGATCGCGGCGGTGATGGTCGCCACCGTGCCGCTGTTCACGCTATGTTTCAGCCGCTTTTTCGGCATCGCCACCCGTAAACTGGAGTGGCTGGGCATTGCCATTGGCCTGGCAGGTATCGTCATGCTCAACAGCGGTGGCAACCTGAACGGCAACCCCTGGGGCGCGCTGCTGATCCTGATTGGTTCGCTAAGCTGGGCGTTCGGCTCGGTTTACGGGTCGCGGATTGAGCTGCCGACCGGCATGATGGCGGGGGCTATCGAGATGCTCGCCGCCGGGATCGTCCTGCTGGTCTCGTCATGGCTGACCGGTGAGACGTTAACCCATGTCCCCTCGTGGTCCGGGATCGCCGCCCTGGCCTACCTGGCTATCTTTGGCTCGCTAATCGCCATCAACGCCTACATGTTTTTGATCCGCAACGTCACCCCGGCGGTAGCCACCAGCTATGCCTATGTTAACCCGGTGGTGGCCGTCTTGCTCGGCACCGGGTTTGGCGGTGAAAGCCTGTCGCTCATTGAATGGCTGGCGCTGGCAGTGATTATTTTCGCCGTAGTGCTGGTGACGCTGGGAAAATATCTCTTCCCCGCCCGCAGCGAGGCTACTCCTTGTAAGGCGGCGAAGTAAACGCCAGCTCGCGGATCCCCTGCGTATCGATCTGCGCGTCGTGCCCGGCGCCGCAGATCCACTCTTCCAGACGCTCGGTGAGCGCCTCATCATTTAGTTTAAACCGGCCGCGCAGGGCGCATTCCCAGATGATAAGCACCCGCCAGCCCTGCTCAGCCAGCTGTTGCCGGTCGCGGGCGTCACGCGCCACGTTGCCGGCGATTTTATCCAGCCAGAAAGCCGTCCGGGTGGCCGGCACCTTAAACAGATAACAGTCATGGTGATGCCAGAAACAGCCATGAGTAAAGATAACGCAGCGGTAGTCGGGTAAGGCGAAATCGGGGCGTCCCGGCAGCGCGCGATCCTGGGCGACAAAGGTGAATCCCGCCCCGGTCAGCAGCGCCGCTATCCGCTTTTCAATCGCCGTATCGCGCGTGGCGATAGCCCGCATATTTTTACTGCGCGTGGCTTTATCGTGAACATCCGCCATCGTTATCATCCGCTTCGCGACGCGCCACCGCCTGGGCGATACGCGGCGCCAGGAGCTTCGCCACCGCGGCGAAGACCGGAACCACCACCGAGTTGCCGAACTGACGATAGGCCTGGGTATCCGACACTGGAATGCGGAACCGTGAACCCTGGGGCGATTCAAAGCCCATCAGCCGGGCGCATTCGCGCGGCGTCAACCGGCGAGGCCGCCGCTGTTGGTTCTGTGGATCGTCAAAATGCTGCTCGCCCAACGGCCGGTCCCAGCCGCGGTCGACGAGAATTTCGGCACCGTCTTTATAGTAGCGGGCAGAGAGTGTTCGAGCCACGCTGTGGGGATTACCGGGGTCTACCAGGCCATAACCAAAGCCATTACCCCGCGCCTGATGCTTGCGGGCATAACGATAGAGATATTTCCACAACACCGGCGTAAGGATAAATTTGGCATCCACCGTCGGCTCCAGCAGCTCGCCAAACGTCGGCCGCACCGCCGGATAGAGCGCAGCGATATCGCGCAGCGTAAATCCTTCATGCAGCTGCAGGTCGCGGCGGAAACCCACCAGCACGATGCGCTCCCGGTGCTGTGGTAAGAAATGGCGCCCGTCGATGACCTTAGGGTCATCCGGCCCGGTATGCCCGGCATCGGCCACCTCATACCCTAGCTCATCCAGCGTCTGCATGATGATGCGGAAGGTGCGTCCCTGATCGTGGCTTTTGAGGTTTTTGACATTCTCCAGCACAAAAATCGCCGGCTGACGCGCGGCGATAATTCTCACGACATCAAAAAATAGCGTCCCCTGGGTTTCGCAGGCAAAGCCGTGCGCGCGCCCCATGGCATTTTTTTTGGAGACGCCAGCGAGTGAGAAAGGCTGGCAGGGAAAGCCGGCCAGTAAGACATCATGCTGAGGAATCGTCTCGCGGATATGCTGCGCCGCTTCTTCATCGCTGACATCGGGGCGGTGGCTGAGCGTGACATCGCGGATATCTTCATTAAAACGATGCTGTTGCGGATCACAGTACCAGTTGGCCTTGTAGGTACGCACCGCGTGCTTGTTCCACTCGCTGGTAAAGACGCACTGCCCGCCGATGGCTTCAAAACCGTTGCGGATCCCGCCGATACCGGCAAACAAATCGACAAAGCGGAACGCATAATGCGGGTGATGAGCTGGCGGCGCCGGCAGCAGCGTCGCCAGATGGGCGATCTCCTGCGGACGCAAACGCCCCGCCGCGCGGGAGAGCGCCGCCACGCGCTTGAGGATCGCCGCGCTCCAGTGCTGTTCGCCGACGCTTACCAGTTCGGCGACCAGCGTTTTCACATCATAGATCGTCATCAGCTGACGCAGCAGCGCCTGAGCCTCTTCCCCGGCCTGCTCAGCCAGCGGCAACGACCTGTTTTCCTTAATTAACTTTTGCGGCATATCCTCAACCAGCGCGGACGATTTTTGCAGAGAGTACCATAAATCACCGGTCGGTTGACGCCTGCGGTGCAAAGCGGCGTAAAACCGCTTCATCCAGCGCCAGCGGCTCCCCCTGCAGCTCCGCGCTAAGCTTGGCCATAAATTCGACGAGGAAGCGGGCATTGTGCTGCGCCATCTCTTTTCCTCTGGCCGTCTGCATGGTCTCCGGCAGGCGCAGGAGTTTGCACTGGAAATGGTCAAGGGCATATCTGCGGTCATCCAGCGCCCGCCGGTCAGCAAACGGATCTTCAGCATCAAACAAGATGGTATTCAGGGCGCCGGCGACGGCGAAGACCCGCGCCAGGCCAATCGCCCCCAGCGACTCAAGACGGTCGGCATCCTGGACGATTTTCGCCTCCAGCGTGCGCGGCGGGATCGCCGCGCTGAAGCTGTGCGCCTCAATGGCATGGCTGACCGCCGCGTAACGCTCCGCGGGAAAATCGGCAAATGACGACTGTAGAATAGCGAGGGTTTTCTCAGCGGCCATCATCGAGGAACGGCTTCGCTCCGGATGATTCTTCGGCAAGCTGACGATGTCATGAAAATAGCAGGCCGTGAGGAGTACCAGTCGGTCGACCTCCTCCCCGGCGGCCAGCTGGGTAGCCGTGGCCCAGACGCGACGAAAATGGGACAGATCGTGTGCGGCATCATCCTGCGCGTGGTGCGTCAGTATCCAGTGCTCATATCGTTGCTGCCAGTCAACCAGGTTCATAGGCTTTCCTTTATGTGAAGGTCAGCCTCGAGCATAGCAACTTTACCGCTGATGATCCCGCTCGCCGCGAGACGGCCGGGTATACCAGACAACCGCCCCGAGGATCGCGCCAATGCCCGCAAGGACTAACATCCCCAACAGCGCGCCAAGCCATTTTCCCGCCGTGGTTCCCAAATCGCCCTCCACGCTGGTGCCGGGAACGCTGTGAATTTTTCCGACCACCCACCAGTAACGCACGATGACCCAGACACAATATCCGCAAAAAGCATACAACGCCCATAACGCGAGCTTCCCTCCGGGGCTACGTTTTGCCTGCTCTTCCATCTCATTCCTCTCCGTGACACAACACACTACCGCCACTCAAAACGTGACAAGCATCACATTATACCGCCAACCTGCGCAGCAGGCAGCAGTTTCATCCCCATCTTCTGCGTCAACCTGCGACTTATGCTGCCGGTGAGCGGGCGCTGAAGTGCTTTATTTATTCTTCTCCCCATGCAAAAAGTTTATTCCGGCGCGGGAGGTCGCTTAATGTATTGATAATGTATTGATTATTTTTCCCAGCCTAAAAGCAATTTTCGTGATGAATGATGCCTTGATGTTAATTCATACAACCCATTTCATTGAGTTAACAAAATCTATCAAATGACACCATATCCTATTGCTATATAACAAAATAATACCTCACTCAAAATCATCCATAAAAAATATAAAGAACCAAATGGAAATAAATTGAAATATTTTACATTATTTATTTACATATTTTATTTTAAATAAAAATGAACTTAGTCGTTAGTATCTGATAGTCATTCCGGAGGGATTGTCATAATTCATAGAAATTATTATTAAAAGGGAATATATAATGAAAAGAAAAGTACTGGCACTCATGGTACCGGCATTATTAATGGCCAATGCCGTTAATGCCGCGGAAATCTATAACAACAACGGCAACAAACTGGACCTTTACGGAAAAGTCGACGGCCTGCACTACTTCTCTGACGACACTTCAGAGGATGGCGATCAGACCTATGCTCGCTTTGGTATAAAAGGCGAAACGCAGATCGCTTCCGAGTTAACCGGCTACGGTCAGTGGGAATACAACATTCAGGCAAATACCACTGAAAAAGAAGGCGCAAACTCCTGGACCCGTCTGGCCTTCGCTGGTCTGAAGTTTGCCGACTACGGCTCACTGGATTACGGTCGTAACTACGGCGTGGTGTACGACATCGAATCCTGGACCGATATGCTGCCGGAATTCGGCGGCGATACCTACACCCAGACCGACGTCTACATGACCGGCCGTACCAACGGCGTGGCAACCTACCGTAACAGCGACTTCTTCGGCCTCGTCGATGGTCTGCATTTCGCCCTGCAGTATCAGGGTAATAATGAAAACGCCGGTTCTGGCGAAGGCACTAATAACGGCGGCAAACGTAAACTGGCGCGGGAAAATGGCGACGGTTTCGGTATCTCCAGCTACTACGATCTTGATATGGGGATCAGCGTAGGGGCAGCGTATTCGTCTTCTGACCGTACCCATAACCAGCTGGCAGAGGCTCGTAGCAGCCAGCGCTACGCCAATGGCGATAAAGCTGACGCCTGGACCGTCGGCGCGAAATATGACGCCAACAACATCTATCTGGCCGCCATGTATGCTGAAACCCGCAACATGACCTTCTACGGCAACGATAGTTTTGGTGGGATTGCCAACAAAACGCAGAACTTCGAAGTGGTCGCGCAGTATCAGTTTGACGACTTTAATTTACCGCTGCGTCCGTCTGTCGCCTATCTGCAGTCGAAGGGTAAAGATCTCTACACCTATTCTCGCTACGGCGACAAGGATCTGGTCAAGTATGTCGACGTGGGCATGACCTACTACTTCAACAAAAATATGTCCACCTATGTGGATTACAAAATCAACCTGCTGGATGAAGACGACCGCTTCTACAAAAACAGCGGTATCGCGACCGATGACATCGTCGCCCTCGGCCTGGTCTATCAGTTCTGATCCCCGTCAAAGCCCGCGTTCAGCGGGCTTTTTTATGTTCCCGCTCCGTTGAGATCACTCTTTTCGACATTGCCGCTTTCCAGGCGTACCTTCCCTCTTTATGATGCGTTTAAGCTCGTTCGGGCAAAAAGCGGCGATAAGGTCCTAAAAGGATAAAGCGCGCTACCGCGTCTCTACGCTGAAACCAGGACGATGATGATGGCGATACCCCAGCGCAGGCGTTATACCTGAAGCTAACGGTGTGATTGAAGGGGAATGGTCATTAAGAGAAAAGTGGCGGAGAGAGGGGGATTTGAACCCCCGGTAGAGTTGCCCCTACTCCGGTTTTCGAGACCGGTCCGTTCAGCCGCTCCGGCATCTCTCCGCTGTTGTGGTTGCTATAATGCCAGGATCTTTGGCATTTTAATAGCTCCCGTTTCGGTAATCGTGTTCAAGTGACGACTTTGCGAGCAATATGATGTTTAAATGGCCCTGGAAAGCAGATGATGAGTCCGGCAACGCAGAGATGCCCTGGGAGCAAGCGCTTGCCATTCCGGTTTTAGCCCATCTTTCTCCCACTGAGCAGCGCAAGCTTACTCAGTTGGCAGCCCGTTTCTTACAGCAAAAACGTCTGGTGGCACTGCAGGGGCTGGAGCTCACCCCGCTGCATCAGGCACGCATTGCCCTGCTCTTTTGTCTGCCAGTGCTTGAGCTGGGAATAGAGTGGCTGGACGGTTTCCATGAAGTGCTGATCTACCCAGCCCCGTTCGTCGTGGATGATGAATGGGAAGATGATATTGGTCTGGTCCATAACCAGCGGGTGGTGCAATCGGGACAAAGCTGGCAGCAGGGGCCTGTAGTGTTGAACTGGCTGGATATTCAGGACTCCTTTGATGCGTCAGGCTTTAACCTCGTGGTGCACGAGGTGGCGCATAAGCTGGATGCGAGGAATGGCGATCGGGCCAGCGGCGTGCCGCTTATCCCGCTACGCGAGGTCGCCGGCTGGGAGCACGATCTCCACGCGGCAATGAACAATATTCAGGATGAGATAGACCTGGTGGGGGAAAGCGCCGCCAGCATTGACGCCTATGCCGCCACCGACCCCGCGGAGTGCTTTGCCGTCCTCTCGGAATATTTTTTCAGCGCGCCCGAGTTGTTCGCGCCCCGCTTCCCCGCCCTGTGGCAGCGTTTTTGCCACTTCTACCAGCAGGATCCGCTGCAGCGGATACGTGAGAATGGCCTGCAGGATGAAGACAATCGGCGCATTGTTCACTAAAACAACGCCTTGGGCTAAATTTAGCCAGTTGAATCAGCAAGTTAATTTTAGTGTTGACACAAAAATGCGAGGCCAGTAGTATGCGCCTCGTTCACACGATTCCTCTGTAGTTCAGTCGGTAGAACGGCGGACTGTTAATCCGTATGTCACTGGTTCGAGTCCAGTCAGAGGAGCCAAATTTAAAAAAGCCTGCTTTCGAGCAGGCTTTTTGCTTTTCAATTTCCATGCCTCTTCATGAATCTTTATACGATGTAGATTCAACAAGTTAGCGTGAAAAATTTTCCTGATGCATTTTCATTCCTTCCTCCGCATCAGGCAATATTCTGGGTCATTTCAGTTCGATTTTACGGTGATCTATGTCTTTTGCGACACCAAACTCCGCAGTTTCAAGCCTACCGAAAAACCTTTTAAGTTTACTCAGCGGGACTGAGTTTCGCGCAGGCCGATGCAATGCGCCGCCCGGCTTCAGCTACCGTGGCGTTGTCTGTGGCAATCGATAATCGAAAATAGGGCGACAAGCCGTATGCGCTGCCGCCAACACCGGACACACCGTTTTCCAGCAGATAATCCAGCACGTCAGCTTCGTTTTCGATTTTCGCCCCGCCTGGCCGGTAACGTCCGATTAATCCGGCGCAGCGGCAAAAGACAAAGAAACCGCCCTGCGGCACTCGCAACTCCAGCCCGTCAATATTCGCCAGAATGTCGGTTATCACATCGCGCCGTTGCTGATAAGCCGCAACCTGTGGCGCAATAAAATCCAGCCCGCCGTTAAAGGCTGCCAGCGCAGCCGCCTGACTCACCGAACTGGCACCGGAACTGATTTGCGATTGCACCACGGTCATGGCGGCGATAAGCGCTTGTGGCCCGGCACCGAAACCAATCCGCCAGCCGGTCATCGCATAAGTTTTGGATACACCGCCCACCAGCAGACTGCGCCCCCGTAAATCAGGGGCTACGTTGAGCAGATTCTGGTGTTCACAGCCATCAAACAGAATGTGCTCATATAAGTCATCAAGCATGACCAGCACCTGCGGATGTCCGCGCAGGACGGCGGCCAGCGCCTGCAATTCCGCGGCGGAATATACCGCGCCACTCGGATTACCTGGATGATTGAGCACCAGCCAGCGGGTGCGCGGCGTAATACTGGCGGCCAGCTGTTCCGGCGTCAGTTTGTAACCCTGTTCCAGATGACATTCAACCAAAACCGGTGTGCCGCCGTTAAAACGCACGCTGTCCGGAAACGTCGGCCAGTACGGAACCGGTACAATCACTTCGTCGCCATCATTGAGCGTAGCGGCAAAGGCATTGAAAATGACCTGTTTGGCACCGTTGGCAATCATAATGTCGGCAACAGCAAATGGCAGCCCGTTTTCCCGCTGTAATTTCTGCTGCACCGCCTCACGCAGCGCTGGAATGCCCGGCGTCGGCGTGTATTTGGTTTCACCACCCGCAATCGCCTCGTATGCCGCCTGTTTAATGTGAGCGGGCGTATCAAAATCCGGCTCGCCGGTGGTGAGATCCAAAATATCCACCCCAGCTTTTTTCAGGTCATTGGTACGCTGCTTCGCCGCTGCATTGGCGGAAAGTGACACGCACTGAACGCGGTCTGACAAAGAAATCGTCATCGTAATGTTCCAACGCTAAAGTTAAGACTGGCGGTTAAAGTCAGGCTCAGGCAGACCAAGGTTTTCACGCAGCGTGCTGAATTCATATTCTTCACGGAATAACCCGCGACGGCGCAATTCGGGGATCACCAGCTCAACAAACAGCGAAAGCTGTTCCGGCATCACCGCCGGCATGATGTTGAAACCGTCTGCCCCGCCTTCTTCAAGCCAGTGCTGGAAATCATCGGCGATAACGTCCGCCGTACCGACCAGTACGCGGTGCCCACGCGAACCGGCAGCAATCGCGGCCAGTTCACGCAGGGTCAGATTTTCGCGATACGCCAGATCGGTCAGCAGTTTCACTCGACTCTGATTACCTTCACCGGCAGGCACATCCGGCACCGGTCCATCGAGCGGAAACGCACTCAGATCCATATTAAAACGGGTGGAAAGCTGGCGGATGCCGTTATCAATATCCACCAGCGAATTCAGTTCACGCCAGGTTTCATGGGCTTCTTCCAGCGTGCGGCCCACGATGGGCATTACGCCTGGCAAAATCAGCACGTGATCTGGATTACGTCCAGCCTCTATCACCTGCTGTTTCTGCGCACGGTAAAACGTTTGCGCTTCTTCCAGCGTGGCGGCCGCAGTAAACACGACTTCAGCCGTGGCCGCCGCCAGTTTCTGGCCGTCAGCAGAAGAACCGGCTTCAATAATGACCGGACGCCCCTGCGGCGAACGAGTGATATTCAGCGGACCCTGTACCTGAAAATACTTGCCCTGATGATTCACCGGCTGGATTTTCTCGTTCACGAAATACTGGCCGCTGGCCTTGTCCGGCTGCACCGCCCCCTCCTGCCAGCCTTCCCACAGTTTGAATGTCGCCTCGAGAAACTCATGCGCCACGGCATAACGTTCGGCATGCGTGGGCATATCGTCGCGGCTGAAATTGCGCGCCACGTCAGTGGAAAACGACGTCACTACGTTCCACGCCGCGCGGCCGTGGCTGATGTGATCAAGAGAAGAAAAGCTGCGTGCCAGATTAAACGGATCGCTGAATGTCGTTGAAGCCGTGGCGGCCAGCCCGATATAGCGTGTTTGCACTGCCAGCGCCGACAGCAAGGTCAGCGGCTCAAGCCGCGCCATGGTGGACGGCAACCGGTAGACGCTGGTCGCCAGAGCATCGCCGACGAAGAACATATCGAACTTGCCCTCTTCGGCTTTTTTGGCGATCCCCGTCAGCCAGTCGATGTCGGTCGGCGAACCAAGGTTTTCAGTTAAGCGCCAGCCACTGACGTGATGCCCGAGCGGCTGTACAAACAGACCAAGACGCAATTGACGTGTGTTTTTTGCAGAAGATGAATCAGAGGTCATGGCGTTATCCCTGTGAATAATAGTCAGTTTCGGTTTTCCGCAGGGCTTTTTCGATATTTTCCGCTGCTATTGGAAACGGTAAACGGGCGGCATTTTCGGCGGAGAATTTTACTTCGCGGGCAATGGCCGCGATGATCGCCTCCCGGTCACCATTCAGTGGCGGCAATGACAGTGGCGCGTCATATTCACGTAACAACGACAGCAACTGCACCTCGGGCTGGCCGTCATCGCTTTCCAACAGGGACTGCACCAGCAACCCGAAACCCACTTTCTCGCCGTGCAGCCAGTCATGCAATTCCGGCTGATGGGTGAAACGGTTATGGATCGCGTGCGCCACGCCCGGCGCAGGGGTTTCATCGCGCATGCTGTTAGCCATACCTGCCACCGCGATATTGGCGTCGATAACTTTCATCAGCGCCGGTGTGACTTCATGGCGGGCGTTGTCCTGCACCGCCTGAGCGCCGTATTGTTCAAAGACGTCCACCGCCAGTTTTGCTGCCTGAACTTTCAGGTTCAGCGCCAGACTGTCGTCGCTTTTCTGTTTATACGGGCGGAATTCGTACCATTTCGCCAGCGCATCCACGATGCCTGCTTTGAGATAACGCACATCGTTTTGCGCAATCACATTCGTGTCGACCAGCAGCATCAGCGGCATACGCGACAACGGCTGGCTGCGCACATGCCCGCCGAGCTCATTATAAATAATGCTGATCGGCGACCAGGCGGCACAGGTCGCGGCAACGGTCGGTATGGTCACCAGCCCGACGTGGGACAGCAGATTCGCCACCGCTTTGGCACAATCAAGCACCCGCCCACCGCCAATGCCCAGTACCAGCGTGGCGTTTTGTTCCCGCACGCTGTTCAGATGGGTTTCGATAGCCGCATCGGTACATTCCGTGGTGAGAAAATTGACCTGCCAGCGAATACCGGCTGCCTCCAGGCTGGTTTCCAGTTGCGGATTCACCGCCCGCCACGCTTTCGGGCTGGTGATGATCGCGACATCGGAGGAATGAACGGCAAGTAGCTCACCGGTGCGTGAAAGCAGGCCGGGCTGATGATGATAGGTCTGCGGTGATTTTATGGCGAACACATCGATGCCCTGTATTTGTCGTCTGGTTAAAGAGAAACTCCCCGTAATTAAACAGGAATTTGATATGGGATATATTCAAGTGTTATTAAAAGCATCCTACGAGAATTGAAAAAATTAACAAAGTGCTAAGTGGGGATCCTTATTAACTTATTCTCAATAGCATAGATTGATTTTTGCTATAGCCTATAAACCCCTTGCATGCTGTGCTGGATCAAAGAAATGATAGTGTCAGACAGGGCTAATTTAACGCAATGAAAACAGACGCATCTGGCATCATCCCATACCTGATACGCCATTTCGATATCGTGTTTTTAATGACGATCTTAAAACAACGTTAATTATCCCTTATATAAGACGAGAGTATTATGTCCTCACATCCGATAGATTTTCTTTTACTTGGCAACAATTTTGGCACACCCGAAATGCGGGAAATCTGGTCAGAGCAAAATCGCCTGACACAGCAAATCAATGTCGAAGTTGCGCTGGCATTGGCCGAAGGTGAGCTGGGTGTGATTCCGCAACAGGCTGCGCTGAGCATTGCGGAGCTGGCCAATGCCAGCCAGCTGAATATTAAGGACATCGCCGCCTCCGGCGCGCAGATGAAACATTCTCTGATGCCGGTGCTCACCGCATTGCAACAGCAATGCGGTGACGCAGGGGAATACATTCATTACGGCGCAACCACGCAGGATATCATCGATACCGCCACCGTTTTACAGCTGGCACAAACTCTGCAAGTGATCGTCCGTGACAGCACCGCCGTGGCGAATGAGCTGAAAGCGCTGGCGCGTGAGCATCAGTACACGCTGATGACAGGCCGCACCCACGGTATGCAGGCGTTGCCCACCACGTTTGGCTTTAAAGTCGCCGTCTGGCTGGATGAGTTTATCCGTCATCTCGACCGTCTTGCCGCCATCACGCCGCGTCTGCTGACCGGTAATATCAGCGGCGCGATCAGTACCTACGCTGCGCTTGGCGAAGTGGGTCCGGAGGTAGAACGCCGCACACTGGCGCGCCTGAACCTCAGTACGCCGAATATCGGCTGGCAGGCTGCGCGTGACCGCTTTTCAGAATACGCCTCGGTGGCGGTGCTGATCAGCGGCACTCTGGGCAAAATAGGCAACGAACTTTACAACCTGATGCGCACCGAAATTAATGAAGTCGAGGAACCGTTCAGCAGCGGGAAAATCGGCTCCACTACCATGCCGCACAAACGCAATCCCGCAGCCCTCGAAGGTCTTGCCAGCCTGACACAGCCGCTGTTGCACAGCGCATCACTGATTTATCAGTCGATGCACGTAGAGCATGAACGTGATGCGATGAGCTGGCGCGCCGAGTGGATCGCCCTGCCGGAAATCTCGATTTATCTCTCTGCACAGCTGCAAAATGCTCAGTCGATTCTCTCCGGCCTGACGGTCAATAAAGCACGCATGCTTGCGAATTTGCAAATGCAGGACGGCCTGCTGCTGTCCGAAAAAGTGATGTTTGAGGTCGGTAAAAAACTCGGTAAACAAACCGCGCATCATCTGATTTATGAATGCGCCATGCAGGCGTTTGAAAAACGACACGCTTTTAAAACCGTTCTGCTTGCGCATCCGGTGTTGGCGGCCTGTATTACTGAACGGGATCTTGACCACTGGTTAGATCCGGCTCATTACACCGGCTGCGCCGCGCAAAAAGTCGATGACGTCATCCGCTTTGCCGAGCAGTCCGGTCATCTGACTTCTCCTGAGGGATCTGGGTTATGACACAACATTTCAGGCGGCTGACGCTGGATGATAAACACGATTATCTGACACTGATGCTGGCCGCCTACGCGCCAATCAAAGCGCTCGGGATTCAGTTTGATGCTGCCACCGCCGATCTGGTACGCGTGACACAACACCTCGACGATCATGCGGTGTTTGCGCTCTTTGATGACCAGCGGATGGCGGCTTCGGTTACCCTGCGCTTCCCGTGGGGCGCAATGCCGGGCCCTTTGGGCCTGCCGCATATTGGCTGGTTTGGCACGCATCCAGATTACGCCGGTCAGAGCCTCGGCAAAAAACTGTTGGGCTGGCTGGAAGACAACATTCTGATCCGCGAACTGAAAGCCCCGGCTTACTCACTCGGTACCGCCACCAGCCATCCGTGGCTGCGCGATATGTACCTAAAACTGGGTTTTCAGCCGGTCTTTGAAAGAGACCTCGGCAAAGGACATATCACGCTGTACCTGAAAAAAATTCTCGATGAAAAAAGCCACGCCCGCTGGCTGGAACGTCAGCCACCTACAGGAGTTTAAATGTTAGATATCACGCAGGAACATCAGCCACTGGCGGCGTTTATTCAGGATTTTCGCCACCACCTGCACCGCCATCCGGAGCTGTCCAACGACGAATTTAACACCACCGCCAGTATCCGGGCGGTACTGGAGAAGTATCAAATCCGCGTGATAGATTTGTCGCTCAAAACTGGTCTGGTGGCAGAAATTGGCGGCATCAATCCCGGCGAACTGGTGGTGCTACGTTCTGATATCGATGCCCTGCCGATTGAAGAAAAATCCGCTGTGGATTACACCTCGCAAAATCCCGGAGTGATGCACGCCTGCGGCCACGATTTCCACACCTCGGCGGCGCTTGGCGCGGCGATTTTGCTGAAAGCGCAGGAAGATTCGCTTTCCGGCACGGTGCGCATTCTGTTTCAGGCGGCGGAAGAAACCGGTCACGGTGCGCCGGCGCTGATTAGCACCGGCGCGCTCGATAACGCTGCCGTCATTTTCGGCATTCATAACGATCCCTCTTTGCCGGTTGGCGTTATCGGCAGCAAAGACGGCGCATTAACCGCCGGCGTGGATCGCTTTGCGATCGCTATCTCCGGTACCGGCAGCCACGCGGCGCGTCCACACGAAGGCAACGACCCGATTATTATCGCCGGACAGGTGATTTCCGCGCTGCAAACCCTGATCGCCCGCAACGTGCCGTCCGCACACAACGCAGTGGTTTCTATCACACAGGTTCACAGCGGGAGTACGTGGAACGTGATCCCGGATTCCGCCTGGCTGGAAGGCACCGTCCGCACCTTTAATCAGGACACACGGGAACTGATCGAACGCCGTTTGCGGCAGGTTCTTACGGGTATCGCTGCGGCATTTGATACCGACATCAGCCTCGACTGGCAGCCAGGCCCGCCGTCAGTGGTCAATACGGCTAAATGGGTGGATTTCGCGCTGGCGCACGGTGAAGGCTCCGGCTTTGAAGCCCGTCGCGTTGAAGCCAGCCCGATAGGGGAGGACTTCGCGTTCTATCAGCAAAAATTGCCCGGCGCATTCATCATGATCGGCTCCGGAGGCCCTTACGCGCTGCACCATCCACAATTTCGCGTTGACGATCGCGCCCTGTTTCCGACTGCACATTACCTGTCGCAACTGGCGGTACAAGCGCTGCGCACTCTCAGTGCGGAAATAAACAGCAAGGATAAAAGCGCATGAATCGACAAGCAGGCACCGACTTGCCAGGCATTGATTCTCATCGTTGACCCTTGACGAGCACTCGATTTCAGACGCCCTGCTGGTGCAACTGCATGCGCTCTGCGAGCGTGAACCTTTCGTTAATTTATTATCTTCGGTCGCTCAGGCCTGAAACGGGGAATACACCGATGACATTAACGCCATCGCTGGCGAAACTTATCGTCAGCTCGTCCCCTTCCCCCGCGGCTCATGAAGCAGCACGGGAAGGGTTACTGGATTTTTTGGCGGTTACCCTGCCGGTTTTACGCGGTGACTTCCCCGATGCAGGACTGAACAGTTTGCATCAGGTTTACCGCGCTGACGATCCGCCGACCCGCGCGTTGCTGCTCGGGTATGTCGGGCACGCGCTGGATTTTGACGATTTCCATCCCGATTTTCGCGGTCACCCCAGCGTGGTGATTTTGCCCGCGCTTCTGGCGCTGGTCTCACAAAGACCCGATTTCAATGGCGCACATTTTCTCGATGCGTACGTGACCGGAGTGGAAATGTCCGGACGCCTCGGGCTGGCCGTCGGTTCTCAGCATTACACCCTCGGTTTTCACAATACCGCTACGCTCGGCACGATTGCCGCCGCCGCTGCCTGCGCGCGGCTGGTGCATGCCACGGAACGGCAAACGGCAGTGATTCTGGGTATCGCGGCGACGCAGTCTGCGGGTTTACGTGCGCAGTTCGGCAGTGATGTCAAACCGTTGCACGCGGGCCTGGCGGCGCAGACCGCCGTCATTGCCACACAGCTCACGCTGGCAGGCTTTCACGGCCAGCCGGACAACGTGCTGGACAGCTTTTTATCGACTTATTGCGCCGGTCAGCAGCAGCCGGAAAAACTTATCTCAGGCTGGGGCGCGCCGTGGCGGATTATCTCGCCCGGTCTGGAATTCAAACCCTATCCGACCTGCGGAGGCACGCATAGCGCTGCCGATGCCGCACGAGCTCTCCGCCAGGAGTGGCTGCAAACGGGCAATAGCACGGATGTACTGATCGCAGCCATCGAACGCATTGAAGTGTCTTTTCCGCCGGGCGGTGATATTGCGGCGTCGGTGCGAAAACCCAACACCGGCGTTGAAGCCAGGTTCAGTCTGGAATACGTGATTGCGGCATGTTTGCTGCGCGGAGAACTACGCTTAGAGGATTTCTCATCGGCGCCGGTGGCGACAGATATTGCCGCGCTGGCAGAAAGTGTGGCGCGTTGCCCGGATTTCTCCGCACCGCCGGACGAGCTGAACCCGGCCGCGCGTTTTCATCAGGTGACGGTGTTTTTGCGTGACGGCTGCGTGCTGCAACAGCGCTTCACGCGGCAGCAAAGCCTGGCAATCCCGTTTGATTTACCGGCAAAACTGCGTGCCTGTTTGCCCGACTTCACAGACGCAAAGCGGATGGAGCTGGTGGCACTGAGCAGGCTGGAAAACCGCGACAGTCTGCCGCGGCTGGTTGATATGTTATTTGCGAAACAAATTAACGCAGCGTCATTATAAAACCGTCGACAGGAAATTACGGACACGGACGTTCTCCGTTTCATCGAGTACACTTTTCGTTGGCCCCGACGCCACAATCTTGCCACCCTCCATAAAGATGACGTTATCTGCCACTTCTCGTGCAAAGCCGATTTCGTGGGTGACAATCACCATCGTTATCCCGGAGTGCGCCAGCTTTTTGATCACCTGCAACACTTCGCCCACCAGTTCAGGATCCAGCGCGGAAGTGGGTTCATCGAACAACATCACTTCAGGATCCATCGCCAGCGCACGGGCAATGGCTACACGCTGCTGCTGCCCGCCGGAAAGCTGCTGCGGCCAGTCATCTTCACGACTGGCTAACCCAACCTGCCGGAGCAACGCGCGGGCTTTACTAAGTACCTGCTCACGGTTTTGCATCTTCACCCGCAAAGGCGCATCGGTAATATTTTGCAAAACGGTGCGGTGCGGAAACAGGTTAAATTGCTGAAATACCATGCCGGTACGGCTGCGCTGCGCGGCGATTCTGCGGCTGCTCAGTTCATACAATGCCTGCCCTTTCTGCTGATAACCCACCAGTTCGCCACCGATACGGATCGTGCCGCCATCCAGTTTTTCAAGATGATTAATACAACGCAGCAAGGTGGATTTCCCTGAACCGGAAGGCCCGAGGATCACCGTGACCGAACCGGCCGGAATATCGAGGCTGATTTCATCCAGAATGGTATTACCGGAGAAACGCTTAGTGACTTTGCGAAATTCAATGGCTTCACCCATGGCTGGTTTCTCCTGCGCTGATACTGGGGGTACTGACCGCGCCGGATGCCGACGCTTTCCCGGCTTTGCGTTTTACCTTGCGGTGACTACTGCGGCTGAAATGTCGTTCAACGTAATACTGAATCACTGAAAGCAATGATGTCAGCAGCAGGTACCACAACGTGGCGACCAGCAGTAGCGGGATCACTTCATAGGTGCGCTGATAAATAATCTGCGCGGAGAACAGCACATCCTGTAGTGAAATCACCGAGACAACCGCTGTGGTTTTCAACTGACCGATCACTTCATTCCCGGCCGGAGGCAGAATGGCGCGCATCGCCTGCGGCAAAATGGTGTGGAGGAATATTTGTGCCGGGCGATAACCCAGAGCACGTGCAGCCTCGACTTGCCCGGTGCCGACGCTCTGGATCCCGGCGCGGATAATCTCTGCGGCATAGGCAGACTGATGCATGACTAATGCAATCACGGCAGCACTGAACGGGCTAATCAGTGAGTTCGCAGAAGCGCTCCAGATTTCACCAACCCACGGCAGCGAAATCGAAATAGTCGGGTAAAGCGCGGCAATGTTGTACCAGAGAAATAACTGAACCAGCATCGGCACCCCGCGGAAAAACCAGGTATACCCCCAGCTGACAGCGACCAGCACCGGATTGGATGACAGGCGCATCAGCGCCAGGATCGTGCCGCCTGCAAAGCCAAAAATCACGGAAATTGCGGTCAGTTGCAATGTCATCAGTACGCCCTGAATGATCGACGGACCGGTAAAGTTTTCGGCAATCACCGACCATTCAAAACGCGGATTGCTGAGCATGGAGTTCCCCATAGCCAGCAATATCAGCAATACGATCAGGGCGCTTATCCAGCGCCCGATATATTTTTTACCGATGATCCGCAGTTCTTCCGGCTGCTGATCGTGTGTTTCACTGCTCATCCGAAAATCTCTTCATTACGTTTTGACTCTTTGACTGCGCCAAAACCGATGGACCATTTATCGAGGATTTTCTGGTAAGTCCCGTCCTTGATCAGCGAGTTCAGGGATGCCTGCACCGCCTCTTCCAGCCCCGACTGTTTAGGGAACGCCACGGAGACAGGCGCATCATCAACATGAATAGTGCCGGTCAGCGTCAGCGGTTTGACCTGGCTAACCTGATAGGTCAGACCTTCATACGGGCCGAAGAACATCGGTACGCGACCGCTGACCACGGCCTGTACGCCTGAAGGGCGATCCGGGAATACGGCAATCTTGATCGGCGGCTTACCCGCATCAGTACAAATTTTGCTTGCAGCTTCAAGACGCCCAATCTGCGTAGTGCCCGCGCCGGCGCCCACTTCCTGCCCGCACACAGCCTCAAAAGAGGTAAATGGCGCAATATTGGCGTCTTTACGCGAGATGACCCCCAGGCGCGACGCATCGTAGTAACTGACGAAATCGACCTGCTCGAGACGTTTTTTGGTGGCGTTGATATTGGATAGTGCGACGTCATAGCGACCCGATTTCAACCCCGGAATAATATTGTCGAAACCGCCGGTATCCTGCCAGCGCACTTCCACACCGAGCCTTGCCGCCACGGCATTCATCACATCAATCTCACGCCCGGCGAGCGTTTTATTGTCTTCCTGGAAAAAAGTGGTTGGGGGCGTATTCGGATTGGTGCCTGCAACGATATATCCGCGTTTGGCGATATCCGGCGGAAGCTTACTTTTCAGCGCCTCATCAGCGGTGACATGAAAGGTGGTAGAGGACGGAACAACCTGCCCGGCAGCCCACGCAGAAGAGAGATTCCCGGCAATCAGCAAAGGAAGCAGTAATTTAGATAACGTCATAAAGAAGCCTTTTCCTGGTTAAAATCTGTAAAAACCACAAAAGAGGTGTGGTAAAAGAGGCAAGGCCATCAGAGGGGTTTTATCATTGATAGTGCAACACCCGCCCTGCCTTAGACATGATTCTGCGGGCATATGCCTTTTACTGACAAATGAGAAAAAGAGATAAAGATTTCGAAAAAATGGGAAAGTCAGGGGCGGGCTAAAGAACACTTTTCATTCAAACTCAAGGTCAGCGCCGTGGGCTCGCAGCACTCGCTGGCTCAAAAGAATGTTAAACCACTCCTTTTGATATTCTGCGGTTTTAACCGTGCGCTCACGCCTGCTATGCGTCAGGTAAATCGCCTTGATACCAGATGCAAGTCATTAGCCTGGCGCACGCGTACTGGTCAAACGCACCTCATGGCTTCATCACGACGCGGCCAAGCGGTTTCGCTGTCTCAGCGAATTCGTGGGCCGCGGCAGCGTTAGCCAGGGGGAAGATACGGTCAATGACCACCTTGATACGCCCTGCTGCTACAGCCTGCAACAGGTCGTCCACACTGGCCCGCACGCCAGGCCTTGCAAAAAGGGGGCCCATGAAGACTCCCATGAGTGTCTGGTTAGACTGCATTGGCGACCACAAGTCGACAGTCAGACTCCCCCCGCCCGCATTACCGACGAAGACGAGACGTCCTTCCGGGGCAAGTGCAGAAAGCGAAGCAGGCAGCGTCGTCCCCACCGGATCGATGACGAGGTCAACACCGGTACCCTGGGTGTACTGTCGGACACGGTCTACGATGTTGTGCTCGGCACGATCCACGACATGATCGGCACCCAGTTCAAGCAACCGACTCCTGCGCTGTGTTCCGCTTGCCACGGCGATGACCGTTGCGCCTGCTTGTGAGGCAAGCTGAACGGCCGCGAGCCCCACGCCACCCGCCGCGGCCTGAATAAGGACGGTTTCTCCGTGTCGGAGCATGCCTCGGGTGAAAAGACAATGATGCGCGGTTGCAAAAGAAATCGGTACCACCGCCGCTTCAGGCATCTCCACGCCATCGGGGATAAGCCAGGTGTGTTCCGCGGGTACCGCCCAACGTTCCGCATGTGATCCCTGCAGGTGAAAAGCAGCGACTCTGTCCCCAACCTTACGGCTACGGACATTCGATCCGACGGCAACCACTGTGCCCGCGGCCGCGTAGCCCACGACCCATGAAGGAAGCGGCGGCGGAGTTGAACGGCGGTTGATCAGATCGCCTCCTTCAATGGAGATTGCCTCGACAGCAATCAGGATATCGTCAGGCCCGGTGATCGGATCGGGGATATCGACATATTTCAGGACGCCGGGAGCGCCTGCCACGTCATAAACCGCTGCTTTCATAAATTGTCCTCTGTCCCCTCCGTTAATCCGCACCCGTCTGGCTAACTCTCCCGATCCAGCATAGACCTCCACAGGCAGCGCAGGTTGCCCTATTGAATTTTCGACTGGCGGAAAGACTCATAACGCTTAGGGCAGCTTGGCAATGACCTTTATCTCAAACGTGAATCCGTAAAGCCAGGTCACGCCGATCCCGGTCAACGTAGGGTAAGGCGCCTCCCCCCAATATTCTGGCAGAATACTCCAGATAGCGTCGAGATTTGACTCGGGATCGACGACAAAGAGGGTAACGTCTACCACGTCACCAAACGTGCAGCCCGCCGCCGCGAGCACAGCATTAAGATTATTGAACGCCAGCCTGACCTGAGCTTGCAGATCGTGCTCAGGCGAGCCGTCCTCGCGGCTACCAACCTGCCCCGAAACGAACAAAAAACCATTGGATTTGATGGCCGGTGAATAGCGATTGCGCTCATAGAGCGTCTGCCGACCGAAGGGAAAAACGGCTTCGCGTGCTGTCATGTTTTGTACCTTTATCGTGGGGCGAAATAAGCCCGGTGAATATAAAGACACTTTACAGCGGCGAGATCGGGCGGATAAACAAGCGACTTTGTCCCTCATTGTTTGTAATATCCAAACAATCGGTGAAAAGAGAGGATAAGGAATGGATCGTTTCGATGCGATGCGCGCCTTTGCTCGCGTGGTAGAGGCAGGTAGCTTCACGAAGGCTGCCCAAACGCTTCATATGAGCAAAACCACGGTGACGCAACTCATTCAGCAGCTGGAAGCGCGCCTGCGCGTCAAATTGCTCCATCGCACTACCCGCAAACTCGGTGTGACTCCTGATGGCGCGGTCTACTACGAACGCGTCATCCGTCTGCTGGCGGACATGGAGGATGCTGAAAACAGCCTGTCCAGTGCGGCGATGACGCCCAGGGGACGGCTACGGGTGGATGTACCCAGTCCGCTGGCCCGCCTTATTCTGGTGCCGGCGCTACCGGCTTTCCACGCCCGCTACCCTGATATCCAGTTCGACATGGGTGTGAGCGACCGGGTGGTGGATCTGATCGGCGACAACGTGGATTGCGTTCTGCGCGGTGGTGAAATCACCGACCAGTCCCTAATCGCACGCCATGTCGGCGATTTGCAAATCGGCGTCTACGTCGCCCCCCATTATGTGGAACGCCTTGGCGCCCCTGCGCACCCGCGAGAACTGCAAAACACCGACCATCGCATAGTAGGATTCGTGTCCTCACGCAGCCGTAAGATTGATCCTCTGGTTCTGCGCAGTGAGAGTGAACAGATTGAAATTACCGGCAATTATGTGCTTGCCGTAGATGACGGCAATGCTTACCTCGAAGCTGGATTAGCCGGGTTAGGCGTGATTGCGCTGCCAATCTATATGGCGGCAGCACATCAGGCTGTTGGCGCTTTGATTCCGTTATTTACACAATGGCGTATCAGCCCAATGCCCCTGCACCTGGCGTTTCCGCCGAACCGCCATGTCAACGGCAAACTGCGCGTTTTTATTGACTGGATCGTTGAATTGATGCAACAGCATGTCCCCATTACCAACAATAAGTAACGACATCCCAGCTCCCTGATTCGCTTCTCAACGACGATGGGGGTCATTCCCGTTGTTTTGAACGAAAGTGAATAATAGAAATCGTTTTCCCAATTTAAATATTTATAACGAATCCAAGAACTATAATGCGGGATTGCCGTCCTGTTCGGGACTCGCTGGAAATATTTCCCCTAACACTAGTCTGTTTGCCTAACTACAGTATTCATGGGATTCCCGATGAGGTACACTTTATCTTTAATATCGTCATTCCCGCACCATTCATAGTAATTATAGAAAATTGCATTTAATAAAATAAGGATATTAATTTATGAAAAAAGGTATAAAAATTATCATCACGGTAGTTTTCGTGATTCTGGCATTGCTGAGCGGCATGATGAGCTTCATGATCGTCGGGATGGGGGTCAGCGGTAGTGGCTGTGGTCAGGAGTGTTTTGATAATATGGATTCTGCAAAACTCATTAGTATTATATTCTGGATATTGGCTATCATAAGCGGTATCTTCGCTTTCATGGACAATGGCAGCCAAAAAAAAGATCCTCAGTAACAATATTAAGTCCATAGATATATTTGCAGATTTTATCATCTCCTCCTGAGCATCTCCTGGCACCCTCATTAAAACGCCATCACCGCCACTGCTGATAAGTTAAGGATCGGTTTCCCGATCCTTATCCCCAACAACGTTGAATGCATCGACAGCAAAAGAGCCTTCTTACAATAACCGTTAATCAGGCTAAACGCCCCGCTACAAACTCCCCTGCACCGCTGCAGCGCTGATATTCACCGGCATGCCGGAGCGGCGCTGCAGGGTTTGCTCGGCCTGCGAAGGACTCACTCCCGGCCCCTGAGTAAACTCGCGCAGCGCCGAGGTCATCGGTAGCGGGACCTTTCGGTCGGATTCAAATTCCGCCCGATTGCGCGACAGCGGCTCGTGCACCTCCAGCCAATGGCTGCCGTCCGGCTCCACGGTGTACTTCACCGGCTGATCGATTAGCTGGACGCGCGTCCCCACCGGTACGTTATCAAACAGGAATTTAATATCATCATTGCGCAGGCGAATGCATCCCTGGCTGACGCGCAGCCCAATGCCAAAGTTAGCGTTGGTGCCGTGGATGGCGTACAGCCTGCCGATGTAGATCGCATACAGCCCCATCGGATTATCAGGCCCGGGCGGCACCAGCGCCGGCAGGGTTTTGCCCTCTTTCGCATACTCGCGCCGGGTATTGGCGGTCGGAACCCAGGTCGGTCCCTCCTGCTTGCGCTCTACCGCCGTCACCCAGTTACGCGGGGTTTCGCGTCCGGCCTGGCCAATGCCGATTGGCAGCACTTCCACACTATTGCCCAGCGGCGGGTAATAATAGAGACGCATTTCGGCGACGTTGATGACGATCCCTTCGCGCACGGTGTCAGGCAGGATCAACTGTTGCGGAATAATCAGCGTCGAACCGGAGTGCGGCAAATAAACATCAACGCCGGGGTTGGCCTCCAGCATATTGCTCAACCCCTGGCCGTACTGGGCAGCAAAACTTTCCAGCGGTTGGGTGTTGTTCTCCGGCACGGCGATGGTAAATGCGCTGCCCACCAGACGACTTCCCTCCGGCGGCAGCGGATAACTGACGGCCAGCGCGCCGTGGCTGGCGAGCAGCATCAGCGCAGAACAAAGTAATTTCACACGCCGCATCGTCATTTTCCCTTCCTCAGTCGCGACTCTCGTGTGTGAATTATAGCGTTATTTCCTCGCCTCGATCCGCTGACCGCGATGGCTTAAATCTGATAGTCGATAGCGGCCTCTTCCGGCTCCATCGCCTGACGCTTAATTTCATCCAGCGACAGTCCGGCATTGCACAGTTCGATAAAGCGCCAGACGTAGTTACGCTGCAGCTGGCCCCGCTTCAACCCCAGCCACACGGTATTGGCATCGAACAGATGACGAGTATCGAGACGCGTAAAGGTGTCCGCTTCCCTGGCATCTCCGGACTGCTCGGCAACCAGCCCGACGCCCAGCCCCAGCTCGACATAGGTCTTGATGACATCGGAATCCTGCGCGCTCAGCACGATATCCGGCATCAACCCCTTGCGGTTGAAGGCCTCATCGATTCGCGAACGGCCAGTGATCCCCTGGCGGTAGGTGATTAACGGCCAGCGGGCGATCGCCTCCAGCGTCAGAGGAGACACCTGCGTCAAAGGATGATCCTTCGGCACCAGCAGGCTGTGATGCCAGCGGAACCAGGGGAAAGCCGCCAGCGTCGGGTCGTTGCTCAGGCGCTCGCTGGCGATACCGATATCCGCCCCGCCGTTATGCAGCAGCGCTTCGATTTCCTGCGGGGTGCCCTGCACCAGCTCGACGCGAACATCTGAGAACAGCTCGCGGAAGGCTTTAATCACCGGCGGCAGGCTGTAGCGCGCCTGGGTGTGGGTGGTGGCGATGGTTAAGACGCCGGAGGCATCATTGGTAAAGAGATCCGCCAGCCGCCGGACGTTGCTGGCTTCATTGAGGATGCGCTCGGCAATGGATAACAGCGCTTTACCCGGCTCGGTCATGCCTAACAGGCGCTTACCGCGACGGATAAAGATCTCAATCCCCAGCTCCTCTTCCAGTTCCCGGATATGGCGGCTGACGCCTGACTGCGAGGTATAGAGCATATTCGCGACTTCCGTCAGGTTGTAATCCTGACGGGCCGCCTCACGGATAATTTTCAGTTGCTGGAAGTTCACCCTTTCCTCCGGGCCAATGGACTTAACGTATCTGCTATTGTTAAAGTCTGTTGTCCCAGGTAACAAATAATAAAAACCAGCAACTTATTCCTTAAGAGAATATAGCCTAACTAACCAGCTGCAGTTCACGGTTCTCCAGCGACGGGCGGCTCACCAGAGACAGCAGGATCTCTTTCACCGCCTGCGCCTGCGGCGACAGACTGCCGCGTGCCGACATATTCAGCGACAGCGACAGGCTCATCGACGGCGTGCTAATCCGCGCCATCCAGCCGTTTGCCGCGCCGCACAGGGAGCGGGCAGCGGATTCCGGCAGGACCGTCGCCCCCATGCCGCTGGCGATAGCCGCAGTCAGGGTGGTAATGGATTCGATCTCGCCGATAATTTTCGCCGACAGACGACGCAGGGTGAACGCCTCGGTGACCCGCGCCCGTACCGCGCTGTAATCCCGCGGCAGGAACAGGTTCATCTCCGCCACCGCCGTGAGATCCACGCTCTGTCCCGGGCAGTCGCGGGTACCCACCAGATAGAGGTCCTCTTTCAGCAGCGGCTGGCTGACGATACCGGCCACTGGCGAACGCTCATACAGCACCGCCATATCCAGCTGACCCGCCAGCAGCTTGTCATTCAGCGCAGTGCCGCTGCTCTCCTGCAGATAGACCATCACCTCGGGCAACTCATTACGCACCGTCTGCAGCAACGGCATAGTAATGGCAGAAGCCGCCGTGCCCGGCGCCAGGCCAATCGAGACCTGACCACGCAGCGTCTGGCCGACGTTATTGACCGCCAGTTGCGCCTGCTCACACTGGCGCAGGATGGTTCGCGCATGGGTGTAGAGAATTTTACCGGCTTCTGTTGGCGTGACCCCTCGCTTGGTGCGTATCAGCAACTGCTGGTCCATTTCACCTTCCAGGGTCGCGACCTGCTGGCTCAGGGCCGGTTGTGCGATGTGCAAGACTTCAGCGGCCTGGGTCAGACTGCCGATATCGACGATTTTCACAAAATATTTCAGTCGTCTTAAGTTCATTTTGCCTCCTGTAAGGAACGCCAGCGTCAACGCTGGAAGTATGATGCAACTGGTTCTGCAATTTGCTTGCCAGCTTTTCAATTGCGCTGCCGCTGCCCGCCAGAGGCCGTGTTATAAGGGATAGTGATAACAATCCAGCTTTTATTTGCCCGGTAAGCAGATTGTGGTATGCCCCATTAGGGGTATTTTTGCACCGCAACGGTGCGTAATGGTGAAAAAAGCGGCGCCCAGCCAGGGGTTGTTGAAATTGTCAGCAGTTGAACGCAATTCTTTGAATCAGGCTTTGACAAGGCCGGATGGCATCGTTAATATGCGCCCCGTTCACACGATTCCTCTGTAGTTCAGTCGGTAGAACGGCGGACTGTTAATCCGTATGTCACTGGTTCGAGTCCAGTCAGAGGAGCCAAATTTAAAAAAGCCTGCTTTCGAGCAGGCTTTTTGCTTTTCGGTTTTCATGCGGCCTAACGCGGTTTACGGCGTCATTGCCGCGCGGCAAATCGGGCAACCTGTTCGGCGAGAAAATCAATTTCCTGCGGCGTGTTATAAAAAGCCAGCGAAGGCCGGACGGTACTCTCATAGCCCAAACGACGCAGGATCGGTTGCGCACAGTGATGCCCGGACCGCACAGCGATGCCAACCTGACTGAGATAGCGCCCCACGGCTTCATTTTCATGCCCCGCCAGCACAAAAGACAAGACGCTGGTTTTGTTCGCCGCGGTGCCGACCAGCGTCAGGCCCGGAATAGCCGACAGCTTCGCTATCCCATACTCCAGTAAGGCATGCTCATACTGCGCAATATTTTCGATCCCCAGTGAGGTCACATAGTCGATGGCCGCCCCCAGCCCGACGGCATCGGCAATATTGCCCGTTCCCGCCTCAAACTTATTCGGCGAAGGCTGATAGCGCGTCAGCTCAAAGGTCACGTCGGCAATCATGTTCCCGCCGCCCTGATACGGGCGCGCCGCTTCCAGTACCTCCTGCTTGCCATAGACGACGCCGATCCCGGTAGGTCCAAAAATTTTATGCCCGGAGAAGACAAAGAAATCGGCATCCAGCGCCGTGACGTTGGTCGGGATATGTGAGATAGACTGCGCGCCGTCGATGGCGATACGCACGCCAAAACGATGGGCGATCTGCACCAGTTCCTGAACCGGCGTCACGGTCCCCAGGGCGTTGGAAACGTGAGTAGCGGACACAAAACGGGTTTTATCGTTGAATAACCGAATATACTCCTCGACGATCAGCTGTCCGTGCTCATCAACCGGCGCAACGCGGATCGTCGCGCCCGTCTCCTGCGCAATAAGTTGCCACGGCACAATGTTGGCGTGATGCTCAAGCTGCGTGAGGATAATTTCATCCCCAGGGCGTAGCAGCGGCTTCACGTAGCTGTGAGCGATAAGATTGAGTCCCTCCGTGGTGCCGCGCACAAAGATAATATTCTCCGGGCCGCGGGCGCCAATAAAACGCGATACTTTCTCTCGCGCGGCTTCATAAGCATCGGTGGAACGAGCGGCAAGCGTATGCGCCGCCCGATGAACGTTCGAGTTTTCGTGCAAATAATAATGGCTGATGCGATCGATAACCTGCTTCGGGCGCTGGGTCGTCGCGGCATTATCCAGCCACACCAGCGGATGCCCCTCCACCTGTTCGGCAAGGATCGGAAAATCTGCACGGATCCGCTCAACCGGGATCTGCCCAACCCGCGCCGCTGGCGCAGGCCGGGAGCCGAAAGCAGGCAATGTTGCAAACCCGCGAGGGGTGATATCCGCCCTGCCCTCCTGGCCCAGTGGCACCACCCGCGGCGCGTAGGCCGTCTCCACTCCGCGCGGACGGGCGGGCGTATCGCTCAGCAACCCTTGCAGATCCCGCGCGTCGGGCAGACCATAATCGCGTGCAGAGGGGGCGTCATCCGCCTCGCCGGGCCATCCGCCCGGCGCAAAGGGAAGCGTGAATAAATTACTCGTAGTCATAATATTCACCCACTTCAACATCTTCCAGCACAGCAATGGCATCATCGGCCAGGATCGCGGCGGAGCAATAAAGTGAGAGTAAATAAGAGGCCACGCCGTTATCATCGATCCCGCGGAAGCGCACCGACAGCCCGCGAGACTGCTCGTTTGGCAGCCCTTCCTGATAAAGCCCCAGCACGCCGCGTTTACTTTCCCCGGAGCGAATCAGCAGAATATTGGTTTTCCCGCCCTGGCTTTTTGGGTTCTTCAGTCCGTCGACAAAAAGTTTATCGGAAGGGATCAGCGGAATACCGCGCCACAGAATAAAAGTCCCGCCATGCAGGTTCACCGTGACCGGCGGCACACCGCGTCGCGTGGCTTCACGCTGAAAGGCGGCAATGGCCCGCGGATGGGCGAGGAAGAAGGAAGGCTCTTTCCACACTTTTGACAACAACTCATCCAGATCATCCGGCGTCGGGCGGCCGTTGCGGGTCTGAATGCGCTGCGAGTCATCAATATTTTTCAGCAGTCCATATTCATCATTATTAATAAGCTGGCTTTCCTGGCGTTCACGCAGGCTTTCGATCGCCAGCGCAATTTGCTCTGACGCCTGGTCATAGGGCGAACTGTAGAGATCGGCAATTTTGGTATCAACGTTAATAATGGTCGAGATCGAATCCAGCTGATATTCGCGCGGTGTGGTCTGATACTCAATATAGCCCTGTGGTATCTCTACGCGTGAAGGGTCCTGGCTGCATAATACGTCCAGCGGCGTCTCCCCCTCCACGACCTTGTTGACGCGATAAATGCCCGACTCCAGCCCTTTATAATCGAGAAAACGACTGACCCAGCGCGGAGTAATTGCCGCAAATTGCGGCGCCGTTTTGGTCACATTCGCTAACTGATACGCGGCTTCACGCCCCAGTGCATTAATGCTTTTTTGTTCTGCCATGATAAGTCCTTAGTGTTTGAAAGAGTGGAGCTGAAGGTTAGTACTGCGGTAAACGGGTATCGACATCCCGCGCCCAGGCGTTTAGGCCATCTTTTAAATTCATCACGCGCCCCTGATAACCTGCGCGCTGGAGTGCCCGAATGGCGAAAATACTGCGCTGCCCTATCTTGCACAGAAACACCGCATCGACCGTCGGATCGAATTCATCGATACGTCTGACTATCTGGCCCAGCGGCATCACTTTGGCCTGCGGAAATTTTGCGATCGCTCTTTCGTGGGGCTCACGAATGTCGATCAGTTGCAGGGGTTTTCCCTCCTCTATCCACGCATGAAGCTCAAGCGCCGTGACGCTTTCAATGGGTGCTTCTGACTCATCAGGTTTCAGCCCGCAAAACTCCTCATAGTCGATGAGCGCATGGATCGACGGATGCTCACCGCAGACCGGGCAGCCGGGGTCCCTCTCCAGCCGCAGTTCACGTTGCTTCATCTGCCACACATCGAAGAGCAGCAGACGGCCGATCAGGCTCTCGCTGCCGCCGACGATAAGCTTGATGGCTTCCGCGGCCTGAATCGTACCAATAATGCCCGGCAACACACCGACCACGCCGCCTTCCGCGCAGGAGGGCACCAGCCCCGGCGGCGGTGGCTCGGGATAAAGGCAGCGGTAGCAGGGCCCTTGTCCGGCATAAAAAACGCTGGCCTGCCCTTCAAACTGGAAGATGGAGCCGTAGACCAGCGGCTTACCCAGTAACACGCAGGCATCGTTGATCAGATACCGGGTGGGATAATTGTCCGTGCCGTCGACCACCAGGTCGTATTCGCGGATGATCTCGAGCGCGTTTTTACTACTCAGGGTGGTGTTATAGGTTTCCACCTGAATCTCGGGGTTAATTGCTTTAATCTTGTCTTTCGCCGAAGCGACTTTGGGGCGGTTAATATCTTTGGTGCTGTGAATAATCTGCCTTTGCAGGTTGGAGATATCGACAAAATCAAAGTCGACAATCCCCAGCTTACCAACCCCCGCCGCGGCCAGATAAAGCGCCACTGGCGCCCCCAACCCGCCGGTGCCAATAAGTAACACGCGGGCGGCCTTCAGACGCTTTTGCCCCTCAAGCCCGACTTCCGGCAGCAGCAAGTGGCGGCTGTAGCGGGCAATCTCAGCATGCGTCAGCTCCGACAGACGGTCGTCCGGGATAATGCTCGGTCTGCTCATATCGCCTTCCCGACGCCACCGGCAATGGCGGGAACCAGCAACACTTCCGCCCCATCGCTAACCGGCGTCTCCAGCCCACCGGTAGTTTTAATATTGTGCTCACCCACATACAGATTGATAAAGCTGCGCAACGCGCCTGCGTCGTCATACAGATGCGGCTGAATGTCCGGATATCGCGCCGCCAGCGCCGCGACCAGTTGCCCAACGGTGTGACCTTCGAGGGTCACCTTCCCCTGACCGTCGGTGAAAGCGCGTAGCGCAGTGGGGATCAGTAATGTCGATGCCATAGTGATAATCTCTCCGTGTTTTGCTCTGGTTTCCGGCAACGTTGTGCCTGTTATTCACGTCATGAAACGATGTGCACTTCCTCCTGCAAAAAGCGCAGGCGGTCCTGCGTGAGCCGCCAGCTGGTCAGCGCCCCCGCCTGCCGCTGCGCGACCGCCACGATGATGTAGGCGTAAAACGGCAGGGCATGTTCACGGTCAAATTCCGATGGAATGGCCGGATGATCGGGGTGCGAATGGTAATAGCCGATGACATCCACACCTTCCGCCAGCGCAGCACGCTCCGCCCGCAAGGCGTCGTCGGCGGTGATAACAAAGCGGTGGTACTGCTCTTCCGATTCCCGCGCGTTGACGATGGGGAAAATCGCCGTCACGCGGCCATCGCCCTGCGCAGATAAATGACCAAAAAGCGCACCACAGCATTCATTGGGATAGGTCTTTTCCCCTTCAGCGCCAATCTGTCTGGCGATTTCACGAGTCAATTCAATCATGGGTTTCATTCCAGAAAGGGTCGGTCAAATAGCGGGAGCCCACATCGCACAGCAGCGTGACCACCACCGAACCAGCCGGCAGCGTGCGGGCCAGCCGTGCGGCGGCGGCAACATTGGCGCCAGATGAAATACCGACAAAAATGCCGTCCCGCCGGGCGAGGCGTCGCGCACTCGCATAGGCCTCCTCGGTGGTGACGGAAATCACATCATCAAACAGGGTTTCGTCGAGAATGCCGGGTTTAATACTGCTGCCCATATGCTTAGTCCCTTCAATGCCATGGAATGGCGAAGCGGGCTGAACGGCGAGGGTTTTCACCCGCGGATCCTCAAACTTCAGCCGCCGGGCGGTGCCGACAAAACTGCCTGACGTGCCCATCCCGGCGACAAAATGGGTGACTTGCTTTCCGCTTTGCTCCCAGATCTCTTTCCCGGTGGTCGCGAAATGCGTTTGCGGATTAACGGGGTTGTTATACTGGTCGGGATAAAAATAGCGCTCCGGGTGTGCGGCGACCTGGGCCTGGACTTCAAGATAAGCGCCATCGGAACCTTCAAGCGGATCAGTCTCCACAATCGTGGCGCCATACTGACGAATTATTTTTTTACGCTCCGGGCTGGTATTCTGCGGGAGATACAGCCGAACGTGATACCCCAGCGCGGCGCCGATCATCGCGTAAGCAATTCCGGTATTACCGCTGGTCGCATCAATAATAGTTTTATCCGGCGTCAATAACCCCCGCGCAATTCCGTCCAGTACCATCGCTTTTGCCGCGCGGTCTTTCACCGAGCCGCTGGGATTCATAAATTCAGCTTTTGCCAGCAGCGTGACACCCGATAATTCTGCAGAAAAAGAGGGCAAGGCTATTAAAGGCGTCTCGCCAATCGTTTCAAGTAAATTCATAATAATGATCACGCTGCTATTTTAATGGTACGGGAACGATAGGTTTATTTATTCTTGTAATGATTAAATGCCGTCGCCGTCGCTGAAATGTCTCTGCTGTATTCGCGCCTGTTGAACATTACTGTCCGGTGGCACATCACGGGTTAGCCAGATATTTCCTCCGATGCTGGAGCGCGCCCCAATGGTAATTCTCCCGAGGATTGTCGCGCCGGCATAAATCACAACGTCATCTTCAATAATAGGGTGGCGAGGATAATTTTTTTGCAATTGTCCGTCCTCACCGACGAGGAAACGTTTGGCCCCCAGGGTGACGGCTTGATAAATACGTACTCGTTTACCGACGATGGCGGTTTCACCAATGACCACGCCGGTTCCGTGATCGATAAAGAATCCGTCATCAATCTGCGCACCGGGATGAATATCGATTCCGGTCTGGCTATGCGCCTTTTCCGTGATGATGCGCGCCAGCAGCGGAAGGTCGAGCTGATGCAGCTCATGGGCCAGCCGATAGTGCATCACCGCATGAATTCCCGGGTAGCAGAGCAGCACATCATCCATGCTGCGCGCGGAGGGGTCACCCTGATAAGCGGCGAGGATATCACCGTCAAGACGCTGACGAATCACCGGTAAACGGTTGGCAAACTGCTGAACGCGTCTGACCGCCTCCTGCAACAGGACCTCATTTTCCGCCTGCTCATCCGACTGATAATAGAGTTCCAGAAGTGCTTCTTCGGTGAGCCTGTCCAGCGCTGTGCCCAGCAAATGGCCGACGTAATAATCTTCCCCCTCTTTGCGTAAGTCCACGTCGCCTAAGCGCATCGGATAAAGCACTTTTATCAATGTATCCGCGACGGAATTAACGCTTTCCCGGGAAGGTAAACTCCGTTTATTACGATAATTATTCTTCGCGTGCTCATCGCGCCACGCCTGGCGAACGCGACGCAATTCATTGACGACATTATTTAAATGCCAGTTATTTTCTCTTTTCGGCAAGAGATACAATTCACCCGCTTCCGGCATAATAATATCCTTCATAAAAGCACATCGATAAAATTCTTTTTGGCGTTACCTCACTTTTATGCATTACCCACATTAAAAACAAATAACCTTATTGACTTTAAATAGCTGAAAAGAATAAATAGTTAAAAATCAAGGTATTCTTCCCCCCTCACCTCACTCAGTCGCGACATTGCGTCCCGCCTGGTCAAGCATTGCAGGCGTCAAACCCCAGTGAGATGGGGAAAAGCAGGTTCCTTGCAATAAGTAGAGCCAGAGGTTTGCTTTCAGAGCAACTCGCCCCATCTGCCACTGTTCGCCAGTCCAGGCCGCCAACATAAAAAAAGCCTGCTTTTCCAGCAGGCTTTGTTTTATACAGCGGCAGAACACCTCTTCCGGAAGGCGAACCAGCCCCTTTCAGCGCTTACGCCCCGGCCTTCCGGCCATGTTTGTTAGCGCAAGCTTTCTTCCTTGAGGTCTATCTCCCGCAGCACTTCATAAAAGGTCGTATCACTGATGTTATGGGCGCGCCGCAGCCGGAACAGCTCCTGGCGCTGAGCGATAATGACCTCCCTTTGCATATACTTCTCCAGCCTGGCGCGCTTCGCCAGCTCCTGCCCGACGTCCTGCTCCTCGTCACTGTCGTTATAGTGCAGCCGCCGCTGGTACGTTTCCAGCAGCATATTGCCCGCATCGACCCGCAAAGCCTGCTCATTCGGATCGTCCACCGACTCGTCCAGCAGCGCATTCAGGCGGTTAATCGCCACTTCGGTCATCACCGCACCGATATTGTCTTTCCCGGTGTCATGGGGTAAATCATCGGCCAGATACTGGGTCATGTACGGCAGGCCGACGGCCGCCACGATGAGCGACATCAGGATCACCGCCATTGAGAGAAAGATCAGCAGTTCCCGCCCCGGAAACGGCGAGCCATCCGCCAGCAATACCGGTAGTGTCAGGATACCGGCAAGGGTGACGGAACCTTTTACCCCCGCCAGCGCCATGACGGCCATGATGCTGAATCGCGGACGAATAGTGATAGCCTTGCCCCGGCGCTTGCGGCGGAAAATCGTCAGGGTCATCGACAGCCATACCCAGGCAAAGCGCATCAGGCCAAGCGCCAGGGTGATGGCCACCGCGTACAGCAGCAGATACCAGGGAGACGAGACGCCGGCCTGACTGGCCACCGCAGGAAGCGTATTCAGCATGCGCGGCAGCTGCTCGCCCAGCATGAGAAAAATCATGCCGTTGAGGGTGGTCTGCAGCATGGTCCACACCGCGCTGCTTTTCATACGCGTCGCCGGCAGTCGGGGACCCGACAGCTGCTCATAGTGCATCGCAATGCCGGCGGCCACCGCAGCAAGAATGCCTGAGACATGGAACGCCTCGGCCAGCAAATAGGCAGCGAAGGGGATAAGCAGGCTTATCAGGATCTGAATTGCCGGCTCCTCGCGGGTGCGCCGCACGAGAAAGTTGTTGCATTTGCCGGTGACCCACACCACCACGAGGCCACTGAGGATCCCCCCAAACGCCATCAGGAAAAACTTCACCACTGCGTCTCCCGGAGAGAAGCTGCCGGTCAGCACCGCGGCGATGGCGAAGTTAAAGGCGACAAGGCCTGAAGCATCGTTTAACAGCGACTCCCCTTCGAGAATATGCGCCATCCTTGAGGGAAGCGGTGAGCTGGCGGTCATTGCCGATACCGCCACCGGATCGGTGGGTGACAGAATAGCCGCGAGGGCGAACCCCGCGGCCACGGTGATAGCCGGGATCAGCCAGTGTATAAACAGACCAATGCCGAGGATCGTCACCATCACCAGGCCTATCGCCAGCGACAGAATCGGCTTCATATCCCTGAAAAAGGCGTCTTTGGGGATCCGCCAGCCATCGAGGAAAAGCAGCGGCGGAATAAACAGCAGCAAAAAGATATGCGGATCGAAATCGACCTGAAATCCGCCGGCGGCCAGCGCAGCGCCTGCGGCGATCTGGATCAGCGGCAGCGGCACCTTAACGGGCAGAAGATGAGACACGAACACGGTCACGACGATGGCCATCATAAAGACCAACACAATAGTAATTAGCGACATTCGCCCCCTCCTCTGACGGCAATACTCATTCTGTACATCACGCTTTTATTCCTTTCCTTGCAGGTGTTGTTTCATCGCCGGTTTATTGCTTCAGACGCCGATAATAGAGGTCAGCAATCTCTGTATGATGGCGATGTTATTTAAACTACGGTGCGCCTCATGCCGAACCAGGGGTGACAATGTGTTTTATCGTACCGCCTTTGTCAATCCGCCATCGTCTGCAAATAATTGACAATCCGCGTCTGCGACAGCGCAATGCAGGTATCTCTGGCGCTCGTCTATCCCACCTGATGGTCATCACGGATCAATATATTTTTATATTATTAGTTCTTCTTATCGTATTTCGAATACGGATATTACCAGGCAACCTAATAGAATTCGCAGAGTAATATTTCTCTGCCGAAAACAACGTTTATCGCCGTACAGTACCAGAACATGCTCATGCCTGGCCGCCTTCCTGACCCTGGTTTTCGACATCCCTCTCCTCCGCCACGCTGCGCTTGCCCCATCCCGGGTTTGGGCGTACCCTGACCAACAATTAAACCACACGGTCTAAATGATGAATCCCGATACCTCCGCCGTCCTGAAGCCCCGCCGCGGTCGTCCACCCAAGGTCGATCGCCAGTTTGACGATACGCGCCAGGCGCTGATTCGCTCAGGCCTTGAAGTGCTGACCGAAACGGGCTATCTCGCGGCGGGTATCGAGGCCGTTATCAGGAATATCGATGTGCCCAAGGGATCGTTTTATCACTGCTTTAAAAGCAAGGAGGCCTTTGGCCTGGCCGTGCTTAGCGCCTATGGCGACTTTTTTGCGCATAAATTAGATAAATTCCTGCTGGACGACGCCGTGCCGCCGCTGGAACGGATGGCGGCTTTTGTGCGTCATGCCGGTCAGGGTATGGAGAAATACCAGTTTCGCCGCGGTTGCCTGGTGGGCAACCTCCTGCAGGAAGCCCCGCTGTTACCCGGCACCTTTCCCGGGCGATTAAAAGCGATCCTGACGGCATGGGAGTCGCGCGTGGCCCGCTGCCTGCACGAGGCGCAGGCTGCCGGAGCGATCGCCCGCGACGCCTCACCGGACGCGCTGGCCCAGGTCTTCTGGATCGGCTGGGAAGGCGCGGTGATGCGCGCCAGGCTGTGCCAGTCCGCCGCACCGCTTCACCAGTACTGGGAATTTTTTGCGCACAGTATGACAACAAAAACACCTGCACAGGACGGCGTTAGCGCCGATAACCCCCTTCCGACGAGGAATACTCTGTCATGAAAGCATTAGTTCTGGACCAGATCGACAACCGCACCGTCGCCGCCATCAAAGCGATCGACCTGCCCGCCCTTGCCGAAGGCGACGTTCGGGTCGCTATCGACTGGTCGAGTCTCAACTATAAAGATGCCCTGGCGATCACCGGCAAAGGCAAAATCATCCGTCAGTTCCCGATGGTGCCTGGTATCGATTTTTCGGGCCGGGTGAGCGAAAGCCGCGATCCGCGCTTTGTTCCCGGCCAGGCCGTGATCCTCACCGGCTGGGGCGTGGGCGAAAACCACTGGGGTGGCCTGGCCACCGAAGCCTGCGTCAAAGGTGACTGGCTGGTTGCCCTGCCGGCGGCGCTCAGCGCGCGCCAGGCGATGATCATCGGCACCGCCGGCTTTACCGCGATGCTGTGCGTTGATGCCCTCGTCAATGCGGGCGTCACTCCGGAAAGCGGGGAAATCCTGGTTACCGGCGCCAGCGGCGGGGTCGGCAGCACCGCCGTGGTGTTGCTGAAAGCGCTGGGCTACCGGGTGACGGCGGTATCGGGCCGGGAATCGACGCACGATTATCTTCGCCAGCTAGGCGCCGATGCGATCCTGCCGCGCAGCGACTTCGCGGAGACCCGTCCGCTGGAGAAACAGCTGTGGGCGGGCGCGGTGGATACCGTAGGCGGCACGATGCTGGCCAAAGTGCTGGCGCAGACGCAATACCGCGGCTGCGTCGCCGCCTGCGGTCTGGCCGGGGGCTTCGATCTACCGACCACCGTGATGCCGTTTATTCTGCGCAACGTGCGCCTGCAGGGGGTGGACTCGGTGATGGTGCCGACCGCTGAACGCGACGCCGTCTGGCAGCGTCTGGCCCAGCTCCTGCCGGAAAGCTACTACCAGCAGGCGGCCACCGAAATCACGCTGGAGCAGGCGCCAGCGTATGCCGCAGATTTCCTCAGCAACACGATTCACGGCCGGACGCTGGTCAATATCGGCCAGTAATCCTCTTCTCCCGGCGCCCGTGGGGCGCCGGACTTCGAGAGGATCAAGGCATATCATTTCCTTCCCCACGGGATTATGATGACGCGAACCGATGCCTTTGCGAGTGGTAAAAAGTAAATGGATGTCATAAGCATCATTATGGCGGCGGGTAAATCATCCGTTGACGTTGCACTGTATACGCTGTTGCCGATTATGGTGATCATGCTGATCATCATGAAATATCTGGAGGTCCGCGGCATCCTCGATGTGATTGTTCGCTGGGTTGCCCCGCTGCTGAAGCCCTTCGGCTTAACCGGGATGAGCGCCTTCGCCCTGATCCAGATTAACTTTGTCAGCTTCGCCGCCCCGCTTGCGACGCTGTCGATTATGGACAAACGCGGCGTCTCGGACCGGCAAATGACCGCCACGCTGGCCATGGTGTTCGCCATGGGGCAAGGCAACGTCTTTTATCCCCTCACCCCTTTTGGTCTGCACTGGCTGGCCTCGATCATTATCTCGGTGATCGGCGGGCTGTGCGCGGCCGCCGTCGCCTGGCACGTCACCGGACGGCGCTTATCGGTCGCCGAGAATCCCCGCGCGGAAGCGTTACCTAACGCCGAGCAAAACAGCCAGGGCATACTGGCGGTGATCAACAGCGCCGGCTCCGACGCCATCCGCCTGGCGCTCGGCGCAGTCCCGATGCTGATCCTGTCGTTAACCATTGTCGGACTGCTGCAGGGCGCCGGGGCTATTGACCTGCTACAGCAGGCGCTGAAGCCGGTACTTGGCTGGCTGCATATCCCGCAGAACTTTGTTCTACCGGCGCTGGTGAAGTGCGTCGCCGGGGGCACCGCCTACTTTGGCGTCATTTCTGAGCTGATCCAGCAGGGCAAAGTCACCGTCAGCCAGGTCAACGCCTCGGCCGGCCTGCTGATCCAGACCTTTGACCTCCCCGGTATCGGTATTTTTCTCGGCATCAGCTCACGGTTTGTCCGCCTGTTTCGCTTTGTCGTTCCCGCGGCGATCGTCGGCATCCTGCTGCGTACCGTTCTGCACCTGCTCCTGTTTTAACGCCTCTGCTCTGGCCTGCGCTTTCAGGCAGGCCGCCACCGCCGCCTGTTCGCCGCAGGTGATGTGCTCATCGACGCGCGCCAGCATCCACGGAAAGAAAGGATTGGAGGTGACGCGCATTAACGTCTCCAGCCCCACGCTCAGCGTTCCGGTTTCCCCTCGCAGTGAAATAGTGCCCAGGCTGATGCCGTAGCGGTTCTTCTCGTCCGGCTCGCGACCATACAGCGAGTCGCTCAGGGGAAACGGCACCGCCACATGCGACAGAGAGTACATATCCGCCGGCCAGGCGAGATGCAACGGATAACGATGCTCATCCCGCTCCTGCGCCAGCGTGGTACGGGCGATGGTCTGCAGCGTGTGCGCCGTCGCGTTGGTCACCACCGTGGTGGTATAGGCCCGCGGCGCCGGGGGCAGCAGCGTATTGACTGCCGCATAGAGCGCGGGACGGAACAGGACCCGGAGATCCGCCGCCTGGTTAATATCGAACACCACCAGCTCGCTGCCGTTATCCGGCAGGTAGCGATACAGGGACTCCACCACCGCGCGGGTGCTGACCGTGGAATCCATCACCGACTGAAAGGTCAGGACCGGCGGCAGCGCTTTCAGCTCGCCCTGACGGGACGCGCGGATAATCTGCTGCTGCAGCGCCTGGCTCAATAACCAGGACTGTCTTGCCGCCTTGACCGGAAAGGAGTTGTACTTGAAGGGATTAAACTCAGGCGCCACGTTCAGCCAGGCCGCGCGGGCGAACGCCGGGAAGATGGACGGCAGCCCGGCGAGGCCAGCGAAACGGGCAAACGCGGTCACACCGATCATCGGCGACAGCAGGATAATCTGCTGCGGCTGGCGCAAGTGATTGTCTTCCAGGCTATCAAGAGCATACTTGAGCGCCAGCGCGCCGCCGTTAGAGTAACCGACCAGATGCAGCGGCACGTCCGCCCCGGCCAGGCGCGTCGCTTCGCGCACTGCCAGACGCGTCGCCGCCAGCCAGGTCTCCCAGTCCACCGCCGTTAACGCCCCCGGCGCGGTGCCGTGTCCCGGCAAACGCGGCACCACCGCCACATAACCCCGCTGCTGCCAGAGTTGCGCCAGATAGCGCACGCTGTAGGGCGAATCAGTCAGGCCATGGAGCAGCACCACGCTGCCGCGCGGCTTGCCCTGCGGCAACAGCACAAAAGAACGATTCCAGTCCTGCTTAAACTGCCCCGGCCAGACCCGGCTGTGACGATAAAAGCGGTTGACCGGGGTTTTATCTTCCTCCGGCAAAGCCTCTGTCACCTCGCGCTGGAGATCGGCGAAAATCGTCTTCTCCCGCGCCAGATACTGGGCAAAGGTCGCCTGGTCGATCTCTTCGGCCGACATCTCGTTGGCGCTCCAGGTATGCCAGCGATGCAGGGCCGGGCCTCGCTGGGACTCATAGATCCGCCCGGCGAGAAAGACCACCAGCAGCACCAGTACCGCAATGATCCCTTTTTTTAGCAGTGAGCCAATCACGGCGCCCGACGTTCGCCAGTGGCGTAAAACATGCTTCATGACGCTCCCTCTTATATTTTTCGCGTAGCCGAACTCATCTGCCCTATTCCTGACAGGCTATTTTCACTGTCTGCTTCTCAGCATAGTCATCGGTTCCGGCAAATTAAACCCGGCAGATCATTCATGTTCGGTGAAAAAAAGCCTACCGATGAGATCAACGTTCGGTCGCGTATTTTTAAACACTGTATAAACCAAGGGGATAATCTTATTGTCAGACCTTGAGGAAACATGAATTATCGGCAGGGACGCAATCAGGACAGGAAGATATAGATGGAGTGGTGGGTAAAAAAAGTACGAAAAAATTCAATGACCAGCTCCTGCTGCGTCGTGCTGCAGAGCGGTGCGCTGGAGATGATTGCGGAAATTGAAGCTTGTCGCCTCCACCTGCAGGAAGGCGATAAACTCACTCCGCTGGCCAATGCTCGTTATTGTCTGAATAATAACCCGGCGCAGACGTTGAAGATCCTCAAAGCCACTCATTATAGCAGTGAGCGCTGGGCCAAACTCGGCGGATAAAGAGCACGTCCGGCCCTTAGCCAGTTATAGTCTCAGTATCTTCGCATCCAATATATAAATTCCCCTTCGTCCTTTTCACGCTGTGACATACTATCGGGAATGTCAGCAGACCTGAAACAAGGAGCGAATAATGAATCACAAGGCCGCCAGTCTGACCCCGGAACAAGCGCTTGCCGAGCTGGAAGCGCGCTATGAAGCCTCGGTCACGGCGTTACGCAAGGCCATCGGCGACTATATCGACCATAATACGCTCCCTGATACCGAAGCCCGTGCGGAAGGCCTTTTTGTCTACCCGCAGCTGTCGGTCTCCTGGGACGGCGCCGATCATAAAGCCCTCAAAACGCGCGCCTGGGGACGTTTCACCCATGCCGGTTGCTATACCACCACCATTACGAATCCGAAACTGTTCCGCCACTATTTGCTGGAACAGCTGACCCTGCTGTATCAGGACTATGGCGCGCATATCAGCGTCGAGCTGTCGCAGCATGAGATCCCCTATCCTTATGTGATAGATGGCTCCACCCTGACCCTCGACCGCTCGATGAGCGCTGGTCTGACGCGCTATTTTCCCACCACCGAGCTGTCACAGATTGGCGATGAGACCGCGGATGGCCTGTTCCACCCTACCGAGTTCTATCCGCTGTCGCACTTTGACGCCCGCCGCGTCGATTTTTCGCTGGCGCGTCTGCGTCACTACACCGGCACGCCGGCGGAACACTTCCAGCCCTACGTGCTGTTCACCAACTATACCCGCTATGTGGATGAGTTCGTCAGCTGGGGCTGCAGCCAGATCCTCGATCCCGACAGCCCCTATATCGCCCTCTCCTGCGCCGGCGGGATCTGGATCACCGCGGAAACGGAAGCGCCGGAACAGGCCATTTCCGATCTGGCGTGGAAGAAGCACCAGATGCCAGCCTGGCATCTGATCACCCACGACGGCAAAGGGATCACCCTGATTAACATTGGCGTCGGCCCGGCTAACGCCAAAACCATTTGTGACCATCTGGCGGTACTGCGCCCCGATGTCTGGCTGATGATTGGCCACTGCGGCGGCCTGCGTGAAAGCCAGGCTATCGGCGACTATGTGCTGGCCCACGCCTATCTGCGCGACGACCATGTGCTGGATGCGGTACTGCCGCCAGATATTCCGATCCCCAGCATTGCCGAAGTGCAGCGTGCGCTGTACGACGCCACCAAGCAGGTGAGCGGGATGCCCGGCGAGGAGGTGAAGCAGCGGCTGCGTACCGGAACGGTGGTCACCACCGACGACCGTAACTGGGAGCTGCGCTATTCTGCTTCGGCGCTGCGCTTTAATCTCAGCCGCGCGGTGGCTATCGATATGGAGAGCGCGACCATCGCCGCCCAGGGCTATCGCTTCCGCGTGCCTTACGGCACGCTGCTCTGCGTCTCGGACAAACCGCTGCACGGTGAAATTAAGCTTCCCGGCCAGGCCAACCGTTTCTACGAGGGCGCTATCTCCGAGCATCTGCAGATAGGCATCCGGGCGATCGACCTGCTGCGCGCCGAGGGGGATCACATGCACTCGCGTAAGCTACGCACCTTCAACGAACCGCCGTTCCGTTAACCGGTGACGCAGGGATAGAAAGGAAACACGCTGGCGTTCCCCGCAGGGGATCGTCAGTGCCGGGATGAGCGAAACTAACGGCCCGGCGAGAACTTTGGATGTGCGTCCACAGGGAAGCGTGGCGCGCAGAAAAGCAAAAAGCCTGCTCGAAAGCAGGCTTCTTAAATTTGGCTCCTCTGACTGGACTCGAACCAGTGACATACGGATTAACAGTCCGCCGTTCTACCGACTGAACTACAGAGGAATCGTGTGGACGGGGCGCATATTATCGATGACGCCCGGCGCTGTCAAAGCCTGTTTTCAATAAAATGAATCGTTTGCCGAATTATTCTTCACTTTGCGCAAAAAATGGCGTTCATCCCCGCAAACGGCTCAGGTTTCCTCCGACGTGGCCTTCACGCGCGGGTACTTCCACAGCCAGCGCCCGCTCACCATGCGGAAGTAAAACAGCACGCCGCGCACCGCCCAGTCGAGCACCATCCCCAACCACACGCCTATCACGCCCATCCCCAGCACGATACCCAGCGTATAGCCCGCCACCACCCGGCAGCCCCACATGCCCAGCATTGACACCCACATGGTATAGCGTACGTCGCGGGCCCCCTTAAACGCGCAGGGTAAGGTCCACGACAGCGACCAGATTGGCATAAACAGGGCGTTGAGCCACAGGAGCTGCTTCACCACCTCTTTCACATCGTCTTCATGGGTATAGAACGAGGCAATGAAGCCGGCGAAGGGGGCGCTGCCCCAGGCGATCAGCGTCAGAATGATCGTCGACAACCAGAACACATGCCAGGCCTGGAATTCAGCCTGACCAATCTGCCCTTTTCCCAGTCGCTTACCGGTGATGATCGTCGAGGCGGAGCCGAGGGCGTTGCCCGGCAGGTTAATCAGCGAGGCCACTGAAAAAGCGATAAAGTTGCCGGCGATAACGTTGGTACCCATCCCGGCGACAAACATTTGAGTCAGCAGCTTGCCGCCATTGAACAGGACCGATTCGATACTGGCCGGGATGCCGATCCCCATCACCTCCCAGATAATGGCGAAGTTAAAGGGTTTGAAGTAGCCCTTCAGCGACAAGCGCAGCGCCGGATTGAGACCCACCATCAGCACCCAGATAGTGGCTATCGCGCCAATATAGCGAGCAATGGTCAGCCCAAGACCGGCGCCGACAAACCCCAGCCCCGGCCAGGAGAAGATGCCGTAGATGAGCACGCTGCTGATTAAAATGTTGAGGATGTTCATCCCGCCGTTGATCAGCAGCGGGATTTTGGTGGTTCCGGCGCCGCGCAGTGCACCGCTACCGATCAGCGCAATCGCCGCCGCTGGATAGCTCAGCGCCGTCAGCTCCAGGTAGGTCAGGGCCAGGGCCTTAACCTGCGCAGTGGCGTCACCGGCGACAAAATCAATAATCTGCTGACCAAAGGCATGGATCACCCCCGCCAGCAAAATGGAAAACAGCGTCATAATGGCCAGCGACTGACGCGCGGCCGCTCTCGCCCGCCGCCGATCGCGCTTGCCAAGGCTAAAAGCCACCACCACCGTGGTGCCAAGATCGATGGCGGCAAAGAACGACATGATCACCATGTTAAAGCTATCGGCCAGCCCCACCCCGGCCATGGCCTCTTTTCCCAGCCAGCTGACAAGGAAGGTGCTCAACACCCCCATCAACAGCACACAGGCATTTTCCAGCAGAATGGGGACAGCGAGAGGGCTGATTTCGCGCCAGTACAGCACACGATAACGCTGACGTTTTTTAAACCAGGATGTCCGTTCGACGGCCTGGCGTACGGCGGAGGTGACGTTCAAGAGAGACCTTAGTGAGAGATGTTGAAACAACATTTCAAATGATGATTGAGAAATGGATATCCTGCAAAGTATTTTTCCTGAATAATTGTCGGAAATGACAACAAATTGTCGATGGAAGCGGCAGTTGCGCCTGAACAGGCGAATTGATGTTTGACAAAAGATTTTTCGCCGCTAAGATACGACTCCACACGATTCCTCTGTAGTTCAGTCGGTAGAACGGCGGACTGTTAATCCGTATGTCACTGGTTCGAGTCCAGTCAGAGGAGCCAATTTAAGGGAAGCAGACGTTCACTGACGTCTGCTTTCTGCATTTTTGTCAGTTGGTTATCCCTTCTTTCACGTTCATCCTCGTTCACTAAAAACCACTCGAAGCCATACCCATTTGCTGGTAAAAATGTTGGTAATGGTAGTTCGATTGCGTTTTTACCAACAAGCGAGGGATGCCGTTATGCCACTTACTGATACCAAAGTAAAAAACGCCAAGCCCCTTGATAAGGAATACAAGCTAACCGATGGCTTTGGTATGTTCCTTCGCGTTACCCCCAAGGGTTCTAAATATTGGCAAATGGCCTATCGTTTCGAAGGGAAGCAAAAACTTTTCTCTATCGGTGTTTACCCTGCTGTTTCACTTGCTGATGCAAGACAGCGCCGTGATGAAGCTAAAAGGCTTCTTGCTCAGGGTATTGACCCTAATGCAAAGAAACAGGCAGAGGTTAAAGAGCTGAAAGCCAAACGCGACAACACACGCTCTTTCAAGGCTGTGGCCAAAGCTTGGTTTTCTACCAAAAAGAAATGGTCAGAAGATTATCGTCATACCGTATTGAATCGCCTTGAAACCTATATCTTCCCGGATATTGGCAACCGAGACGTTACCGAGCTTGCCACTGGCGATCTGTTAGCCCCCATAAAAAAAGTAGAAGCCCTTGGCTATCTCGAAGTTGCTACACGAGTTAAGCAATACGTGACGTCCATTTTACGCTATGCCGTCCAACAGCAGCTTATCCGCTATAACCCGGCTTACGATCTGGAAGGTTCTATTCAGAAATCAGAAACTGAACACCGCCCTGCGCTGGAGCTTGAAGAGATCCCATTGCTACTTGAACGTATTGATGGCTACAAAGGCCGCAGACTGACCACACTGACGATTCAACTTAACCTGCTGGTGTTTGTTCGTTCCAGCGAGCTGCGTTTCGCCAGATGGTCAGAGATCGATTTCAAAAGCAAACTGTGGGTTATCCCCGAACAGCGGGAAGTCATCGATGGCGTGAAATATTCAGGTCGTGGCACCAAGATGAAGCGTAAGCATTTCATCCCTCTCTGCCGTCAGGCAATCGTGTTGCTGAAAGAAATTAAACAGCTCACCTATGAAGATGGCAATGATGAAGGATTTATCTTTACTGGCAGCTACGACAGCTTCAAGCCAATGAGTGAAAACACCATAAACAAGGCGCTACGTAAGATGGGTTACGATACCAAACACGACATTTGTGGTCATGGCTTCCGCACGCTGGCCTGTAGTGCTCTAATTGAGTCAGGTTTGTGGTCAGAAGACGCTGTAGAGCTTCAGATGAGTCATAAGGAAAGCAATAGCGTCCGTGCGGCTTATACCCACAAGGCCAAGCATCTTGACCAGCGCCGCTTAATGCTTCAGTGGTGGGCTGATTATCTCGATGCCAATCGAAATGATATGGTCAGACCGTTTGAGTTTGCACAGCGAATTTAACTTCGTTTATGCTAAGGGTGGCATTTGATTAGATCGCACATCAGCTTTGTGAGGACATATACCCGATACACAAAATATTATTATTGCATTGATATCATTTTTAGTTATAAGGAAATATTATGAGATTTTTGTCAATAGTCACCCCAACCCCCGAACAGCGTGCATTAGCGGGACAGAATCGACCGGGAGTAGAAGTCATTTATGGTTCAGCAGGGAGCGGTAAAACTACTACCGCCCTATTGAGATTAAAATCTTTATGCTACATGATCCAGACAAAGCATCGTCGAGAAAATAATATAGAACCAATCAATATCTTAGTATTAACGTTTAACCGAACTTTATCTGGATATATTAAAAACTTAGTTTATAGTCAACTTGACCCCAGCATAAAAATAAATATTGAAATAAGTACATTTAGTCGGTGGGCGATCAACAAGTTACATAGCCGCCCCAATATATTCGATAAAATTGATGAAACCATTTATACATTAGCTAGAAACACAAATATATTATCCCCAGAATACGTAATAAAAGAGGTGGAATACTTACTAGGTAGATATCCACCTGAAAGCATTAATGATTATATACATACAGAAAGAACAGGCCGAGGAAATACGCCAAGAGTCGATAGAGAATTAAGGCAGCGAATTTTAAATGAGATAGTTAATCCCTATAAAAAAACACTATCGAATTATAGGAGTATTGATTGGAATGACCTTGCAGTGATGATGGGTAGAAATATCCCATCATTAGGTTATGAAATTATCATTGTTGATGAAACACAGGATTTTTCTGCAAATCAGCTTCGTGCAATCAAGCACCATCTCGCAGATTACCACACGATTACTTTTGTTACAGATACAATCCAACGTATATATGCAAGAGGATTTACATGGTCTGAGGCTGGTTTTGACGTCCGCCCAGAAAGAACACACAGACTAAAAATTAATTATAGAAATACCAAACAAATAGCAAAATTCGCAGCATCCTTTTTACGAGGAATAAATGTTGAAGACGATGGCTCAATTCCAAACTTACATGAAGCCATTACTGATGGTATTTTACCAGAAGTCATTTGTGGTATATATAGAAATCAAATTAGCTACGCGATAGATTTTATAAAAAGAAATATTGATTTAAATGTCGAAACTATTGCATTCTTACATCCGCTAGGAGGCGGCTTTTTTTCATTTTTAAGGACTAAACTTCATTCTAACAACTTAAGTTTTAGAGATATAACACGAGACTCAGATTGGTGCGATATGGATGCTAGTATAGCCTTATCAACATTTCACTCAGTTAAAGGATTAGAATTTGATTACGTATTCATTTTAGGGCTTAGTGATCAGACGACTACTTACTCTGAAGAAAACATTGATGACCAATTTTTGGTTTTAAGAAAATTATTAGCTATGGCAATAGCTAGGTCCCGGAAAGGTGTTTTTTTAGGCTATAAAAAAGGAGAAGAGTCTGACCTCTTGCAATTCCTTGAGGAAGGGACATACAAAGAGGTAAACCTATAATGATTAATTACAAGGGAAGAGGAATATCAGAAATATTACATTTCACAACTAATAGAGGATTATTAGGAACCTTAGTTAGCAAAAAGCTCCTATCAAGATATCGGCTTACAGATGATAAGTTATTACAGCATATACTATATCCAAATGCAGCCATTCGCCCTGAAATTTCAGAATATTTTGATAAAAAAGAAAACTGGATAGACTATGTAAACTTATCAATTTCTGAGATCAATAGAAGGTATTTTGATGTATCCAAGAGATGGCATAAAGATCAAAACATATGGTGGTCAATATTATCTTTTGACCCAATCATTATTACTCATGAAAATGTTTATTTCGCCACTACAAATAACTCCTATGCCCCATGCATACGGCAGTCAGGGAGTACTGGGTTCGATTCTCTTTTTGAACCAATCATAGAGAGAAAAACGGGATGGAAAGCTTTTCGTCGGAATCGGCCACTATGCTTGCCAACTTGCGAACAAGCTGAAGTCCTTTACCCTCAAGAACTTTCTACCAATTGGCTAAAACGCATCTATGTGATTGATGACGAAACACATGATATAGTTGGAGGATGGCTAGATGAATTTGAGTTTGATGGAATTGAGATCGTGATTTCTCCAGAAAAATTTGCGGGGATGCCAAATTGAAAACAATGAAAAATCAAATAGTTAAAGAGATTTCAACTCTCGAAAAAAGCATTATTAATTCATCATTATGGGCTGCTGCTGGCGACGCTCTAGGTTGGATAACAGAACTATCCCATGGGGAGAATGGCGTTAAACGTCGGATTGGTTCGGCCAGAGCAATCCAGACTCAACCTTGGGAACGAGTTATAGGCGGCAAAGGCGGCGTCAAAGCTAAATTACCTGCTGGTGCATATTCTGATGATACTCAGTTGAGACTTGCAGTTTCACGTTCAATACGTGAAGGTGGTTTTTTCGATGTGGAAAGTTTCGCGAAAATAGAACTTACTATATGGCCCAGTTATGCTTTAGGTGGTGGTCTAGGAACTAAAACTGCGGCCCAAAACTTATCGAAAAGAACAGTCTCTTGGTTTTCTAACTTTTTTGAAAACGGGAAACAAAATTATTTTACAAGCGGAGGAAATGGTGCAGCAATGCGCATTCAGCCTCATGTTTGGAGTTCGTTCAATAAAGATTATCAAGATAACTATTTATTAAATACACTAAGAGATTCTTTAGTTACTCATGGTCACCCCCATGGGTTTTGCGGTGCATTTTTTCATGCATTAGCTCTTTATGATACAATTGCGAATAAAAAAATACCGTCACCAAAAGATTGGCTTTCCTATGTAGAAAAATTATCTGACATTCCATATATTATTACCAATGACTCTCAGCTTAATACATTCTGGTTATCAGCATGGGAGGAAAATAATAAAACCTCATTATCTAACTCTATTGAAAAGATAAAAATTGAACTACTGAATGACATTGATAAGATATCAAAGTTGGTCGTAACTTCAAGTAATGAGTGCTACCATGAAATTCTAGATAGGTTAGGTTGCCTGACAAGTAAATTCCGTGGCTCTGGTATTAAAACTGCACTTGCTGCTTCAGCATTGGCCTATATGTATAAAGATATAGGTATCAAAGAAGCATTAATTTGTTCAGCAAATGAGCTAGATAGTGATACAGATACCATAGCAACAATGTGTGGTGCAATGCTGGGGGCAATATGCGATACCCACCCTGATTGGGCTATACAAGATAAAGACTATATAATCACCGAAGCATTGCGCTTAATGAATATGGGAAATGGTAATGCTCAATATCAGGCATTTAATTATCCTGACATTGGCAACTGGACTCCCCCTGTTAACCAAATTGATGTCGTAGGTTTGCATAAAAATAATATAGCAATGATGGGTCTTGGTGAGTTAATACCAGTTAACAATGAAGAATTTCATGCCAATAATGCTGTATGGCAATGGTTTTCATTACCTTTTGGTCAGACTATTCTGGTCAAACGAAGAAATATAATTAAATTAGAGTTAAATCCTGAGCAACTTCCTAAAGAAATAACAAATCAGTTTAGTGATTTTGAAAAAAGGTCACAAAAGCCAACTATTTCGTCTGAAGTAAAAAACTCTAAATCACAATATACATTACCTTTAAACAATTGTGACACACATATCAGAGATAATAGAATTGATACAAGTAACGAGAAGGACCCTCTCGACCAAGCAACTGATGATGTTATTAATTCTAATTTTGATGATTTGACTTTAGGTCGATTGTTAAATTCTTGCATAGATTCAACTCAATCTATACAAATGGCTGTAAGCTTCACAGCAATTATTGCCAAAGCTAAAATTGTTCGCCAACGTAGAAAGAATTGATTTTATGTAAGTTTTCAATCTTGCAACATCTGACGGATATATAACAAAGGGCCTTTCGGCCCTTTCTTATTTCCCGCTAAGGGAACTCTCCATTGGAGAGAATACATATCCCCATACTTGGGGCAACTAAATCAGCTCATTGGGCTGTAAACCACTCCCCATATATGGGGCAATCAGACACTTCATTGAAGTGAATGTTCTCAAGGAACACTTATTAAATATAATATTAAATATTGATTGTCAAATATATTTATCTATTTAAATTAAATATTATCACAAACGCTCACCCTGCATAAATTTAATTCTCCACAACAAACAGTCCGGAGGATCAAACCAAGTTCCTGACGCCTTATCTTTGTTATACCGTATGTTATATTTCTGAATATCAGGACAAGGTATATGACAACCAGAGAGTATTTTAAAAGGCTGCTATTAGCTGACCTCCTTTCCCCGTCGCTGTTTCCTATAAAAGAGCCAGAGATAGATAATAGCATTTTTATTTCTATCCTATTCACTCTGGATCGCTCGGCTCACAGCTTATTGGGGCGCTCGGAACATCAGCATAGGATAAAACACCTACCATTTAAATAAATCACAAGGTTATATATGTCAAGATAAAGCATCAAATTATATAGAAGTTTCTCACGGCTATAGACACTTCACTTCTGCCTCCCAACCATATCCTCAAGAAACCTTTTCCCTCGTAATTTTAATTTTGCTTTATCTTCAATGCTAATATTCGATAATTGCAATATCAGTCCTAATATTAACTCTTTATCCACCTCTTCTACTTTACAGCCAACAGCTTTAGCTACTTCTGCCCCTAAAATAATCTTCAGACGTGTCTCAGCACTCTTTGATAAGGATTTTTCTTTACTTTTAAGTCTATTCAAACGCATCTGTGCTGAAGCTATTTTTTGGTTAATTGTTTTTTCTGTTCGTGGTTTTCTGCTGTTATCATCCGTATTCATAATACTTTTCCTTTTAGTTGTTAAAAACATCAAATACAATTAAAAAAGGAAAAGGTCAAACCATAGGCAGAAGGTTAAATGCTCTCCATTTCGAATTCAACTACGCAGCTATTTAGTCTATTCAATAAATCAGGTTCATCAGATCCACCTGTTATTGATTTGTCATTATGATAAAACCCCAATAAAAATACTTTCGCCCATAATGGCACCTATTTTAATTTCCAAATATGGTCATTTACCTCCGTAATGCTTGCTTTTAGTACCTGTAAACAAATTTTGGCTGTATGTTCTCTCGGATTAAATTTATGCGATAGCTGTTGGTATGGATGTATATAGTTTCTAAAATCTCTGAGAGTATGACTGAATCGATATGTATCATACTCAATCAATCCTAACTCTCTGACTGTTTCAATAAAGGAAGACAATGACCATTCATGAAATTGTTTTATTTTTCCACTATTATCTTTAGGCGATGATTTTGTTGTATTGAACGATTTTGGATATTTCGAAGCAACACCCAGCAAAAAACCTTCCAATGTGCTTCCAGCAAGAAATATCACTGACAGATACGCGCCTGCCGGATAACAATTCTCAATTTCTTTGATTCTTCCCTTCAATACATCCGCCACAAATGGATCAATCAAATCAGAAGTAAATTCAACATTATTGAACTCTCGTCTCAAAAAATCATCTTCAGAATCCTTCCGTTGATTCTCAGTATCTACAACGATCTTATCCTTTTTCTCAAAAACAATCTCAGCATTTACCCGTTTAACCGTCCATTTATCAAATGCCATATATTTATTAAATTCAGTGATCAAGGAGTCTAATCGAGGTATATCGCCAACAAAATTAATTGGAGCAAACAATTTCTTGATACAACGATCTAACTGCGGACTACCATTTATCACGTTCAACTTTTCATCGGTATACATCCACCTTGACGGAAATCCCTGTCCATATATATCTTGAAAACCAAGATCATTAAAGAACTGAACAAGCTTTGGACCGGAACGATACTCCGTATCCTCATTGATCAAAACCCTCAGTTTTTCAAGCGTTTTCTCAGATAGAATCATGTTGGCATCCTTTCTACTCTAATAACATTAATAAATACCAGTTTACATAGAAAATCAACATCATTTGTAAAGCTGAACTGCTTGAAATGGTCCGTGGCGTTGAAAGAGGCGCAGTACTTCGTGATTGTTCAAAACAATCACATTGCTAGAACAGGGTTCATCCCTGTTAATGATAGGATTCATCCCGAAAAAATGGTGTTTTGGTTTGAAAAATGAGATATCAGTAAGCTCAAAATGAAATTTTGCAACACAAACGTGTGCAATTACTAACTTAAAATACCTGATACTCTCCGCGTTACTTATTTTATCAAAACAATGAAAACAATTTTACCTGTTGTTTTTAGACACTGATTTCTGGTCTTAACCTGTGAATTGTGCAACACATAAGAGTATCTGTTATTTTCACTGTTTTATCTAAATCCTACTTTCCCGCCTTACGGCGGGAGACTAATTTAACTACTTTTGCCCTTACGGGCGCTATCTAAAACCCCAATATTCAATATTATTATTCTACCTCAACCGTTTATCCGATTCTAGCCCTGTTAATTTCACAGGCATTGAAACTAGCGTTATTATTAATAATATAGAAAAACTTAAAACATTGTCGTTATTTTTTAGCTCCTTTAGGAGATATAAAAATAAAGCAATGCCCACCTATACACTCACTTCGTGAGCGTGTGGGGTCTACCGACGGTTGCCTGCCGCAGGCTAACACCGTTTCCTTCGGAAACAAGGTCAACGTCAACACCAGAGTTTTTCTTGCGAAAAACTAAAACCAGCATAGTCGCATTGGAGATTTATATTTTGGTTTGATATTTAAATTTATATTGAGGTTCTTTTTATTGTATGGCTATTTTTCATCTTGATTTTAAAATTGTGAAACGAAGTGAGGGCAAATCTTCCGTTGCGAAAGCTGCCTATCATGCTCGTTGCAGAATCACAGATGAAAGAACAGGTGATACCTATGATTATAGTCGCCGTACTGATTTGTATGGGCATTTCATATTAGCACCTGTTAATGCTCCAGAACATATTGTTAAAGATTCTACAGCATTGTGGAATGAAGTTGAACGGGTCGAGCGTCAGCAAAATGGTCAAACAGCTCGTTATTTCGATGTTGCTATTCCTGCCGAGTTAAACAATGACGACAAGAAAAAACTTGTCCTTGAGTATTGTCAGAAAAATTTCGTTGATAAAGGCATGATTGCTGATATCGCTTTCCATGATCTCGATAGCGACAACCCACATGCTCACGTTATGTTGACGTTAAAAACCATTGGCCCGGAAGGGTTTGGTAAAAAAGAAAGAAGCTGGAATGACAGAAAAATGTCTGTGTTGTGGCGCGAATCATGGGCATCTATGGCGAACAGCTACCTTGCTGCTGCTGGTTCGTCAGAACGTATTGATCATCGTTCCCTTCAGGCCCAGCACGAAGAGGCATTAGAAAAAGCGGCGGCTACTCTGGACAATGAAGAACAAGCGCTATGGCTTGCTAAGGCCGCTGAAACAAACCGTCCTCCAATGAAACGTATCCACAGTGCTAAATGGCGTAATAAAGCAGCTCAGGAGCAAAGAGCCGCAGAACAGGCTGTTCGTGATGCTGCCAAGCAAGAGGCAGTTGAAGTCTACAAAACATTCAGGGAACTTGATCTTGAAATCGTCGTTGATGTCAGAAGCTTTACGATTACACATCTTGCTGAACCAGAAGAGATTGTATTACCAGAAACGCGCTCCGGCTCTTCTTCTCATGAAGCACAAAGTCCTGTATTGGTAGCGCCTATTCCTCATACTCATGTGCGTGGAGTTAAATCTTACCGCGATAAAGAAAAAGTGAGTAAAGTTGTCATTAATAATATATCAGAACCAAATGTTGCTGATGCTGACATAAACACTCTTTGGAAAACATCTCCATCTAAAACCAAAAATATGGCATCCAAAAGTACCGCTGAAAGTGTTAAAAGGAAACAGGCTAATCCGCGTCAGGATAATATCTTTAAACGCTTTACAACGCTTTTGATCGGTTTCTTCAAAGAGAAATTTATATGGGCTAAGAAGAAACCTGATCCTACCGAGATTGAACATGACAGGCATGTAGCAGAAAATTACGTCTTTGATGAAGTGCTGGGTGTCTATGTATCACGCGCTGACCATGAACAACGAGCCAGATTCAACGGTGATGATAAAGAGTTCTCTGGTTACAAGCCAACACCTGATGAGATTAAGCGTTTTCCAAGCCGTCTAGCTAATACAGCACAAACTGATAGAGAGCTCGACTACATGCCTTCGCTCGTGGCTGATAAGAAATCGTTAGCACCTAAATTGAAACCAAATGCTCCCTATAAAAATAGATTATAAATGATAATATAATTCCCAAAAATATATCTTTCCCCTAAAGATTGACCATATCATATACTAAATAACATCATGACTATATTCCTAAGTACTCAAAACCTTGAATTCTATCAACTAAAATGGTATATTATTTTGATTTTCAATTGCATTGTGATAAGATATTTCATACATTGATTGAGAATATTAAAGAAACGATAATGTATCTTACTTTCATCAATTAGTCGAGGTTATCATGTCAACTCCTGAGGATGCTTTCAAAAAAAAATTACTAGCTGCTCAACAAGAAAAAGATGAACTTGTTAGGAAAAATCAAATTGATGCAGAGCGTAAAAAACAAATCATTGCTGAAAAAATTAGTTTTTATCAAAAACACCAAAATGATTTCATACAACAAGTTATTGAATGGGCCAGTAGTGCAGATTTAAATATCTCATCACTTAACATTAGTTATTACGATTATGGTCATTTATTTCAAACAACAGGCATAAGCATTGAATATGATGGTAAAAAAGTACAGTTTATTCCGCAAGGAGTAGAACGTGGAACTTTTCTAGGTATCATAAAATTAGATTTTACTAACGCAAATTCATTCATTCAATACTATTTCGGTTTGTCTGCCAATAAAAATGAAGCCGAACCATATTGGACTTTTGTTCAATATGATACTCAAAACCCTAGTGCTTGGCAGGAAAACTCAAAGCGCATGTCAAAAGAGCTATTCTTTGAAATAATTGAAAGTATATTACTTCCACCAAAATCATGAATATTGAATATTAGAAAAGCACTCAAGCAGTGCTTTTCTAAATACCATACTCATTTCATTATAAATGAACCTCGATTTTAATAATTTATACCCTGCCCCCATAATCTTTAATTGCCATATTTATTAATACTGAGATTTAAGCTGTGAGATATATATTTAATATAAAACCACGATCGTGTGATAAGACGTTTTCTATATTTACTGGAAATATTAAAATCAAACTCTCCGCTTAAACATAACATTATCATTTATGCCTTGCTATTGGTAAGTATTAATTTTTTATCTATACAAGAATCTATTATTCAGATAAAGATTCATCTTATTCCGCCCTGTCATAAAAATAAAATGACCAAGCATCACAGAACCATTTAATATTTTTATCATCAGATGGATATTCATATCCTTTAAGATTCTCTTTGAGAAAAGATATTTGTGATGGCATCAGCATCCCAACAAGTATCTTTATTAGATCTTCTGAAGGATATTTATCAAACTCATCTCTGTTAATACCTGTTTTTTCTTCAATGATCACTGAAGCTTTAACTATCTCACATAAAACATCATCTTTTTTATTTCTCATTATTATCTCCTTTATTGTTTTATATTTAATACCATATAAACAATAAATGTCAAAAATATTTAAAGACAATTTAAGAACAATCAACCCTGAATGTATTTGATATGTTGTTCAATACAATAAGCCCTGTATCAAACAGGGCTATATGAATTAAAGGTTACAGATTAAAAAAACTTACCAGCTATCATTATTTCGCTTTTCAATTGCATCACGATAACGCTGTTGTTCCACAACATCCAGATTTGGATCAAATAACACACTTGATCCTTTCACAGCAATATCGGCATCAATCTCTGATTGGGGAGCATAGGCCTTATAACCATTAGGCTGTGAAGTGGCTGTGCGGATATATGTCCCATAGTGTTTCCCATTCATAGAACAACCGATGTAAGCCAACAGGCAGGCAAACAGGAAAAAGAATGTCCATACTGTATTATAGCCGTTAATCGTATATCCACTTCCATTCACATCTGAAAACACGCCATTAAACCTGACCGCATAGACAATCAGGAACGATGAAAGGATAACGGTTCTGCTTTTACCAACAGTTAAATGTTTACGCACAAATTTCACTGTTGGTAGTAGAGTGACCATAAAAAGAGCGATAGCAACACATACCAGCCATATAGGAAACAGTCCATATTTTTGTGTAATGTTCTGCGATACCGTCACCAAGGACAGCACCAAGAAGGCGTTGAGCAGAAAAAGTCTGACCGCCATCCATACCTTCACGTTCTTTTGCGTCTTACGGAGAAACAGCATCGGAGTCAGTGATGGTATGTTCATCAGCAGACCGATGATAAGCACCCAATAGATAGAGTTCATAGCGTTCTTCCTGTAATTACCGGGCTTGCCAACCGTTATTGGTTTTCACCAGAACAATTTTGGCTTCTTCTGGTTCAGACATCCCTTTCACGCCAGAGAAGGCATTTTTATCAACCCAGCCCGGCACGCCATCCAGTTTCCACGTATAGGTCACTTGCGTCATTTTAACGCCATTACCCTCACTCGGTTCAGTCCAGCTTTTAACCTCAGCTACGGCACGGTGACCAACACAGGCACCATCTTTACGATCCCAAAACTCAACCTCTTGGCCTTTGTCTGTTACTTCCAGAACATCTACGCTGCTAAAGCCGTTAGGTTGCTGCGAAACATCAAGCAGTCCCTGATTAGCCAGACCTTTCAAGATTTCATCACTGGCACTGTATCCAGCAGAACGATAGCCATGGTTGACCTTAACCGGAAAACCTTTATTGAACGTAAAGTCATTGTCCTGAAGGGAGTAGCAGACCTTAGATTTTGATATATGCTCGTTTATCGCTTTCTCAAAGTCGCCTTTTTCACCGCAGCCTGATAACAACACGGCAAGTCCTGCAATGACTAAAAATTTACTCATGGTTCTTATTCCTTTTAATGATTGATAGTGCCGTTTCTCAGAACAACCAGACGAACTGGCATATCGGCATTGTTTACTGTGGCGAAGCCACGAACTTCGAAGTTGTTGACTGTTCCAGTGACACTGACTTTCTGGCCTTTCTTGTAAGTAAGAACCGCATCATCAATACCAGAGTAGTAATCCAGCCAGACCATCCCGCCGCAGTAGCTTGTATCGGCTGTTTTAAAGAGCAGATAATAATTAGGGGCTGATTTGGGCATTCCCGTCATCATATCGCTGGCACTTCTGCCCTTCGTAACCTCAAGAACAGTGGCATTGGTGATAGAGATCCTTTTGCCAGTCCATTTCTTTTCTGCCGCCATCGCATTTTCTTCATAGTCTTTGCAGACAGCACCAAGGCCAGTAATGGACGTTGCTGGACCACTAACCTGACCGGAAGCTGCCCCCCCCAGCGCTTTATCAACGGTGCTGTTCAATGATGCCAGTGAAGAGTTAATTGCCCCATTAACGCTATTCACGCCTTCGTTGAGTTGCTGGCAGCCAGAAAGAAACACCAGAGAGATCGCCAGTGGTAAGAAGTTATGTCCTTTCATTTATTCCTCAAGGATTTAGTCAGATTCGTATACCCCAATCCCGGCGCACTGACCTATAGATCAGGAGTTATCGTCTAATCAATTGATAGAATTGAATTATTTTTAGTGTTCGTCACATCGTTTAAATCGATCGATATAAAACAAATGATAGTCTCAGACTATCATAAATAACATATCGATCGATAATATCAATTAAAAAACCGATCGATAAATCACTTTCAATCGTTAATGTCTATCAATATGAATTTATCGATCGATTTTACAGATCATTTTGCTTGAGTATGTTGGCACTGGCAGCTATGCTGGGCTGAGATAAAGCAGTAAAACAGAGAGGGATGAGCATGGAAAACAACAACGAGCGAAGCTCTATGGAAATCTTCGAAAAAGATCAAAAAATCGCTTTTGTTGACTCGTTCAGCGATGCTGCTTTGTCTTACGAATACGAACAGGCGGGCTTCACCATTAATTTAATGCAACGCTCGGTTCTTCTCTTTAACCATAATATAAAGAAAAACGTAACTGCCAAGCAGTTGCGTAAAAATAATATAAAGAATAACGTAATGTCTTCGACATTGCGTAAAAATATGAACAGCACATTTATATATTCATATAACAACATCAGGGAAATCAACTACTCGCTGCCTGATTGCAGATCCGATGATGCCGAGAACTGTATTATGATTGATGATGTATTAAATCCAGTCTGGACGTTCAGGGTTCCATCTCACGCACATTATATTTGCGAGCAATGGGTGGAAGTATTTAATAACCATATTTTCTTTGACCCATAAACAAAGTATTAAGCAAAAGGAAAATAAATATCTGACTAATGATATTAATTAATAGAATTATTTGCTTTTTAGCAAATTAATGTTTAATTATATACACATAGAATAATTGATATCGAGGTATATTTATGTCTGGGAAAAATCCTTTTTGGAATTATGATTATAATGCGGCGCAACGTAATAGAGAAATTGTAGACTCTTACCAACAGGCAAATGAGGCAAGGCTGGATTCTCAACAGGCGCAGTTTGAAGCGTCTATGGCTAATGACAGGGTTAGCAGAATACAGATGCAGTTGAATAACACAATCAATAGCCATAAGAAGGTTGTGGCTGATTATGAGCAACGTCTTGAAGAATATAAACAAAATTTCTTTCGTGTAGCTTTACATAAAAACATTCTCTTCAGAACGGTTCGCAGACTTCAGGAGGAATGGCCGGATAAAAATGAATTCATCCTTGATGAAATGCAAAGACAAAGAATTTTGTGTAATCAGCAGGACTATAGAGAAAGATGGTGGAATGCCATAAAAGATAATAATCTTGCTGACGATTATCTTGAGTTTCCATTTCCTAATAGAGAGATAAAAAACAAACCATAATAAGTAATTAACTATTCGTTCATAACATTATATTTATTTTAATAAGACACTAACCTGCTGTGTCTCCTAAAAACACGCCTATACATCAACCATCCATTTTATGGAATACTCATCATGACAACTACTTTGCATCCAAATTACGTTGTTGTATCAAAGCTAATATCTAAGTTTGACATTACACATGATAGTAGAGATGAGAATATTAATATCTTGATTTCTGTCATTTATGACTTGGATAACGGCAATACAATCGAATACTACATTAATAATCAGGAAGAGGCCGAGAAAAAATGCATTGAGAAAAACAGATTTTCAAGGAAATTTAAAAACCGCATTGATAATATATCACCTGAAGAAATCCGCTCGGCTAAAGATAATCACAAACCCAAATAATAAATTTGAACTCAGGATGGAACTAATGTCTATACCGTATAATGTATTGATTTTGTGCACAGGAACGATTAAAACTATGATGTTATTGCTTGTATTCTTTACCACAAACATTAGGGAAATCGCATGTCTGATGCTTTAAAGATCATCAACAATATTCGTACTCTCCGTGCTCAGGCTCGTGAACTGACACTCGAAACCTTGGAAGAGATGTTAGAAAAACTCACTATCGTTGTAGAAGAACGTCGTGAAGAAGAGGCCTCATTTCTAAAACAGCAGGAAGAGAAACAGGCCAAGCTGGAAGCATTCCGTCAGAAGTTGTTGGAAGATGGCATAGACCCGGCAGAGTTGCTTTCAACTGTTAGCCCATCTTCTTCCAAGACAGGAGCGAAACGCGCCCCACGTCCAGCTAAGTATAAATATGTTGATACCGATGGTTCGGAAAAGACGTGGACAGGTCAGGGCCGAACTCCTCGTGCTATCGCTGCTGCGCTCGAAGCCGGTAAGACACTGGAAGATTTCGAGATCAAGTAATCTTCATACCATATGTCTACCAAATCCGCTCATTTTTCTTGGGCGGGTTTGTTGAACCAACCTACAGGGATTAACATGCCAATAAAAGAGTTCTTAATTATGAAATCAAAAGCCTTTATTAACTTCATGCGCACTGAACTAAAAAACACATTTACAACTTCTCCTTGCGAAAATAAATTAAGAAAGGCTATTTTTATTTTTTCTTTATTAAATGCCTTAAATATCATAGGTTATTACATCCTCACATATAGTATGCAAATCCTGTTCCTGTTGCCTATTATTTGGGGAGGGTTATTAGCACACGGGACTTACAAACGCTATGGAGATTTGCTTAGATCTGGTTCTGATTGTGCTCTTTTTCTGGTGGCTACTATTACATCAGCATATCTCGTCATTAACACAGCAAGTGATGATGTCGATTTTTTTGAAAAGCATATGATAAATGGATTAGGTTTTTTGATTACATATGTTTTTGCTGTAGCTGCATCCGTTCGTTTTTATATCAGTGCAATAGATTTATATAATAGCTTTATTTCTTTTAAAAAATCAAAAGAAAAATGAAATCACTCATCCTTAGAGTCCATATCTGCCCTGAGGATGATATACCAAAATACATGTATAAAGATAAACAATAAATTAAATGCATAAACCTTTTGATTCATTGCCATTAAGTTCACAAAAACACTCACAATAAGAAATAAATAGTTCTTTTTTCTATGTTCTTTTAGATACCTGATGAATAACATAATAACCTCCATATTGAAAATATGGAAATTATTTAACATCTATCATTAATAAGTCAAGGCAGTCTACAGGAATTTATTCACTTGCCTGAGTCGCTCTTGTCGCATTTGTTTTTAAATTATTCAGCATTTGCTTATCAACCGGTTGCAGTTGTTGTCCTAACAGAGCCGCAAGCAAAATATTTGTGTCTTCTGTTCTTTCGATTTGAAGCATTTGTAATCTTAAATCAAGTGCCTGCATTCTTGCCTGCTCATGCGCAGTTTCTTTTTCATCAGCACTACTGATTTTTACCTGCCAAGCGTCAGCACCTGTTGTATCTGCATAGCGTGAATAGATCTCATATCTTAACATTTCCCACTCTGAAGGATTATCCGGGAATGTTGTGCCGGGAAATAAGGTCGCATACTTGTTTTTTACGGAAGCATCTGACCAAGCAAGGTTTGCTCCCTGCGTAGAGCCTAATGTGGATCCTATTTTGGCCCCTCTGGAGTTCACTGATATATTACTTGCTTTTTTCATTGCCAGTACGGAATCAATGGCGTTTGTTCCAGCAGTGCTTCTGGAGACAAAGCTCGAAAAGGCCGATAAATATTCTCGACCTTCATTTGTGTCTTCTAATCCTTTGTTCTTCAATGGTTCAACGGGCAAGTTCCCTATAAGATTTCTTTTTGCCGCTTCAGCAACTTCAATCTGCTCAACAGAATAGGACTGATTCGAAACCTTATTAGACAATGCATCGGATTTAGATAATGGTGGTGTAATCAGGCTTGATGCCGACTTATCTTTATCAGGATACTGACCTATAGTATTGCACCCACCTCTGTTATATTTCACATCATCTTCGGAGCAAACATTTATTGATACTCTGCCCATGATGTTTTTCTTGGCCTCATTTATTCTGGTATTTGCTTGTGTAAACATCTTAACGCTGTTTTCAGATAAAGCCTCTTTAGCTGAGCTTGTATTCGATCCTGCTGCACCACGACCACCTGCGCTCGTGACTTCTTCACAGGCGTTGGCATCAGGTATTCTGTTTAAGATATTTTTCATGCGCTGTTCTTGGATTGCCTGACTGGCATTACTGACAACCGCATTCTTCTGATTCTCACTGGCTGTTATGGTTGCTTGTGCCAGCTTGTCGTTCATTGAGACTAATGTTTCAATTATTCCATTGCCCATAGATTGGGGTGAAGCCCCCATAAGATACGGTGTCAAAACCTCTTCTGTGACGGGCCAGACAGCGAAAGCTGTATTTGTATATAATACAGAAAAACACAAAGCTGAAACCACTGTTATTCTCTTTACTTTAAATTTATTATTACTCATCACAACACTCCTGTTAACTTATTACCTTCTTTATTATTTAACCAATTAAATATGAACTGTCAATTTTAACAAAAATATTCATCTGGCATCCAACTTTAAAATTATTATAAAAGAAGCGTATAAATCCAACGAAGTAGATTCCATGAACTAGCGTGGTGCTTTTATAGCTTTATCGATGAAGATAGATAGCATGAAATAACTTTACTTTTACGGGAGCATAAAACTTTATAAAAGTAATGTTTCCATTCAAAAAAGCCGTAGCAATATTTTATTTTAGATGCAGCCATTTCAACTTTGTTTATAAGAAAAAATATAAAGTGAGTTTCATTGCAGATAATAATCAGTTAGAAAGAGGACCGAAGCCCTCTTAATATCACATTCCATCATTACCTTCTTTTGATGATGAACTACCACCGGAAGATCCACTACCGCTCCCTTTCTCTGGAGCCTTAAAGCTTTCAATTGGTGAAGCTTGGGCCTGTAAACTTACAGGCAGCAACGGTCTGTTATGTTCACCAAACGATACCGCTCTGTTAGCAGCCTTTTGAGCTACATTCATATAACCTGCTGCGCCTGCTGTATCACCAATAGCATCTGCTGCCTCAGCTGCATTGTAAGCCGAGTTAGCACTTTCAAGAGACTGATATTCATCCTGCTGATCAAGTGGGCCAGCATTACTCATATGAGTTCTGAATGCAGATCCCGTATCATTGGCTTTATTAGCCGCCAGTGCTTTCCCCTGTTGAGCCTGTTGCTGTTGTTGAAGCTCACGTTGCTGTTCACGGTCTTTGTTAATTTGCGCATTCCTGATCTGATTACCCATCGCATTTGAGGTATGGGAAACCTGATCCAACACGGTTTTGGTAAACATAGCACCTTCAACACCTTTTGATGCCGACTGTGCGTAACCCGACATGCTCTGACCACCATGAACACCAAGCCACTTCATAATTTCATCAGGGATGATGTGAATCAGTGAAAGTGATTTCTTCACTACCGTGAACATCATTGCAATATAAACAGCAATGAGAGCCAGTGACTCGATGATACCTATCCCGGCATTGGCTGACATCATGCCAAAAGCGCCGGAGAATGTTTCGTTGACGATCCCACCAAGGATAGGGAGCATCGTATAGGCTGCTATTAATCCTGTTATCATTAGCGCTGGTCGCATGGTTAACGATAAAACCAGACCATAACCAGCGCCACCACGACCCACTACGCCATCACCGTCTGGATGTAAATGTGTTATTACCCATAATGGTGCTGCGACCATTGCTTCAAGGCACAGGATCATCCAGCCGACGCAAACACCAAACCACATGACGTAAGGCAACATAGGAATAACAACGGCTAAAGTATCGCCAGCTATCCATAATGGGATAACCAGTGGCATAACAATCCCCATAGCGCCAAATGCACCTGATACCCAGCTTGACGTCCAAGAGGTCCATGCGCCAAGACCTGCGCCAACAACCGCAGAACTTCCTAATAACGTCCAGCCAGCGGCACTGATTGTATCCCCAAGTCCTTTAACGGCTAATAACGGGTTTATCGCCTGTAAATTGGCAGCAGTTGTGTCGGTTGAAAATGAGACAATTTTTCCTTGTTTTCTGCCATTGATAACGCTGGAGCTGAGAAAACCCGCCATTGCACCAGAAATACTCTTATTGGCTTCACTCTGAAGAGAGGAAACAATTTTCCCGGCATCATCCGTTTTAGGACCTGCGCCACTTTTACCACTGGTATTGGCTTCTGTTCGGCTTTGCGCATCAATACCATTCGCATATCTTGAAGCTGTCGTCGATTTCGCCATATCCTGAGCTACTTTTGCCATAATTGCGTTCAGACTGTTATCGAATATATCGCCGTATTCCATTGTCGCTTGCCCAGCTACAGGAAGATTATGAGCTGCTCCATTAATCGCATCCTGCACACGGATCAGTTTCATACTCCATGCGCCAGCCATAAACCATCCGTCTTTCTGGACATTCTCTTTGAAATCATCCCACTGGTCGCCAGTGGAGAAAACTGTTCGTACTGCAGTATCAATAATGGATACATATGAGGCTGTTGCGCTGTTTATTCCGGTCTGAATATCAATATTATTATCGGCCACATACTGTTCAGCCAGCGTTTTCATACTGTTATCAAGACCGATGAATGCGGCATTGTGTGCCTCAATAACATCTGAAATATTCGTCTTTATATCCTGTGGCATATAAGCCATATACATGCCGCCAGCAGCAATGGTAGCCTGAGCTTTAGCCTGTTCATCATAAGAAGCTTTGGCCTTGGGGTCTGTAAGCGTGATGCTTCCACATGCAGCCTTGGATACCAGTAAATTTTTATTCATATCATTACCGGCATTGCTGGCCCCATAACTGTATGTGTATAAATAGGCACCTTTCTCCGGCGTCATTTCAAACGCAGGCGTGACGTGCGGGAAGGGATCGGCTGCTGCTGATTTCTTCCATAATTCACCCGCCTTCAACATACAGACGTTATTGATAAACGCAGTTTTCGCTATACGGTCAAGTTCCTGATAAGACGCTGATGTTGTGATAACTGCTCCATCTGAGGGGTTAGAGGCGTAAGTATTCCAGACGGTATCCGCCAGACCTACTCCCTGATTAATCATCCACAGCACCATAACCTGAGCGGCACAGAAACCACCTGCTGCCGGGAGTATCATTGCCGTGCCTAATGCAGTTCTTACGGGCAACCACATGGAAGACCATTTCTTACCCAGCATTTCTCCGTCATGTGCCGTTGACATGGTTCCGGCAATCAGCGTGTAGGCAGCTAAAATACCACCAATCAGCAAAACGGCGCTGTTAAGGATTGTCATTGTGCTGGCTAAGGGACTTTCCGCTAAATTGTCCGGGAATAAGATATCCAGAAACCACAGCTTTGATTTGTCTGTCTCCGGGACGGTAAATAAATCTGCGGCATAAGCTGACTGAGTTAATAACAGGCAAGCTAATATTACTAATAATATCGATACTTCTTTTTTCTTTATATTTATCATCATTACATTCCTTTGCCTCTTACTTCATTGAATTACTGATGCTGCTCCAGACATCGTTTCCGTTGACTGTTGCTCCCGATCCTGATGAAGAGCCAGTTCCTGTAGAAACACTTCCATTTGCGATATTCCCAATCACGGGCATATCAATAGAAATGCTTTCGGATATACTTCCGGTCAGTTGACTTACTTTTTCCCTCGCAATCGAACAGGCTTTACTTATTGCTGCTTCCTTCGTTTTTTTAATTATTGAATCCACAGATGGCAGGCTGATGCCGAGGTTACCCACAGGCCAAGCGTCCGTACAACCAATCGTCTCAAGTGACTGATTGATGTTATCCATGAAATTCTTCGCTACCGGCTCTAACTGAGCCGCATCCTGCTTCATTGCGTTATATTGCGCTTGTTTTAATGATGATCTGACATCCGGGCTACAGACTGCTGCATTAGCTGTGGTTGCTGAAATTAATATTGTTGCGGGAAGGATTATTTTGAAAATGCGGACACAGACATTTGTTCGCCATTTATTTTTATTAAGTTTATTCATTTGATACCCCTTTAATTTATTACATTTTATTCACCATATTTTCTTCTTGTGATTAAATAAAAATACAATGCCTTATTAATATATATTAAATAAAATAGAATTAATCAAGAGAACGATCATTTAATTTGACAATGACTTTATTTTTGATTACTGTTTAAAAGTAAATAAATGATTACTCCAAAAAATTTATTACAATACTCTGAAGAGGCCAGTTTATCTGGCTTCTTTTAATTTAATAAGGATTTCACCTTCCACATTCCAACGTTTAAAATATGAATATATGTGTATAAAAAGTTCAGAGAAGTCGCGTTAATGGATCACTAAATATTATCCCAATCTAACGGTTCTTCTGGTGGCACAAGACTTGTGTTCTCTACAGAAGGGATTTCATTTATACTTTCACTCTTCACTAACCCTTGAGACTTTTTAGCCTGCAATCTTGCGATTAACAAATCTATCTCATCTTGGTTATTAACTTCTTGTATAACTGCTTCAATTGACCTGTTTTTATCTTTAAGTATGCTATTGCCACCGCCATTGACGACTATGCTTTCGGGTTGTTCTTCCATTGCTTCTTTCTTTTTTATAATCTCTGATACAAAGCGAGCACGATCACCATTGAAGACAATAGCAGGGTTTATGAAATACCAGTTTTTCTCATTGGTTTTAGCAATAATACGTTTTTCGATGAGTTCTTTGATACCTCTGTAAAAGATAGATTCAGACAAAACAAAGTGATCTATCTTTTCCGCAAGAGACATTGCCTTTTTACAGCTCAGGTAGAAATGATCTTTGCCTATCGCATCCTGATATATTCGTAAAAATATGAAAAACACTTTGTATGCTGTTTTCGTGAGATCAAAATATGCTTTTATCTGAGAGGTATAGAGTTTAATGAACTCTTCTTTATCGACCTCTTGTGTATGCACGATATTGGCGAAGTAGCTTTTACCTGTATCTTTCTTTTCGATAAGTTCTGTGCCTCTTGAAACGGTCAGATTTTTCTTTCGTGTTTCAATCTTTAGCTCTGTCTCAAAGCAAAAAGGATTTAACCCTAAATCTAAGTCAACGTCTATTTCATTCATTTCATTATTACCTCTTGTTGTTTTATTTATAATAAATTAAATACCATGCACAAAAAAGATATCAAGTTTTTTGCATATTTTTTTGCGAAAATATTTTCAAAATCGCAACTATTCCAGTGACGATACTTTAAAGCACTGTCGTTTTTAAGCTTAAAATGACATAGAAACTGACTGCAAAGTCAGGAAAGCTCACCGTGCAGTCAGGAATACTGGCTATAGAGTCAAGAACACTGACCGTACAGTCAGTCGCCTATTTTCGTTATAAGTCTTATACAACAAGGGCTACAGTCTGATTATTTATTAATTTAATTTTGCAAGAAGTAAGAGATAATACTTAAGAGGATTAAAAGAAACCGGGCGATTTTTATGATCGCCATATGGGGTTTCAACATTAAAAATGATTAGCTGTTTTTGAGTACAAGTTGTTTTATATTGCGAAGCTTTCCTTTCTATTTCATTAAAATCTTTTTTTTGAAAATATCTACCATCTATGAGCTAACGCTCATGTGCTGAAGCACGGCTACGCCCTAACTCTGAAATATGTATTTTTATCTTGATGAGGTGACTTATTAATATTGATAGTAAAAAATGGAAAGATCTTTTCCAGATCATTCCATCAAAAAACAACAAAATTGCTCCTATTTTGAACATGGTATGTTATCTTCAACATATAGCATTTGCTCTTAAACGTATAGGAAAACTATATTCAAAGAAGCAGCACTTAGTGATTGTTCAAAACAATCACATTGCTGGAACAGGGCTTGCCGCTGTTAGTGATGGATTTATCCATAGAGAATTTCGGTTTTAGCCGCTAATAAAGTAGAAGTAATATTTTAATACTTAGTCACAATCATTCAGCGCTTCGTGATTGTATGAAACAATCACTTCGCTGAAATATAAATTCAAGAAAAATGAAAACAACTTATAACATTGGTTAGTTGCAGGAAAGAAACCAATGTAATAAAAATTAAAACTGCACCAAAAAATTTACTTTGCATAGTTGTTCTCAGCTTCGCTAATTTAATAATGAAGAAGAAAAATGCTCTCAGGCCAGTCATAGCTTAAAACGAAGTACCGACATCCGGGAGTTAAAGTCCCGAATCTCGGTACTTATGTTGAGAACTATTCTCAAATAAAAATAATGAAGTATTATATTTCTATAAACTTCCGAACTTCAAGTATCCGAATATAATACCTAGAGTATTATTTTTCTGAAAAAATATACACTTTAAGTATTGACTTGTAGGAAATATATAGTATTTAATTTGCAGATAACTAAAAAAATAAAGGAATAAATATAATAATAGAAGATAATACACAAGCAGATAAAAAAGAAATAAAGAAATCAAGAAGAGGTCTTCCACGCCACGAGAAAAACCCTTTTCTTAATGATACGAACCTACATACTAAAACAGGAGTCAGACGTATTACAACAGGAAAAGATCGATTAGCATTAGTAAATGAAAATACTGGAGAACAAGTTGGTAATGGCGGTTTCTTTCAGGCTATGGAGGTTGATAAAACACAGTTCGTGAAACTTTATGTTGATGGCGTATCCGCTATTGAAGGACTCTCTTCATCTGGTAAAAAAGTTTTCAATATTCTTTACCTTGCTATCAGGGATAATAAGGACACTGATACTATTTTGATGTCATACGATATTGTTGATCAAGATGTCGTAAAAATATCAAGAACAACGTATTTCAAAGGTATGAAAGAACTTGCTGACAAGAAGTTTATCGCAGAGACCATGATACAGAACTATTACTTTATTAACCCGGACTATATGTTTAATGGTGATCGCTTGACCTTTATGAAAACCTATTACTTGAAGGATAAAAACACCCACCCTACTATAAAAACTGTATAGGGTGATTAAAAAATGAAGAAAAATCAAATGAGAAAACATTTCTTATATACCAATTTACAAACTCATATCTGGCAGAACCACTTTTTATCATTGCTGACATATCGATCATATTATTTGTTTCTCTGCGTGTTTCTGATATATATAGAACGAAATCAATATGTTTATAATGAGGATTTTCAACAAGAAAATTAAGTTCTGTCATTACATTCTCTGATTCATAGGGCATTATTGTTTCATTAAGAATAACAAGTCCACCGACTGCATTAGGAATATTTAAAGATTGTTTTGTTGATCTAATCTGCCTATTGGCTGTTGCTACAAGATCTTTTATATTTCTATAAGCATAATCCATTATCTTTTTTCTGAAATCATCTGAATCAGGGTGCTTTTGAATCAATTCCTCTATATGAACACTGCCAAACCAATATTTTTTCAGCCATTCATCAGTCTTGGCTAACTCATTAAGTTTTTCATTAATCAAATCAGTTCTGTCATTTGTAAGTAATTTTTGTTCTAAAATAACCTCTCTATTAAATAACAAGTAGTCTGCCATCTTAGAGTTAGTACCATCATTCTTCTTGAAATCTTCCTTGATATCATCTAATACTATATTGTTTTTCTTAGATCTAATAAAATCAAGGAATCTTTTATCTATAGATGTCATCTTTGCTTCCTTCAGCCTTACTTAATCTTTAATGAACTTAATAATACATCATGCAGTTACCATTCGGCAACGTAATGATTATAGTAATGAATGATAATAAAGAAGATATTGATAATATATCTGGAACACACTATAAAAATATTATTTTAGCTTTGACATTAACCGGCCCTATAAAGAAGTTTTTTTATCAGTAGATGATGAGTTAACCCATGACGGATTCATCAGATCGCTTGATAGTAAATATTTATGGTCATCCTCATCAACAACTACAGCATTTAACTTATCAGCTATCTGCAACATCATACAATAAAGCGCCTCGTCTGGATGCTTAGTCGAAATCCTTCCATCATTCCAGTCAAGCCAAGGTTCATTGTGTTCACTTTGACCACTCCATATAGCAAAAAACTCTCCATTCTTGCGATCTATTGATAGTTCTTTATCATCATCAGCAAGCTGGAGCCATTCCTCACTACTGATTGGATTGCTTGCGCTATCGAACCAATTTTCTGTTCTTATTATATGAAGTTCCCAGCCCATAGACACTTCCGTTGCTTGATGAAGATACAATATTATGACTGGCTATTGCCAGTCAATGAGATCCACCGGTGATACACGATCACGCCCCATTTTCTCAATCAACTGTTGTAATCTCTTGGCTCTCAATTTCTGAGCCTTTTTCTCACCAATCTCCTGATAGTATTCTTCCCGGCGCTCCGTGACAACTTGGCGGAACTTCTTCAAAAGCTGTTCCAGTGTTTTGATGTCTGTAGTAGCCGCTTCAGCTTGGATTTTTCTATACATATACATAACGTGGAATTCATCAATCATATTATACCTCTTAGTTTTATCATTCATGTTATTTCCCTCTTTCGAGGGAATAATCATAATATTTAAGATCAAACAACTGTCACTTTTAGCTTCCAATAAACAGGATCTTGATTTTCATCCTGATTTATATTCTTTGAAACAAGTTCAATGATGTGTTCTTGATGCCAATACAAGATAGCGGCTTTTAAATCCCTTCTATTTATATCAGATACATCATTTTTGATAGAGCATTTTTTCATCTCACGAGTTATCAAAACATCATATATGACGCTTGACATGAAGCCATCCTTCAAAATATCGATTGCTGTTTCAGGATGTTTTTCATAAATGGTATATATTTCATCACAGTATCCTTGCAAGATATTGGCAATAAGTTCGTTTAGTTCTTTTTCATTTTTATTTAATATAATCTCTTTCATCTTTAATCCTTTTATTATGTTAATGGTTAGTTGTTATAAACGACATTGATGATGACAGAACCGTATTCTAGACCTAACTCATCGACTAAATCGTTATTGATATGTCGATTTAATGCATCTACTAAGTTTTTATCTCCTATCATTTCTTCTACTGAATACCCGCTCAGAGCAATAAACACATCAAGACTTTCTTGAATAGTATTCTTTACTTTCGGGGTTCCTTCGCACAGCATACTTACTACTACAGATATTTTATTTGTCATAGAACTTTGTTCGTTATTGTTTACCATTTATATTTCCTCTTATTTTTTGTGGTTAGCCCCTTGCGGGGCAAGAATGAATATTACTTTCTAAAGTCGTCTGAATACTCAACTAACATGGCAGCAACCACTTCAAAGTTAACTTGATTAATATCACCATGATTTCCCTCTTGTTTAGTGAATCTTTCAAAGTTGTTCTGAATATGGTCTATCACATGAATAATAAATGGACTCATAAAATCCGGGTCATCCAAATAATCATTGGCGTCACCATCGCCATTAACTTCCATGAACATATTCCAGCTTGCGGCAAACGATCTGCAAGCAAGCTCATAGAACAGTTCGGTTGATTTATTAATACTTGTTTTTTCTTTAGACATATTTATACCCTCATAGTTAAATGCTTATTTTATTCATTGTTTTTTTATTAGCCCCTTACGGGGCAGAACACGGTGTTATTAGCTCATACTAAAAAGTAATGCTTGAGTATGAACATATCTCATTTCATGCATAACCTTATCCATATCAACATAAATCAGTCTTTCTCTTTTACCCTCTTCTTTCATGTGTTCATCAAAGCGTTTTGCCAGATAATCTTTAACATGTAAAAGATACGATTCCGTTCTATCGCTATCCAACATAATAGCTGCTAACACCTCAAGTTCTTCTTGTTCTTTATATATACGTATTCCTGAGATATAAAGATTCTTCGCCATAGCAGTAAAAATATTGGTAGATGACTCTTTGATACTTTTAGTTTCATTACTATTCATTTTATTTCCTCTTGTTGTTATTAGAATATTTGTTATTCAGATACAGGGCGTGAATCAGAAATGATTTTCTCAATCCATGCATCAATCTCACTTTCAATAAAGGCAATAGACCTTAAACCCGTTTTAACCTGCGATGGAAAGCGACCAGCTTTAATAAGCGTATAAATCCATGTCTTTCCAAAACCTGTTCTTCTTTTTACTTCTGGTAAACGAATAAGGCGGTGTTGTTTATTTTCTACGATTTGAACCATATTTATCTCCTGTATTGTTTCGATGAGATAATTGTAGGGGTTTTTCTTGTGATTTAAGAGGGATGTTCAGGAAGTAGTTTTTTACGCAAATTTTTGAAAGGGAATAAAATAGGGTATGTTCAGGTTCAGTGAATGTAGGCGATATCTGCATTGCGCAACACACCGCCTCCGGGAATGTTAGTCCTCGCCGAGTTCGTCAGTGATGAGATCCTGAACCTTCCAATGTCTTCTGTCGTCGTATCTGTATGTAAAATCGACAAAAGACTGATAGTGAGCAAGCTTTGTCAGATACTTGACTGCCAGTGGATGGTCTGTAGACTTCATTTTCTCAACGTCACGAATGCCATCTTTAAACTCGTCTGGGTAGATAAAGCTGGTCAGTTGTGGCATACCAATCCTGACCTCTTCATCCTGCGCCCAGAACAGCAGGTCCATGATTGGGATAATGTTGTAATCGAGTATTTTTTTAAGGTTGCTGACCCCAAAGCGAAAATCTCTGGCTGGAGGCTCAGGAGCCTGAAGCTGCTGTTTCCACTCAGGAACCATGACTTTCAGGTGATTGATGATTTCTTCGGATGACGTTTCTGCCAGATTAATTTGAACCAGCATCAGCCCTTCGTTGTTTACCCCGGCTTCCTTCAGATAGTGCGAGACTTCCATATGTGGTAGGGGTTTTCCTTCCGGGTTTACGTATTTATCGAAAGCAGCAACATAACCCGCCACCTCCCACAGCCCTTGGTGTGTGACAGGCTTGATGGCATAGCTGGAAGACAGTCTTTTTTCTGGCCCCCCGAAAACATCACCAAACACGACCTTGCCTTCAATCAGCTCTTCGTAATATTTCTGATGCCTGCGAAGATTTTCAGGAGACAGCTCAGCCCGGTTTTGTTCCATACGATAGGCGACAATCCTGTTCTCTATCTCTTGGAAAAGCTGTTCCACTGTCAATTTTTGCAGGACGCTGTAGTTTTCAATGTTGAACCATTCATTAACAGCGCTCGCGATCTCTGCTTTAGTCATGAGATATCCTTCTGGCTTTACTTATCTCTTTGATATGTTATGAGTAAACATATCGGATTTGGTGGCAGTAATCTATTCAATAGAGCAGGGAAAGCAGCGGAACAACCAGTCCAAATTTCAAGATAGTTCAGTGAAGTTCAGCAAAGTGTGTTGTCATAACCAATTGAATATAATTGACATTATATCGATACGAGATTAAAAATGTTGGTAAATATGATGGTAAAAAATCATATCACTTCAACAAAACCACTAATAACAGGAGATATAGATGAAGTTCGAGTCCAGTCAGAGGAGCCACATTTAAAAAGCCTGCTTTCGAGCAGGCTTTTTGCTTTTTTGCGTCGCTGACGTTAACTGAGAATCGCATCCAGCCTGGCAAGCACTTCATTGACAACGGCGTCAGGTATGCGTTCCAGACGCTTGCCGTTCCGGGCCGCCATATCGATAGTTCTGGGCTGGTCGCAGCGAATAACGCCTGTTGTTTTGGTCCCCGCCTCTTCCAGTGAAACCGTGAAGCCTGCTGTACGTGCAAAGTTTCCACCGCTGGTGACGGGAACCACGACCGGTAGCCGGGTCAGCTTGTTAAACGATGCCTTCGATACAATGAGGACCGGACGTTTTCCACTTTGCTCGTGGCCAGCAATCGGATCCAGTGAAACAAGCCAGATTTCCCCTCTGTCCATTTACAGAATCTCCTTGCCCACCGCAGGCGCATCAATCCATTCCCGATCCTCTTCGCTCATTTCGGCGTGCGGATCGCACTGCGCCAACAGTTCCTCAAGCGAATAATGGGGCCGTTTCTGCGGTTCAATAATCAGGCAGCCATTATCTATAGTCATACCCACTTCGCTGTCTGTCGACAGCTCCAGCGCTTTCAGCACGGCGGGAGGAACCGCCAGCATGATGGATCCGCCAACCTTTTTCAGGCGAGTTTTGTACATAAAGGACCTCCGAATATTATATTTTAATATAACATCCAGGGTGGATTGTGCACTATTACTCATCAGATTCATGGTGATTTCCTTAGCGTAATAAACCGCAATCCATCGAAGGACAGATCCCAGTTTTCAGCGGTGTGATGACCTGTAAAACGGCGACCATCCTGATACATCGGGCACTTCTTGCAGGTCAGGAAGCATTGTGTGCAGGCGAGAACTGATTTCGTTGTAAGAAGGCGATAATAGAAAACTGATTCTGGGGTTCAAAAGATTATGGCGAATCAGATAAATAAAATGCGGCGCTGCTTCCGTATCCGGGTTGCGCTGGAGGAACATCAGCGATAGCGCGAAGGCCAGATTTGCTCAGGTGCTTGCCTTTCCCTGCCGCCTCCCTACGCCCCGAGTATCCTCCGTGAACGCCCCCCAGCTCAGCCTGAAAAAGCCCCCGCCAGTAGGATGAATTCACTACCGCTTGCGGGTGAGATAGCGTGGATTATCCACGCTGTCTAACGTTATACCCGGAGGCACCATGAACCTCAGACAACAGCAACAGCAGGCGTTCGATCGCAGCGGAGAACCCCTTATCGTCGGCAACGTCAGCCACTGCCCGCTGCCACCCGAAACCCTCGCCGCGCTGGGCCCCGATTCACCCTATGTAGTGCAGGTATACGGCTCAGGCCTGACCGGGGAGGTTTACCGGTTGCGCATCGCCGGCAAGGAGTACAATTTAAAAAAACGACGCGCCATCGCCGGCGTCGCCAACCTCAACGGCCAGCTGTCGTTTTTAAATGAAGTGCAGCGCCGGCAGGCGTTGCAGCGGCTGAAGGATAACCCAGTCACCGCCCCGCGCTTCACCCACATCGTTCCGACGCTGTATGCCGATTATCGCCTCGGCATCCTGCTCTCGCCGTGGATCGATGGCGAGCTGATTCACCAGCTGACCCCGCCGCTGATCGCCCAGCTATTTACGACCCTGGAAGCCTGTGAGGAACAGGGGCTGATGGAGTGGGATCTCTGTCGTGGAAATCTGCTGGTGGACCATCAGGAGCAGCTGTGGCTGTTCGATTTTGGCTACATGTATCCCTTCGATCCGCTCAGGGAATTCAACAGCAACGGTCTGGCCGATCCGCTGTTCCACTTTGTCGAGCGCTTTGAGACCCGCTTCTTTTTTAGCTGGCTGATGACCCAGGTTCCCGGCGCGGAGCAGCAGCTGGCGCACTATCGCGATCTGAAGCGGCTGGCGCTCGAAAGCTACCGGCGCAAGCTCGCCTGGCTCCGCGCCCGACAGGCCGCCCCGCAGGTGCAGGCCCATTTTCAGCAGATAACGGCGCGCTGGGCGTCGGCGCTGGCGGACCCAGCCGCGCTGCGCCGGTTATTTGCCGTGGAGGCTTTCCGCTCCCACGTGCTGGATATCGAAGACGATCTGCATGGCCAGTCGTGTACCTTACTCACTCTGCAACGTATCGACTGGGTGATAGGCCAGCTGGAACAGCATTATCGCTTTATCGCCGACGAAGGCGGTCTGTTTTACGATAACGAAGGCAAATCACAGCAGGCGCTGCTCAGCAGCTATGCGCAGAAGCGGCAGCTGGCGCAGCGGTACCTGCAGAACGCCTCCACGCCAGGTTAGCGACGCTCGCGACCCTGCTTCTGCTTCGCCTGGTACATCAGCCGGTCAGCGGTGGCCACCAGCGCGTTGAGACTGGGATGGCTGGCGGGATCGTACTCGACGCAGCCCCAGGAGAACGCCAGCTGCCAGGGGTGAGCCGCCTGCTGGTTGAAACGGGCCACGTTGTGACTGAGCGTCTCCATCGCTGTCGCGGCATCGTGGCGGCTGGTATTGGCGAACAGAATGATAAATTCGTCCCCACCCTGCCTGGCGAGGATATCGGACTCACGGAAGGCCGCTTTCATCAAATCGGCGATGGCGATCAGCGCGCGGTCACCCTCTTCATGCCCCCAGGTATCATTGATGTGCTTGAAGCGGTCGAGGTCGACAAAGGCGAGGCTTACCGGCTCCTGGCGGCGCTGGGCCGTCAGCAGGGCATACTCCGCCAGGGTGAGGAACCCCCGGCGATTAAACAGTCCCGTCAGCTCATCCGAGGTTGCCGCATCCAGCACCTTGAACTCATCCTCCACGATCGCCGCCAGATCGCTTAAGATCTGCATTTCATGGGCGGAAAACGAACGCGGCTGATGGTCCATCAGACAAAAAGACCCGACGGTCGCGCCATCCGGCAGTTGCACCGGATACCCGGCGTAAAAACGGATAAACGGCGCCGCAATGACCAGCGGGTTATCGTGAAAGCGCTCGTCCTGCTGCATGTCGTTGACGATAAGCGGGTCGGTTTGCAGGATGGTATGGGCGCAAAATGAAATATCTCTCGGCACCGTGTCCACATCGAGGCCGGCACAGGACTTGATATGCAGGAGATCTTCCCCCACCAGACTGATGGACGCCACCGGCAGGTTATACAGCGAACGGGCAAGCCTGGTCAGGCGATCGAAGCGTTCTTCTTTTCCGCTATTCAACAGCCCGGAAGAGCGTAGCGATTGCAGGCGACGCTGCTCGTCGGGATGAAGTCCGGCTAATTTCATTGTCTCTCTCTTGTCTCTTGCGCAGAATTCTGCCGGGTTTCCACAGAGAAACCCGGCGTTTTATCCTGCCAGGGGGAAAATAGTCGTCAGGTATCCCATGAGTTAAGCAGATTTCCCCTGCTCGTCAACCAGCGCGCCCCGGCGACTGGCGACCAGGGCGCTGGCGGAATGCCATTAACGGCACTCTGCCCGGCAAAGGGGGAAGATCAGGCGCGGATAAACGCCAGCAGATCGGCGTTGATGGTATCGGCGTGGGAGGTGTGCATCCCGTGCGGGAAGCCAGGATAAATGATTAGCTGGCTGTTCGGCAGCAGTTTGTCCTGCAGAATGGCCGCATTTTTATAGGGAACCACCTGGTCGTCATCCCCCTGCATCACCAGCACCGGCAAGGTGATCGACTTAAGGTCTTCCGTCTGGTCAGTCTCTGAAAACGCCTTGATACCTTCATAATGGGCCTTGGCGCTGCCGATCATTCCCTGTCGCCACCAGTTCTGGATCGTCCCCTGCGACACTTCTGCCCCGTCACGATTGAAGCCATAGAACGGGCCAGAGGCGACGTCGAGATAGAACTGGGCGCGGTTCGCCGCCAGCGCTTTGCGGAAACCATCAAACACCTCGATTGGCGTACCGCCCGGATTCTGCTCGGTTTTCACCATCAGCGGCGGGACGGCGCTAATTAACACCGCTTTCGCCACCCGCCCCTGCGGCTGGCCGTAGCGGGCGACGTAGCGGGCAACCTGGCCGCCGCCAGTGGAGTGCCCGACGTGGACCGCATTGTGCAGATCCAGATGTTCCACCACCGCCGAAACGTCCGCCGCGTAATGGTCCATATCGTGCCCCTCGCTAACCTGATCGGAGCGGCCATGACCCCGACGGTCGATAGCGATGACCCGAAAACCTTCGGCAAGGAAAAACAACATCTGGTTATCCCAGTCGTCGGCGCTCAGGGGCCAGCCGTGATGAAAGACAATCGGCTGAGCTTCCTTTGGACCCCAGTCTTTGAAGTAAATGTTGACGCCGTCTTGGGTGGTGACAAATGCCATGTTACAGACTCCTCTTTCAGGATAACCAGCCTGCAGGCCCGTGCCTGGGCTGAACGCCGACGGCGGCCGGCAGGAGTGCCGACCGCACAGGAATGTGATGCCTGTAACAGTGTAGAAGAAATTTGTCACCACGCCGGGTGACTTACCCCGTCTCGTTTCATTTGCCTCCCGGACTCACTTACGCCGCACTCTCCAGCTGCCTGATGCGCACGATCAGCGCGCCGAGCAGCGACAGGTCCAGCAGCACGGCGAAGGCGAAGCACACGCCGCTGCGCCCGGCCCCGGCAGTGTGTTGGGCCAATAGCGTCGCCGCGATGACAACGACCACGCTCAGCAGCGTTGCGCCACCGAGTCTGGGCCCACACTGCATCGACCGTCCCGCCGCAATCCGCCAGGCGACAGCCGCCCCCGCCCCGCCACACGCCACGCCCGGCAGCATGGCGGGCCAGTCCTGCCCGCCATACCAGGCCACCAGCGCCAGCAGCCAGCCGGCCGCCGACAGCAGAAAGGCCCAGCGCGTCGCCGCCAGGGGCGAGCGATAAAGCCAGGAATGCCCGCGTGTGGATCCCCACCCGGCGCCGCAGGCGGCGCTCAGTGCCGTCAGCAGACTCAGCGTGCCGGTCACGCCGATAACGGGAACCATGTTTAACAGCAAGGCTCCGGCGGCAAAAGCCACGCTCAGGGCGATGGCGCGGCCACGCGGCTCGATAATCCCCGCCGCGTCCGCGGCGGTGTAGCGGCTTACAACGTGCATAATTGACTCCTGACAGGCGAAGCAGCATGAATTTAATTCATGCCACTGTCTTTACATGCCCGTAGCCTAGCGCCACTATATTGCCTTACACAAACGCATAGTTTTCAGCCATAGATGAGAAAAACTCAGCCATGAGAACACCCCGTCTACCGCCGCTGGGGGCGCTGCGCGCCTTTCATGCCGTCGCCCGCCACCGCAGTTTTAAACAGGCCGCCGGGGCGCTCGGCGTCAGCGCGACGGCAGTCAGCCATCAGATTAAACTGCTGGAGTCGGTGCTGGAGTGCCGGGTTTGCGAACGCAGCGCACAGGGGGTCAGTCTGACTGCCGATGGCGAGATCCTCTACGCCGCCACGCAGCGCGCTTTTAGCGCCCTGGAACAGGCCGTCGTCCAGATCGCTCATGCTCGCCAGCCACCATCCTTAACCGTCACCACCACCTCCAATTTTCTCACCCACTGGCTGGTGCCACGGCTGGCGGACTTTACCGCTCGCTTTCCGGCTATCGACCTGCGTCTGCACACCAGCGTCGAACGGGTGGATCTGCAACTGGGTACCGTGGACGCCGCGATTCGCTATCGTGAAACGCCGGAACCAGACCTGTGCTGTACGCTGCTGTATGAGGATCGTTTTATCGTGGTCGCCAGCCCGTCCCTGGGCCTCGCCCGGCCTGAAGATCTGCAGCGGGTGACGCTGTTTCACGTCGCCAACCGCCGCGTGCCGGCCGACTCGCCAAACTGGGAGAACTGGCGCCGCCGCTATGGGCCGTCGACGCTGAATATTGATGCGGGGTTAACCTTTAGCGATGAGACCCATGCCCTGCAGGCGGCGGTGGCCGGCCAGGGGGTGGTGATCGCCAGCGAACTGCTGGCGCGGGATCTGCTGCAGCGCGGGGTGTTGTCCGCGCCGTTTAGCTGTGCATTACCGGGCGCCTGCTACTACCTGGTCACCACCGAGGCTGCGGCGCAGCGCGCGGATATTATCGCTCTGCGGGAGTGGCTGGTCGGCCAGATGGTATTAGGTGACGGTCGCCATCCGGCGGAAGAGTAGCGGGCTTACCAGCCGCAAACGTTGGTCTCTTCATCGGACTCGTAGCCGCGAACGATATTGATCAGATCCTTCACCGTATCAGCGGCGGTGAGCGGGTCGCGCAGCGCCGCCAGCGAGGAAAAGGTTTTATCAACCGAGACGCCGTTATTATTATTGGTGACGGTTAACACCCACTCCTCTTCTTCATTGCCAGCTGGCAGGTCATCCAGCAGACTATTTACCGCCTCCACCGCGTGCTGCGGAATATAAAGCGCCATCGGTTTGAGATATATTTTTTCGCGTTTTTCCTGACGCTGGCCATTCTCAACTGCCAAGGCATAGCCTTTATTTTCGCTGTTCATCTCTTGTTATCCCTCGATGAGAATTTTCGGATCGACGTAAAAGTCGACATTAAAAACCGTGTCCTCGCTGAGCGCCTCAATACAGTGCCATTTCTCCGGCGGAAAAACGCCAAACTGCCCGGCTTCAATGGTCAGCGTTTCAACAGGCTCGGGGCTGGTTTCATCAGCATAGCCGAGATAGCGGATCGCCCCCTGCATCACCGAGAGACGAGGATAGACGCCCTGCCGGGTGCCGGCATCCAGATGGCGACGCCAGATAGAGGCCGGGGCGGTCTCTTTGGTCCACAGCGGCGTGCTGCGGGTATGAACGTAATGGGTGGGAATAATGATTCGCTGCATGATGGTGCCTCACTTTACCGTCTCAAATGCGACGTTCAGAAATAGCCTATATGATGCATATCATATACCCCTTTTAAACGCTAAGGATATTATTTTGTTGCTGCTTTTACCGTCTACTCCTTTTTATACCTCTCAGGGATTAGCGACGCGGTAAAATAAAAAAGGCGATTTCAGGATCCTGAAATCGCCCGGAGAATAAAAGTAAACGCATTAAAAATTTGTTAGCGCAGCGGACTCGGCTTGCCGATTAAATACCCCTGGACCAGGTCGCACCCCAGCGCCTGCAGCGAGGTCAACTGCTCTTCGGTTTCCACGCCTTCCGCCACAATACGCATATGCAGACTCTTTCCCATACTGATAATCAGGCGAACGATATCCAAATCGTCTTTTTGCTCCGGAATATTGATAACAAACGAGCGGTCAATTTTGATTTTATCGAACGGGAAGTAGCTTAAACGCGACAGAGAAGAATAGCCGGTACCAAAGTCATCAATGGAAATCTGAATGCCCTGCTCGCGCAGCTGGCTGAGAATTTCCAGCGAACGGGTATTCTCATTGAACACATCCGACTCGGTGATCTCCAGATCCAGACGTCGCGGATCGAGGCCGGTCTGCTGCAGCACGCCGATAATGGTATCGGTCAACGACGTGTTCATCAGTTGAATCGGCGAAACGTTGACCGAGACTTTTAGCGGCGTCGCCCAACTGGCCGCTTCGGCGCAGGCGGTTTTCAGCACCCACTCGCCGAGGGTATTGATCAGGCCGATTTTCTCCGCGACGGGAATAAACACCGTCGGCGGCACAGCGCCGCGCACGGGATGGAACCAGCGAACCAGCGCTTCATAGCCGTAGATTTCACGCGTGACGGTATCGGCGATCGGCTGGTAGTAGACTTTAAATTCGTCATGGGCCAGCGCCTGCAGCAGGTCATCTTCGAACGATTTATTCTCCTGCAGGCGCTGCAGCATGCCCGGCCGGAAAATTTGCACATGACCGCTGCCCTCTTTTTTCGCCTCGTACAGCGCAAGGTCAGCACACTTGTACAGATAATCGGTCCGGCTTTCGCCGTCAGAGATAACGATCCCGATGCAGGCGTCGATATTAATCTGCGCATCGTAGATCTGATAGGGCTGGCTGATCTTCTCCCGGATAACATTGGCGCGCTCGAGGGCCATCTCTTCAGTCAGATCGTAAGAGAGCATCGCGAACTCATCGCCGCCGAGGCGATACAGCGTCTCGGAGGTTTTGCGGAAAAAAGAGAGACGACTGGCCAGATCCTGCAGCAGCTTATCGCCAGCATCATGGCCGAGGGTATCGTTCACATCCTTAAAGCTGTCGAGGTCGAACAGCATCACCACCGCGCACCCCTGATAGGGGCGCACCTGGTTGACAATCTCCTGCAACCGCTGCCAGAAAGAGAGACGATTCGGCATACCGGTCAGCGAATCATGGTAGGCATCGTACTGCAGTCGGCGGTTCTGTACCTGCAACTTCTCTTTCGAGGCCTGCAGATCGTTGGCCAGCGTCTTCATGCGCACATGGGCGCGACGCAGGTTATTATTCTGCCGGAGCATCAACAGGCCGAGGGTAATACACATGGCGATCAGCAGAATGGAGATCACCGAGTAGATATAATAAAGATGCTGGATTTTATCATGCGTGATATTAACGATATTAATATCTTGCGTCAGGGTGGCGGCGGCCATTGAGGTCAGGGGGCCATCCAGTTCACTCAACACCGGCAGGATCTGTTTGACCTGCTCCGGCGTCATGGTATCAACTTGTTTATCAAGCAGATGAAGATTACGAATCAGCGTCGCGACCACCGCCTTCCGCTGTTCGCTTTTATTAATAAATTTACCCAGATCGCCCTGCTGCAGGAGTTCGATCTGGCTCATCATGATCTCCAGGCGCAGGCGCACCTCATCGTGGTCCGCCCCTTCGGCCCCGATCGCCATTCCCGCCAGACGAGACTCCAGTCGCATATATTCCGACACCATCTGCGACATTGACCACGAGTCTGTATAGCGGGTAAATTTTTGCAACTCACTTTGTCGCTCATGCACCAGATAGGTAATATATCCGGTAACAATAAATAACGACAAAATAATAGCCGTGAGTATTCGATTCAAGATCCAACCCTTACTCTATAATAATCTTAGAAACTTGCCAGGCCGATCGGGAATAATAGATCTGGTTTTGTAATTCAGTGCTGCTGTCGTAAGGGTAGACGATAAATAATGGACCTTTATCACGAACGCGCATATATTCGCCGTTCATTTTTAAGGCCATAATGACCGGGAATTTATAAAAATCATCAATCGGGATAATGGTGGTGTAGTCGTTAAGCGCCAGCACGCGCGCGGATTTGCCCTTAGCGCCGACTAAATCCATGAGTTTATTAAGGGGAATGCCATCGAAACGAACCTTACCGGTGTACCAGGGGGTGGTGGTTTCCACCGTTTTCATCCCCAGTTTTTCCAGCGCCGCGAGGTCAAAAACGGCTTTGTCACCGACGTTCGTATTCCCGATTTTTCCGGAAATGGTCAGTACAGGTTTTCCTGTCGGCGCAGGCAGTTTTTCAGCGTAAGCGGAAGGCAACATGACAGAACAAAATAACACTGCAAGAAGTAGACGCATTTAACTCACCATTCCAGAGAAGGAGACATGTTAAGTGTAAACCATTTACGTCAATTCTTAAAAGGTGTCCCTCTTTGTTATCCGTTGATTTAATTAAAAGTATAAGCTGGCTGGCAAATTGCCAGATTGTTTAGTACAGGGTGTGATTTAGCCCGCCTTTCCCGTCGCTTCTTTTTTGCGCCATCTCCCCGCTTAGCAGGCAAACTACTTTCCTCCACGGCCGCTGCGCGGTAGTCTCAACGCTGACGCAACAGTAAAAGCGTCTCATTCCAATAACGACAAATTATGTGACAGACAGGACAGGGTATGGATTCAACAATAAGCGTGCAGCCCGCCGAGGCGCCAGATTCACTGCTTCGCGCCCGGCGGGCGGCATGGGGCAGTTTTGCCGGCGCGGTGGTCGACTGGTACGATTTTCTTCTCTATGGCATTACCGCCGCGCTGGTGTTTAACCGCGAGTTTTTCCCGCAGATCGGCCCGGCGATGGGGACGCTTGCCGCCTTTGCCACCTTCGGCGTCGGGTTTCTTTTTCGCCCGCTCGGCGGGATTATCTTTGGCCACTTCGGCGACCGCCTCGGGCGCAAACGGATGCTGATGATGACCGTCTGGATGATGGGTATCGCCACCGCCTGCATCGGCCTGCTCCCCTCGTTCAGCCAGATCGGCTGGTGGGCGCCGGCGCTGCTGGTGTTCCTGCGGGCCGTTCAGGGGTTTGCCGTCGGCGGGGAATGGGGCGGCGCGGCGCTGCTCTCGGTGGAGAACGCCCCGCAGGGGAAAAAAGCCTTTTACAGCAGCGGGGTGCAGGTAGGCTACGGCGTCGGCCTGCTGCTCTCCACCGGGCTGGTATCGCTGATCAGCAGCCTGACCACCGACGAGCAGTTCCTCAGCTGGGGCTGGCGCTTACCGTTCCTGTTCAGCGTGGTGCTGGTCCTTATTGCGCTGTGGATCCGTAATGGCATGGCGGAATCGCAGGAATTTGAAGCGCAGCAGAGCCTGGCCAACCTTCAGCCGGAGAAAAAGCGACTACCGGTGGTGGAAGCCCTGCTTCGCCATCCGGGAGCGTTTTTACTGATTATCGCCCTGCGGCTGTGCGAACTGCTGACGATGTATATCGTCACCGCCTTCGCCCTCAACTATTCCACGCAAAACCTCGGCCTGCCGCGCGAGCTGTTTCTCAACATCGGCCTGCTGGTGGGCGGACTCAGTTGCCTGACTATCCCCTGCTTCGCCTGGCTGGCAGACCGCTTTGGTCGCCGACGGATCTATATCACCGGCGCGCTGATCGGCACGCTGAGCGGTTTTCCGTTCTTTATGGCGCTGGAGAGTCAGTCTGTTTTCTGGATCCTGTTCTTCGCCCTGATGCTGGCCAATATCGCCCATGATATGGTGGTCTGCGTCCAGCAGCCGATGTTTACCGAGCTGTTCGGCGCCAGCTATCGCTATAGCGGCGCCGGCGTCGGCTACCAGGTGGCGAGCGTGGTCGGCGGCGGTTTTACGCCGTTTATCGCCGCGGCGCTGGTCACCTTCTCCGGCGGTTCATGGCACAGCGTGGCCCTCTATCTGACCGCGGGATGCCTGCTGTCGGCGCTCACCGCCCTGCTGATGAAAAAACAGACCGTCCACTGACCCACCTGCGGGGGGCGTGACCCGCGCCCTCCGGTAAGGAGAATGCATGTCTCTGTTATCGCTGGCCGACTGCTGGCCTCGCCGTTTTACCCCCTCCTCGCTGGCGCTGCAGTTTTGCGAGGACCCCACCCAGGCGGAACAGCCGCTGTTTGCCAAAGCCTGCGCCGGGGAAGCCGTCGCCCAGCTCTGGCAGGCGCCGCAGGGATTTGTGGTGCCGGGGAGCTATCGTCAGTTTGCGGATCTGCCGGCGGTCAGCGCGCATTTTGCCGCGCGCGGCTGGCCGGTATGGCTCCGCCGCTCCGGGGGCGGGCTGGTGCCTCAGGGGCCGGGAATTATCAACCTTAGCCTCGCCTGGCCGGTGCAACAGTCGCTCGGCGAGGCCGCCGAACCCATCTATCACTCGCTGTGCGCGGTGCTGCAGCGTACCCTCGCGCGCTTCGGCGTTGCCAGCCACGCCCGGGCGGTAAACGGTTCCTTTTGCGATGGCCGGTATAACCTCGCCTGCGGGGAGGGCGAGGCGGCGCGCAAGATTGTCGGTACCGCCCAGTACTGGCGGCCGCTGACGGCAGGCCGCGGCCACGTGGTGCTGGCTCATGCGGTGATCCTTATTGACGCCGATCTTACCGCGGCGCATCAGGCGGCGAACGCCTTTGAAGCGCAGCTCGGCAGCGAGCGGGTCTATTGCGCCGACAAAACCGTCACCCTCGCGCAGCGGCTTCCCGGCGAGCGCCATCTGCTTCCCCGCTTTAGCGAGGCGCTGGCGCGGGAGCTGGACGCGGCTCGCTGAAGGTCGCTTTCAGGTAGCGGCTGAAGGTTTCCACCGCGCGCGACACGCGCGGGGTATAGGGCCGGATGACGTACAGCTTATCGGCAAACACCTCCACCGGCTGCCACGCCGGGAGCAGCTCCTGCACCAGCCCGCGACCGATGGCCTCCTGGGCGCTGAAATCCGGCAGCAGCGCCACCCCAAGCCCCGCCAGCACGGCATCGCGTAGCGACTCGCTGTTATTCGTGGCGAAGGGCCCCTGCACATTGATGGTCACCCGTTCATCGGGCGTCTGGCGGGAGGCGAACGTCCACTGCGGGCGCTGTGGCCCACGGGGATAGGTCAGGCACTGGTGGTGGCGCAGATCGTCGGGGGTCTCCGGGCGGCCATGGCGGCGAATATAGTCGGCGGACGCGACGATCAGCGTCGCGGTGTGACACAGCGGCCAGGCGACGTGGGTGTCCGGGAGCGCCTCGCGCCGACAGTGGCGGATGGCAAGATCGAACCCTTCGCTGGCCAGAGAGACCAGCCGGTCGGTCACCTCCAGCTGCAAATGCAGCTGGGGATGCTGATGCAAAAACGGCGCGATCGCCGGGACCAGCTGCTGGCGGGAAAAGGCCACCGGCGCGGTCAGGCGCAGCGTTCCCCGCAGCGGCCCGCCCTCATCGCAGGCGCCGGTGAAAATATCCCGCAACTGACCAAACGGCTCGTTGAGTTCCGCCACCAGCCGCAGTCCGTCTTCGCTGAGGCTCACGCTGCGGGTAGTGCGATGGACCAGGGTTTTGCCAGTCACCCGCTCCAGCTCGCTGATTTTCTGGCTGATAGCCGACTTGCTGATCCCCAGCTTTTCCGCGGCCCGGGTATAGCTTTTTTGCTCTTCCAGCACCGTCAGCCAGTACAGATGGGCCCAGTAACTCTCCGGACGACTCTCGCTCATGTGATTGTTCACCAGTAAAAACAATGTATTCAACTATAGCGGTTTTTGCCCGCGACGGCATCGGCTAGCATCCTGTTCAGCCCGTCATTATTCCCTAACGATAAGGAACACCTGCATGCCATTACTGACATTTGACCTGATTGAAGGCCGTACGGAACAGGAGATCAGAACCCTGCTGGATGCCGCCCATCGCGCCGTGCTGCGTGCCTTCGAGGTACCGGAACGCGACCGCTACCAGATTGTTCACGAAAACAAAGCCCACCATATGGTGATTGACGATACCGGCCTCGGACTGACCCGCACGCGGGATCTGGTGGTGGTGCGGGTCTATACCAGCCCGCGCAGCGAGGCGCAGAAGCAACGCTTCTTCGCCCTGTTGCAGGAGGAGCTGGCGGAGCACTGCGGCCTGAGCGGCGATGATGTGATGGTGTCGATTATCAGTAATCAGAAAGGTGACTGGAGCTTTGGCCGCGGGGTCGCGCAGTATCTTACCGGCGATCTGTAACCCGCAGCCCGAAGCGCGCCCTTAGCGGCGGGCAGCCATCGCGATACGCTGGCGCGCCTGCTGCTCGATATTCTCCAGCAGTTCCTGGACATCGTCTTCATCAATGTCGAGGAACTGGCCTTCCAGCAGCGCGGCGTGAATATCCTCCCGGGTGACCGAGATGCCCAGTGGCACCGCCCGGGGCTTGACCTCCTCCGCCGCCAGCGAATGCGGATAGCGGCGGCCAACCAGGTTATTAAACACGATGGCCAGCAGCGCCAGCATCAGCGAGTTGAGCAGCACAGGCGTCAGCACAAAGTGATAGCCTTCGCTGTGCACCCCGGCGCCGCCGAGGATCGCCGTCAGGGCCACCGCACCGCCGGGGGGATGCAGACAGCGCAGAAAATACATCCCGGCGATCGCCAGCGCGGCCGCCAGCCCGCAGGCCAGCGCCGGGTCGGGAACCAGCATGCCCACCGTGACGCCGATCAGCGCCGACAGCACATTACCGCCGACAATCGACCACGGCTGCGCCAGCGGGCTGCTCGGCACGCCAAATAACAGCACCGCCGACGCGCCCATGGGGGCAATAAACCACAAATTGACTTCGCCGAGCAGCCAGTGGCTGAACATGCTGGTCACCGCCAGCCCGGTGCCGGCGCCAATGGATCCCAGCACGATATGCCGGCGGGCCACCGGTAGCGCGTGCGGCTTCAGGCGCCCAAGGAAAATCCGCAGCCGTGAAAACAGCCCCGCAGAAATGACACTCAACATCGCTTTATCGCTTAGGTCATAGGAATTACTTATATTTTATTTTCTTTTTTTAACCTTACATTAACAACCATGTATTTCACAGGGGGATAGCGTGGGCAATATCGTCCAGAGGGCACAGGGCTGTGAATTCTCGCGTGGGCTGATAGAATCCCTTTTCTGTCAGGGGGATACCCCTTTTGCGAACTGAAGGTCATAACCCAGTGAATAATAAAATCTCTTTAGTGAAAGAAGTGGCATGGGCCAGTCAGAATATGCCGCGTACCCTGCGTCAGGTCGCCGCCCTGCCCGACCTCAGCGGCGTGCGCCTGGCCTGCTGTATGCACCTCGACATGAAAATGATCCCGCTGGTGCAGGGGATCCTCGACAAGGGCGCTCAGGTCTTTTTAACCACCTGTAACCCCACCACCGTGCAGGACGACGTGGTGGCCTGGCTGGTGGAGCGCGGCGCCGATGCCTGCGCGTGGCGCAATATGAGCGACGCCGACTGGCAACAGTCATGGGAAAAAGCGATTGCCTGGCAGCCCACTCACCTGTGCGAGATGGGCGCCGATATCACCACCCTGCTCCACCAGCGCGGCGAGTTTGGTAACATCGTGGCGGGTCTGGAAGCCACTGGCTCGGGCGTCAATCGGCTGGGCGATATTCAGCCAGGCTATCCGATCTTTAACTGGGACGATCTGCCGGTCAAAGAGGGGCTGCACAACCGCCATATGGTCGGTCTCACCGCCTGGCACACCTTCTTCCAGACCACTCATCTCACCCTGCATGAGAAAAAAGTGCTGGTGATCGGCTACGGCCTGGTCGGCCAGGGCGTCGCGGCGGCGGCAAAAGCCTTTGGCGGTCAGGTGATGGTGGCGGAGATCGATCCTGCCCGTCGTCTGCAGGCGGCCTACGACGGCTGGCACGTGGTGGATCTGCAGGAGGCTATCGCCTCGGCGGACGTGGTGGCCACGGCGACAGGCGGGAAAAACGTGGTTAATCGCCAGGCGCTGGAGCGCGCGAAAGCGGGAGTCTTTATCCTTAACGTCGGCCACGTGGCGGAAGAGATCGACGGCGAGTACCTGCGCCAGTACCCTCAGGAAGAGGTGATGCCGTATATCAACGCCTACCGCATGGCCGACAAAACCATCTATCTGCTGGCCAATGGTTCGATGCTCAACCTGACCGCGGGCTTCGGCGATAGCCTGAACGCTTTTGACGTCACCCTGGCGGTGATGGCCAGCGGCATCCGCCATATTGTCACCGACGGCATGCGCGCCCCGGCGCAGGTTTACCTCCTGCCCCAGGCGGTCTGGCAGCAGGCGCTGTAAACGCAGCGCATCGTCCCCCCATCGTGGAGACGATGCGCTTTTTCATCAGGACGACGGCGCGGTATCGGGCAGCACAATGTTGCTCTGCGCCAGCGTTCCCATCTGGTTGTACATCACGCTGGCGGCATCCAGCAGGTGCATGGCCAGCGCGGCGCCGCTGCCCTCTCCCAGGCGCATGTCCATATCGAGATAGGGCCGCAGACCCAGCGCGTCCAGGGCGATCTGCGCCCCTTTCTCCGCCGACAAGTGCGAAGGGACAAGATAAGGATGCGCCGTCGGGGCCATGCGACACGCCGCCAGGGCAGAGGCATAGGAGAGGAAGCCATCCAGCACCACCGGCAGGCCACAGGAGGCCGCCCCGAGGATCACCCCGGTCATGCCCACCAGATCGTAACCGCCCACCTTCGCCAGGACATCCAGCCCCTCTTCCGGGTTCGGCTGGTTAAGGGCTATCGCCTGGCGCACCACCGCCACCTTATGGCCCCGCTGCGCCAGCGGCAGATTGGCCCCACAGCCCACCACGGCGTCAGGATCGCTGCCCGTCAGGACACTGATCACGGCTGCGGCCGGGGTGGTATTGGCCATTCCCAGTTCGCCGACGCCAAAAACTTTCACCCCGTCGGCGGCGAGCTGGCGGGTGAGATGCATGCTGGCCAGCAGCACCGTCTCCGCCTGCTGGCGACTCATCGCCGCCGTCCGGGCGATATTCCCGCTACCGCGGGCCACCTTGAGGTTAATCAGGCCCGGCAGCGGGTCGGCATCGATGCCGACATCCACCACCTGCACCCTGGCCCCGGCCTGCGCCGCCAGCACGCAGACGCCGGTGTTGCCCCGCACCATATTACCGGCATGAATGGCCGTCACCACCTGCGGCGAAGGCGTCACGCCTTCATGCCAGACGCCATGGTCGGCGCACATGACCACTATCGCTTTCTCCGCCAGCGCCAGCTGCCCCTGCAGCCCCGGCAAACCAGCCAGCTGCACGGCCAGCGTCTCCAGACGGCCAAGGCTACCGGGCGGCTTTAGCAGGCCATCAATATGCTGCTGAGCGCGCGCCATGCCCGCCACATCGGGCTGCGGAATGGCAGCCAGTAACGCAGAAAGTGTTTCCATTCTGTTCCTCACCGTTGGCGCCAGGCCTTACAGCAGCGCCAGTAAAAAGAGTAATTCACCCAGCTCAATCGCTGCCCCGAGAGTATCCCCGGTCTGCCCGCCGAGGGTTCGCTTCAGCGCCCATCCCAGACCCCAGATCAGCACCAGGGTGATCAGCGCGGCGCGCAGACCCTGCAGCCCCAGCAGGACGGTGGCCAGCGCTACCCCCATCGCCATCGTCACCAGCGTCTGCTGCAGGCTAACTTTGCCAATAAACAGATTGCCCAGCCCCTTTTCCCGCGCGTAGCGATGACGATACATCAGCAGCACCGCCATTCCGCGACCGACGGCGCAGGCCGCCGCCAGCGCGGCAATGGGGTGGATATCGCGCAGCAGCAGCTCGCCGACCACCAGCACTTTCGCCACCAGCACGAAGATCAGCGCCAGCCCGCCGTGGGTGCCCAGCCGGCTGTCGCGCATGATCTCCAGCATCCGATCGCGGGTGCGGGCGGAGAAGATGCCGTCGCAGGTATCAGCCAGCCCGTCAAGGTGAAATCCGCCGGTGAGCAGCGCCAGCGCCAGCACGCCGAACAGCGCCGCCAGCGGGACGCCGCACCACGGCTGCAGGAGGAGCGCCACCGCGCCGGCGATGGCGCCGAGCAGTAAACCGACCAGCGGAAAGGTGACGATACTGCGCTGGTACTGTTCGATCTCCAGGCCCTGAGATAACCGCGCCGGGACCGGCAGGCGGCTGATAAACGAGAGTGCAGCAAAGAATGACTTAATCACGTGAGGTTGACTCCTGTCGGCGAAAGCAGCGGAAGAGTTCGGTCGCGCCCGGTCAGCACCTGAGTTTGTCTTCTGGCGAATCGATCGTCGGAGAGGTGAGAGGTGTTGAGATATCGCTCTGACGCCGCTGCGTCAGATGCCCAGCCAGGATGAGAGAAACCTTTCCGATATCAATACGTTTTCGCGGGGCAGTATAGCAAAGAGTCGGTGAGGAGAGTCAGTTGCCGGGACAAAGTTTTGCAGAAAAAGAGACGAATGGGGAGGTAGAGCAGAACAGCCCGGCGACGTCGATCGCCGCCGGACCGGCAGGGATTAGCCTTCGACTTTGGCTTCGCCCATCACTTTCAGTTTTTTGGAGATGTCGCGGCGCTCTTTGGACAGCTCGGCATTTTTGATGATGTAATCATCAACGCGATCTTCGTAATCGCTCTTCATGCTGGCGATGATGCCCTGGATAGCTTCCACGCTCATGCCCGGTTTGATGTAGTCGCTGAGGTTGTCCAGCAGCAGAACACGCTTCTGGTTATCACGGATCTTTTTCTCAACGTCCTGAATTTCACGCTGCAGTTTGTTCTTACGACGGTACAGACGAACAAACTCCAGTACGTCCTGGAAAGAAGGCTTAGTTGTTTCCATTTTTACACCCCTAATAATTGAGATTCGGATTCGTAAAGCGACTGCGTTATAGGGCTAACATAACTGCTAGCAGTCGCTGATGACAATGTTTTTTCCTTTGCGTTTATCATAACCCTAAACGCTGCTGAATCGAAACAACCCATGCAGTTACCCGGTGCATCTGGTGCTTATTTGCGCAACGCGCGGCAGATCAGATGCGACAGCAGCTCCAGCTGGCGCGCCAGTTCAATCGAGAGCCAAACATAGCCATGAATTGGGGTTTCCGCCAGGCTGTCGTCCCCCTGCTCTTTCATCAGCTGGCGCAGTTCGAGGACGATCTCATTCAGCTTTTCATTGTTGGCGCGCACAGGCTGAGGGTTCCCTTCATACAAGGCGTGGGCGATGGCCAACAGCGTCTGCTGGGTCATCTGCTGCGTCTCCCGCAGGGTGTGCGCATTGAGCATCACAAAATGACCCGGACGGGTGGCCCACCAGGCGTTGATCTGCAGCTCCAGCATGCAGACGAGGTTGCGGCTGACGGTCTGGATAGCCTCGAAGATCGCCTTCTGGATGTGCGTCTCTTTGCTGGCGGGGGTGATCAGCCCGCGCATTTTGACGACGTCGTTCAGCGCCTGTTGGAGATGCTTTTCCAGCCGCGGCCGATCCACCAGATTTGGCGAGAAGCCGGCCTGGTAGAGGCGGTTAAAGTTGGTGACATAGCTGGCCATCTGGATGCGCCAGTGGATGAACGCCCGCTGCGGCCAGATACCGGTAAACAGCATCGCCAGCAGCGAGCCGAAGATCACGTCGCCGCTTCGCCACAGCGCGGTATGCATATCGCCGGGCGGCGCCCCGACCACCACCGACAGGGTAATGCCGATCAGCAGTGCCTGATAGGGTTTCTTGCCCAGCGCCAGCCAGCCGCAGAGGAACATCGCCGCCGCGCACCAGAGGACCATCAGCGGCAGGGAGATGAGCTCAAGCTTCAGCGCCACCAGCCCCAGCGCCGAGCCGAGGATCGTGCCGCCGATGCGCTGAAACGCCCGCGGCACGACGTTGCCCCAGAAGGAGATCGGACCCATCACCACCACCAGGGTGATGAGAGGCCAGGTCCCCTCAGGCACGTTCAGCAGCCGCACCAGCAAAAAAGTGAGCACAAAGGCCAGCGCAATCCGCACGCCATGCACCACCCGATAATGGCGATACAAGCGGATCTCAAATGGCTTGAGTGATTTATCAGCGCGCACAACCCTCTCCGGCAAAACGAAAAGGCCAATTGTAACTGCTTTTTCGCCCGGAGCGTGCCGGGAATGTAAAAATCCTTGTCCGGAACAGGGGTAAACCGCTACGACGCTACGCGCTCAACGGGGACATACATGTCGATATCCCAGTAGCCGTCGTGGTTGCCGTCGTTGAGATAGATCTCAAAACAGGGCCTGGGGGCCACGCGATACGTTGTGCTCTGCAGCAGGCTGTCGAAAAACTGCATCCACGGGGTGGCAAAATCGTAATCCACCACCCGCGCGCGGGCGCAGGCGTAATCCCCGCCGGCAATCGCCGCCAGTATCACCCCTTCGCTGTTGGCGGGAATGACGTAATCCTCGTCAACGGCGACCACGGTGGCGCAGCGCAGTTTTTCCGCCGGCACTTCCTCCGGGTTATCGTAGTAGACGGCAAGCCATTCACGGGCGGGCACCTGATGGTTCTCAACCCACATCATCAGTTGCTCAAACCCCTGCTTGACCGTTTGATCCCAGGGCCCGACCAGATGGAAACCGGCAATGGTTTTCTTGCCGAGGGTGGTGATACTGTAGTTCATCTTGCCTCCTTTGGGGATAAATGACTGTATGAATATACAGTTAATTTAACAGGAGATCCCCCCTCAGTATGTGCGCGAATTCACAGAGTCGCCATCACACTGCTGAAAAAACAGGCGCCCCGCCAGCAGGAGCGACAGACGAAAAAAAACCGCCTGCAAAGAGGCGGTTATCATGGTTACAGCTCGTGGTGCAGGTAATCGCTCATTCGCGAGAACACCCCGCCTTTATTGATGCTTTCGAGGGTGACCAGCGGATAGTGCCCCACCACCTTGTCGCCGTCATACAGCGAAATCTCGCCGACCCGCTGGTTGGCGGCGATCGGCGCCTCCAGATCCTTCTTATCCAGCACATATTTCGCTTTAATCCGCGACACTTCCGCCTTCGGCAGCGCTAACCAGAAATCCTGATCGGTGCCGAGCTTAATCTGCTCTTTATCGCCGTACCAGATGCGTTCGGTGCCGACCTTCTGGCCCTTCTGCAGCACCTGCACGGTGTCAAAGTTCTGCTGCCCCCAGTGCAGCAGTTTAGCGGCCTGCTGCTCGCGGCCTTTCGGACTGTCCGCCCCCATCACCACGGCGATCAGCCGGCGCTGGCCATCCACCGCCGAGGCGATCAGGTTGAACCCGGCGCCCGAGGTGTGGCCCGTTTTCAGGCCATCGACGTTCATGGTTTTATCCCACAGCAGACCGTTACGGTTTTGCTGGGTGATCCCGTTCCACGTCAGGCTTTTCTGGCTGTACATGTGGTAGACGTCAGGTTCGCCATGAATAATCGCCCGCGACAGCACCGCGAGGTCATAGGCAGAACTGTGCTGGCCCGGGGCGTCGAGGCCGTGGACGGTTTCGAAATGGGTATCCCGCAGGTGCAATTTTTCGACATACTGATTCATCAGGGCGACAAACTGCGGCTGGCCGCCGGCGACATAGTCGGCCAGCGCGACGCAGGCGTCGTTACCGGAGTCGACAATCAGCCCACGGCTGAGGTCGCGGACGCTGACCCGATCCCCTGGTTTTAAGAACATCAGGGATGACCCGTCGAACACCGGGTTGCCCTTCGCCCAGGCGTCTTTACCCACGGTGACGATGTCGTCAAAGGTGATACGATGGCTGTCGATGGCGCGATCGACCACGTAGCCGGTCATCAGTTTGGTCAGACTGGCAGGATTGCGCTGCTGATGTTCGTTACCCGCGGTCAGGACCTGACCGGTGGTGTAATCCATCAGCACCCAGGAGCCAGCCTGAATAGCCGGTGGCGCGACCGTAGCAGGGAAGTCGACGGCAAATGCGCAGGAAACGCTCGAAGCGAGCAAAGATACAGCAATAAACAAACGGCCTTTCAACGGCATATCCTCTAGATTTACAGATCCGCCGTCCTTTTTACGGAACTTCGCGTTTCATATCAGGGTTTAATTGCAAGAAAATATGACACAGCAGAGGAAGTTGCTTGCCGTTACCCTTCTGAGGACCGGGCAAATCGTTTACCATACCGGTCGCACGCCACCACGGATAATGAACAGACTATGCAAGATAGCGTCAACCAGCCCGGATTTTTATTCCACGATTATGAAACCTTCGGCACCAGCCCTTCCCTCGACCGGCCGGCGCAGTTCGCCGCCATCCGCACCGACGCGGAGCTGAACGTGATCGGCGAGCCCGAGGTGTTTTACTGCAAGCCCGCTGACGATTATCTGCCGCAGCCGCAGGCGGTGATGATCACCGGGATCACCCCGCAGGAAGCGCTGGCCAAAGGGGATAATGAGGCCGCGTTTGCCCGCCGCATCCACGATCTGTTCACGGTGCCGCAAACCTGCATCGTCGGCTATAACAACGTGCGCTTTGATGACGAAGTGACGCGGAATATCTTCTATCGCAACTTCTATGACCCTTATGCCTGGAGCTGGCAGCACGATAACTCGCGCTGGGATCTGCTCGACGTGATGCGCGCCTGCTATGCCCTGCGTCCGGAAGGGATCACCTGGCCGGAGAATGACGAGGGTTTGCCCAGCTTCCGGCTTGAACATCTGACCGTCGCCAACGGTATTGAACACCAGAACGCCCATGACGCGATGGCCGATGTGTACGCCACCATCGCCATGGCGAAGCTGGTGAAAACCCGGCAGCCGCGGCTGTTTGATTATCTCTACAGCCACCGCAATAAGCGCAAGCTGGCGACGCTCATCGACGTGCCGCAGATGAAACCGCTGGTGCACGTCTCCGGCATGTTTGGCGCCGCGCGCGGCAACACCAGCCTGGTGGCGCCCCTGGCCTGGCATCCGGAAAACCGCAATGCGGTGATTATGGTCGATCTGGCGGGCGATATGGCGCCGCTGCTGGAGCTCGATGCCGATGCCTTGCGCGAGCGGCTTTACACCCCGCGCGCCGAGCTTGGCGATCTGCCGGCGGCGCCGATCAAGCTGGTGCATCTCAATAAATGTCCGGTGCTGGCTCAGGCCAATACCCTGCGCCCGCTGGATGCCGACCGGCTGGGGATCTCCATTCAGCGCTGTCTGGAGAATGCCCAGCTGCTGCGGGCGAATCCGCAGGTGCGCGAGAAAGTGGTGGCGGTCTATGCCGAAGCCGAGCCGTTCGTGCCGTCCGAAAACGTCGACGCCCAGCTTTACAATGGGTTCTTTAGCGATGCCGACCGCGCGGCGATGAAAATCGTGCTGGAAACCGAACCGCGCAATCTGCCGGCGCTGGATATTACCTTCGCCGATAAGCGTATCGAACGCCTGCTGTTTAACTATCGGGCGCGCAACTTCCCCGGCACGCTCGATGAACATGAGCAGCAGCGCTGGTTAGAGCACCGTCGTCAGGTGTTTACGCCAGAGTTTTTGCAGGCCTATGCCGATGAGCTGCAGATGCTGTATCAGCAGTATGCGGATGATAAAGAGAAGCTGGCGCAGTTGAAGGCGCTGTGGCAATACGCACAGGATATTGTCTGATTGGCAGACATTCCCGGGTTGCGGCTAACGCCTTACCCGGGCTACAAACGATGGCTGGACTCGTAGCCCGGGTAAGACGCCTCGCGTCGCCCCCGGGAACGTTGCTTAGCTTTTCGCGCGGCTGGCGATGATTTCATCCGCCACATTACGCGGCGCTTCCGCGTAATGGTGGAACTCCATGCTGTAGGTTGCCCGTCCCTGAGACATCGAGCGCAGCGTGGTGGAATAACCAAACATCTCCGCCAGCGGCACGTCGGCGCGGATGATCTGGCTGCCGAAGCGCTCTTCCATCCCCTGCACCATCCCGCGACGGGAAGAGAGATCGCCCATAATATTCCCGGCGTACTCTTCCGGCGTCTCCACCTCGACGTGCATCACCGGCTCAAGGATCACCGGATCCGCTTTGCGCGCGCCTTCCCGGAAGCCAAAGATCGCCGCCATGCGGAACGCCATCTCCGAGGAGTCCACGTCGTGGTACGACCCGAAGGTCAGGGTCGCTTTCACGTCAACCACCGGATAACCCGCCAGCACGCCGGTGCCCATCGCTTCGCGCAACCCTTTCTCCACGGAAGGGATGTACTCGCGTGGCACCACGCCGCCTTTGGTGGCGTCCTCGAAGACGAAACCGCTGCCCGGCTCCAGCGGCTCCAGGGTCAGCACGACTTGCCCGTACTGCCCTTTGCCGCCGGACTGGCGCACAAATTTGCCTTCCACGTCCGTCACTTTCTTGCGCAGGGTTTCGCGGTAGGTGACCTGCGGACGACCAATGTTGGCCTCGACGCCAAACTCGCGCTTCATCCGGTCGACAATGATCTCCAGATGCAGCTCGCCCATACCGGAGATAATCGTCTGGCCGGACTCTTCATCGGTATGCAGACGGAACGACGGATCTTCCGCCGCCAGCCGCTGCAGCGCGATGCCCATTTTCTCCTGATCCGCTTTGGTCTTCGGCTCGATGGCCAGCGAAATCACCGGCTCCGGAAACTCCATCCGTTCGAGGGTAATGATCGCATCCGGATCGCACAGCGTATCACCGGTGGTCACATCCTTCAGCCCAACACAGGCCGCGATATCCCCGGCGTGCAGTTCGTCAACTTCGTGGCGGTCGTTGGCCTGCATCAGCACGATACGCCCGATGCGCTCTTTCTTGCCCTTCACCGGGTTCCACACCGCATCGCCTTTCTTCAGCGTCCCGGAGTAGACGCGGATAAAGGTCAGCTGGCCGACGTAGGGGTCGGTCATCAGTTTGAACGCCAGCGCCGACAGCGGCTCATCGTCGCTCGGATGGCGTTCCGCCGGCTGGCCTTTCTCATCAACGCCTTGTATCGCCGGAATATCCAGCGGCGACGGCATCAGCTCCACCACCGCATCGAGCATGCGCTGCACGCCTTTGTTTTTAAAGGCGCTCCCGCAGAGCACCGCCTGGATTTCCCCCTTCACCGTGCGCTGGCGCAGACCGGCAACGATCTCCGCCTCGTCCAGCTCGCCGGTTTCCAGGTATTTATCCATCAGCGCGTCGCTGGCTTCCGCCGCCGCCGAGACCATTTTCTCCCGCCACTGCTGTGCCGTCGCCAGCAGATCGTCAGGGACAGGCCCATAGCTGAAGGTCATGCCCTGGGTGGCGTCATCCCACAGGATGGCGCGCATTTTCACCAGATCGACAACGCCGGTGAAATGCTCTTCGGCGCCAATGGGGATCACAATCGGCACCGGGTTAGCCTTCAGACGGTCGATCATCATCTGCACCACGCGGAAGAAGTCCGCGCCGGGGCGGTCCATCTTGTTGACGAAGGCCAGCCGCGGAACGTGGTATTTATTTGCCTGGCGCCAGACGGTCTCAGACTGGGGCTGCACCCCGCCGACGGAGTCATACACCATCACCGCGCCGTCGAGCACGCGCATGGAACGTTCCACCTCAATGGTGAAATCCACGTGCCCCGGGGTGTCGATGATATTGATCCGGTGCGGCTCGAAGCTGCGGTCCATACCCGGCCAGAAGCAGCTCACCGCCGCCGAGGTAATGGTGATCCCGCGCTCTTGCTCCTGGGCCATCCAGTCGGTGGTTGCCGCGCCATCGTGTACTTCACCCAGCTTATGGCTCATCCCGGTATAAAACAGGATGCGCTCGGTGGTGGTGGTTTTACCGGCATCGATATGCGCGGAGATACCGATGTTGCGATAACGTTCGAGGGGGATGGGTCGGGGCATGATGCGTCCTTAGTCGTTTTGACTGTCAGTCTGCGGTCGGAATGATCCGCAGTTCATTTAACTGCCGCCTATCATAGTACAACTGTACGAGTATATTCGAACTATTTTTGCTATTATTACGATTGGTCAGGTTGCGGCGGCGCGCGTGGCATCAGAACCGGAGTTTGGGTATAGTAGCCGCCAGCCGCCGATATGGGCTGCGGCTGCCATGCGCCGCGCCACCGCCGACACAGGATTATTATGATCGCCAATCACCCCGAACGAGAACAAATTCGCCTGGAAAATGTCCTTTCCGCGCTCGGTAACCCACTGCGACTGGAGATCATCCGCACGCTGGCCGACGGCAGCGAGCTGAGCTGCAACGCTCTGCGCCAGGAAGAGGTGGCCAAGTCCACCATGACCCACCACTGGCGCGTCCTGCGCGACAGCGGTGTGATCTGGCAACGGCCTCAGGGACGGGAGAACATGATTTCGCTGCGCCGGGAAGATCTGGACGCCCGTTTTCCCGGCCTGCTGGATACGCTGCTGAACGTCATGCAGCAGCCGTGAATCGCTAACCGACAGCCTACTCCTCTCCCGCCAGCCGCTGATACTGCCTGAAACGGGCCCGGGCATCGTCCTCCGTTTTCCGGAACAGCGCGTCCGCCAGATCCGGCGTGGTTTTATGCAGCGCGGCATAGCGCACCTCGCCGAGCAAAAAGTCGCGGAAACTCTCTTCCGGCTCTTCGGAGTCCAGTATAAACGGCGTTTTGCCCTCGGCTTCCCGCTGCGGATGATAACGCCACAGGTGCCAGTATCCCGCCTCCACCGCCCGCTTCGCCTCGCGCTGACTGCAGCGCATCCCGGCTTTCAGGCCGTGGTTGATACAAGCGGCATAGGCGATCACCAACGACGGTCCCGGCCAGGCCTCGGCCTCGGCGATGGCCCGCAGGGTCTGATCTTTATCGGCGCCCATGGCGATCTGGGCGACGTAAACATTGCCGTAGCTCATCGCCATCATGCCGAGATCTTTTTTACGCGTACGTTTCCCCTGAGCGGCAAATTTGGCGATCGCCGCCACCGGGGTCGACTTGGACGACTGGCCGCCGGTGTTGGAGTAGACCTCGGTATCAAACACCAGAATATTGACGTCTTCCCCACTGGCCAGCACATGATCGAGGCCGCCGAAGCCGATATCGTAGGCCCAGCCGTCGCCGCCGAAGATCCACTGCGAACGCCGGACGAAATAGTCGCGGTTCTGCCAGAGCTGCTCCAGCAGCGGGACGCCCTCTTTTTCCGCCGCCAGCAACGCACTGAGGCGGTCCGCGCGCTCGCGGGTCCCCTCCCCCTCATCCTGCTGCGCCAGCCACTGCCGCATCGCGGCGTGAAGCGCGTCGCTGACCGGCAGCGCCAGCGCGGCGGTCAGCTCCTCGGCGATCTGTTGGCGGATCGCCTGGCCGCCAAGCATCATGCCGAGGCCGAACTCGGCGTTATCCTCAAACAGCGAGTTTGCCCACGCCGGCCCGTGGCCGCGATGGTTGGTGGTATAGGGCATCGAAGGCGCGCTGGCGCCCCAGATCGAAGAGCAGCCGGTGGCGTTGGCGATCAGCATCCGGTCGCCAAACAGCTGGGTGATAAGCCGGGCATAGGGCGTTTCTCCGCAACCCGCGCAGGCGCCGGAAAACTCCAGCAGCGGCGTTTCGAACTGGCTGCCTTTGACCGTCGTTTTGCGAAACGGGTTATCTTTTGGCGCCAGTCCCAGGGCGTAATCCCAGACCGGAGCCATCGCACGCTGGCTGTCGAGGGAGACCATCTGCAGCGCCTTGCCGCGCGACGGGCAGCTCTCCACGCAGTTGCCGCAGCCGGAGCAGTCCAGCGGCGAGATAGCCAGATGATAGTGATAGTCTTTGGCCCCCTGAGCGGGTTTACTCAGCAGCCCGGCGGGAGCCGTGTCCTGCTCTTCAGCGCTCAGTAACGCCGGGCGGATCGCCGCATGCGGGCAGACAAAGGCGCACTGGTTACACTGGGTACAGCCGTCAGGCTGCCAGACCGGCACCTCCAGCGCGATGCCGCGCTTCTCCCAGGCGGCGGTGCCGGAGGGAAAGGTGCCGTCTTCCATCCCGGCGAAGGCGCTCACCGGCAACAGGTCGCCACGCTGGCGGTTCATGGGCTGCAGGATATCGCGGATGAAGTCCGGCATCAGGGTGCTCGCCTGCGGTGCCGGCGCCTCGAGGGTCGCCCAGTGGGCGGGTACCGTCACCCGGTGCAGCGCCGCCATCCCCAGCTCGATAGCCCGCTGGTTCATCTCAATGACGCTCGCCCCTTTGCTGCCATAGCTTTTCTCCACCGCCTGCTTGAGATAGTCCGCCGCCGTTTGCGGCTCGATAATCGCCGTCAGCTTAAAGAACGCCGCCTGCATCAGCATGTTAAAGCGCCCACCGAGGCCCAGCTCGCGGGCAATGTCCACCGCATTAAGGGTATAAAAGTCGATCTTTTCCTGCGCCAGATAGCGCCGGACGCTGACCGGCAGGTGCTGCTCCAGCTCCGCCTCCGACCAGCTGCAGTTGAGCAGAAAGGTGCCTCCCGGCTTCAGCCCCTCCAGCAGGTCGTAGCGGTCGACATAGGATTGCTGAGAGCAGGCGATAAAATCGGCCCGGTGGATCAGGTAGGGCGAGGTGATCGGCCGGTCGCCAAAGCGCAGGTGCGAAACGGTGATCCCTCCGGACTTTTTCGAGTCGTAGGAAAAGTAGGCCTGGGCGTAGAGTGGCGTGTTATCGCCGATGATCTTGATGGCGCTTTTGTTCGCCCCGACGGTGCCGTCCGAGCCCATCCCCCAGAATTTACAGGCGGTGATCCCGGCATGGGAGACCGCCAGCGGTTCCTGCCGGGCGGGCAGCGAGGTAAAAGTGACATCATCGACAATACCCAGGGTAAAGCCGTCCTTCGGCAGCGGCTGCCTGAGGTTGTCAAACACCGCGGCGATATCGTTGGGCAGCACGTCCTTACCGCCGAGCGCGTAGCGGCCGCCGACGATCAGCGGCGCATCGTCGCGTTGATAGAAGGCGTTCTTGACGTCGAGGCACAGCGGTTCCGCCTGCGCCCCCGGCTCTTTGGTACGGTCAAGGACGGCAATACGCTGCACGCTGGCGGGCAGTTGCGCGAAAAAGTGCGCCAGCGAGAACGGCCGATAGAGATGGACGCTGAGCAGCCCCACCTTCTCCCCCGCCGCATTCAGCGTCTCCACCACCTCCTGGACGGTGTCGCACACTGAGCCCATGGCGATAATCACCCGCTCGGCATCCGGCGCGCCGTGGTAATTAAACAGGTGATATTCCCGCCCGGTCAGCGCGGTGATCTTCGCCATATAGCTTTCCACCAGATCGGGCAGCGCGAGGTAGAAGCGGTTACCGGCCTCCCGCTCCTGGAAGTAGATATCCGGATTTTGCGCGGTGCCGCGGATCACCGGATGATCCGGGTGCAGCGCCTGCCGACGAAAGCGCTCCAGCGCCGGCCGGTCCAGCAGCGTCGCCAGTTGCTCATACGCCAGCACCTCAATCTTCTGTATTTCGTGCGAGGTGCGAAAGCCGTCGAAGAAGTTGATAAACGGGATCCGCCCGGCGATCGCCGCCAGGTGCGCCACCGCCGACAGGTCCATCACCTGCTGAACGTTATTCTCCACCAGCATGGCGCAGCCGGTCTGGCGTACCGCCATCACGTCCTGATGGTCGCCAAAAATATTCAGCGAATTGGTCGCCAGCGCCCGCGCGCTGACGTGAAAAACACCCGGCAGCAGTTCACCGGCAATTTTGTACAAATTGGGGATCATCAGCAGCAGCCCCTGCGACGCGGTGTAGGTGGTGGTGAGCGCTCCCGCCTGCAGCGCGCCGTGCACCGCCCCGGCGGCACCGGCTTCGGATTGCATTTCCATCAGGCGCACCGGCTGGCCAAACAGATTCTTTTTCCCCTTAGCGGCCCATTCATCGACATTTTCCGCCATCGGCGTGGAGGGGGTGATGGGGTAGATGGCCGCCACGTCGGTAAAGGCGTAGGAGATCCAGGCCGCCGCCGTGTTGCCATCCATTGTTTTCATGTTTCCGGACATCGTTCAATCCTCAAAGGTGAGCGTTCTCTTTACCGCGGCAGCCCGCGGCAAACCCTGTCACCTCTCCAAGCACAGCCTGTGCCAGCTCGCGAATTGCCGCCTGTCACTCACCAATTCAACAGGTTAAGGGAAGAAACGCACAGGCCCGTCCGGCGGGATTGCGGGGAATAAGACACTGTGCGCGACAAGCTGTTGAACAGGTGACAAAGCGCCGCGCCGGGCCCGTGGCGGGAAATTGTTCTGTTTCGCACATTTGGTAGCGTTATTGTGCCGTTTGCTCAGCCTCCCGGCGCGGCCGTTTTACAAAAAACACTTATTGATCAAATAACTGAGCAAAAATTCGCAGCTGGTACGTTCCCTGCACTTCTCTGCTGGCAAACACTCAACAACAGGAGAAGTCACCATGACCATGCGTCAATGCGCTATCTACGGTAAAGGCGGTATCGGTAAATCCACCACCACCCAGAATCTCGTCGCGGCCCTCGCCGAGATGGGTAAGAAAGTGATGATCGTCGGCTGCGATCCGAAAGCGGACTCCACCCGTTTGATCCTCCACGCTAAAGCCCAGAACACCATCATGGAGATGGCGGCGGAAGTGGGCTCGGTCGAGGATCTGGAGCTCGAAGACGTTCTGCAAATTGGCTATGGCGATGTCCGTTGCGCCGAATCCGGCGGCCCGGAGCCAGGCGTCGGCTGTGCCGGACGCGGGGTGATCACCGCCATCAACTTCCTCGAGGAAGAAGGCGCCTATGAAGAAGATTTGGATTTCGTCTTCTATGACGTCCTCGGCGACGTGGTCTGCGGCGGCTTCGCCATGCCGATCCGCGAAAACAAAGCCCAGGAGATCTACATCGTCTGCTCCGGCGAGATGATGGCGATGTATGCCGCCAACAATATCTCCAAGGGGATCGTGAAGTACGCCAAATCCGGCAAGGTGCGCCTCGGCGGCCTGATCTGTAACTCACGCAAAACCGACCGGGAAGACGAACTGATCATCGCCCTGGCGGAGAAGCTTGGCACGCAGATGATCCACTTCGTTCCCCGCGACAACATTGTTCAGCGCGCGGAGATCCGCCGGATGACGGTGATCGAGTACGACCCGACCTGTCAGCAGGCGAATGAATATCGTCAACTGGCGCAGAAGATCGTCAATAACACCAAAAAAGTGGTGCCGACGCCGTGCACCATGGACGAGCTGGAATCGCTGCTGATGGAGTTCGGCATCATGGAAGAAGAAGACACCAGCATCATTGGTAAAACCGCCGCTGAAGAAAACGCGGCCTGAGCACAGGATCCTCACCATGACCAACGCAACAGGCGAACGTAACCTTGCGCTCATCCAGGAAGTCCTGGAGGTGTTTCCCGAAACCGCGCGCAAAGAGCGCAGAAAGCACATGATGATCAGCGATCCGCAGATGGAGAGCGTCGGCAAGTGCATTATCTCGAACCGTAAATCGCAGCCCGGGGTGATGACCGTGCGTGGCTGCGCCTATGCGGGCTCGAAAGGGGTGGTGTTTGGGCCAATCAAAGACATGGCCCATATCTCGCACGGCCCCATCGGCTGCGGCCAGTATTCGCGCGCCGGACGGCGCAACTACTATACCGGCGTCAGCGGTGTCGACAGCTTCGGCACCCTGAACTTCACCTCTGATTTTCAGGAGCGCGATATTGTTTTCGGCGGCGATAAAAAGCTGACCAAACTGATCGAAGAGATGGAGCTGCTGTTCCCGCTGACCAAAGGGATCACCATCCAGTCGGAGTGCCCGGTGGGCCTGATCGGCGATGACATCAGCGCCGTAGCCAACGCCAGCAGCAAGGCGCTGGATAAACCGGTGATCCCGGTGCGCTGCGAAGGCTTTCGCGGCGTATCGCAATCGCTGGGCCACCATATCGCCAACGACGTGGTGCGCGACTGGGTGCTGAACAATCGCGAAGGGCAGCCGTTTGCCAGCACCCCGTACGATGTTGCCATCATTGGCGATTACAACATCGGTGGCGACGCCTGGGCCTCGCGCATTCTGCTGGAAGAGATGGGGCTGCGCGTAGTGGCGCAGTGGTCCGGCGACGGCACCCTGGTGGAGATGGAGAACACCCCATTCGTTAAGCTTAACCTCGTCCACTGCTACCGTTCGATGAACTATATCGCCCGCCATATGGAGGAGAAACATCAGATCCCGTGGATGGAATATAACTTCTTCGGCCCGACCAAAATCGCCGAATCGCTGCGCAAGATCGCCGATCAATTTGATGACACCATTCGCGCCAATGCGGAAGCGGTGATCGCCAAATATGAGGGGCAGATGGCGGCCATCATCGCCAAATATCGCCCGCGGCTGGAGGGGCGCAAAGTGCTGCTGTACATGGGGGGGCTGCGGCCGCGCCACGTCATCGGCGCCTATGAGGATCTCGGGATGGAGATCATCGCCGCCGGCTACGAGTTTGCCCATAACGATGATTACGACCGCACCCTGCCGGACCTGAAAGAGGGCACTCTGCTGTTTGACGATGCCAGCAGCTATGAGCTGGAGGCCTTCGTCAAAGCGCTGAAACCTGACCTCATCGGCTCCGGGATCAAAGAGAAATATATCTTCCAGAAAATGGGGGTGCCGTTCCGCCAGATGCACTCCTGGGACTATTCCGGCCCCTATCACGGCTATGACGGCTTCGCCATCTTTGCCCGCGATATGGATATGACCCTGAACAATCCGGCGTGGAACGAACTGACTGCCCCGTGGCTGAAGTCTGCGTGATTGCCCCTTCACTGTCCCGTCAGTCCACCGATTTGTGGCGCGGGAGGAGAACACCATGAGCCAAACGATCGATAAAATTCACAGCTGTTATCCGCTGTTTGAACAGGATGAATACCAGACCCTGTTCCAGAATAAAAAGACCCTTGAAGAGGCGCACGACGCGCAGCGTGTGCAGGAGGTTTTTGCCTGGACCACCACCGCCGAGTATGAAGCGCTGAACTTCCAGCGCGAGGCGCTGACCGTCGACCCGGCCAAAGCCTGCCAGCCGCTCGGCGCCGTACTCTGCGCGCTGGGGTTCGCCGGCACCCTGCCCTACGTGCACGGCTCCCAGGGCTGCGTCGCCTATTTTCGCACCTACTTTAACCGCCATTTTAAAGAGCCGGTCGCCTGCGTCTCCGACTCCATGACCGAGGACGCGGCGGTGTTCGGCGGCAACAACAACATGAATCTGGGCCTGCAGAATGCCAGCGCGCTGTATAAACCCGAGATTATCGCCGTCTCCACCACCTGCATGGCCGAGGTGATCGGCGACGATCTGCAGGCGTTTATCGCCAACGCCAAAAAAGAGGGATTTGTTGACGACAGCATCGCCATTCCTTACGCCCATACCCCCAGCTTTATCGGCAGCCATGTCACCGGCTGGGACAATATGTTCGAAGGGTTCGCGAAGACCTTTACCACTGACTACGCCGGGCAGCCGGGCAAACAGCAAAAGCTCAATCTGGTGACCGGATTTGAGACCTATCTCGGCAACTTCCGCGTGCTGAAGCGGATGATGGCGCAGATGGATGTCCCGTGCAGCCTGCTCTCCGACCCATCAGAGGTGCTCGACACCCCCGCCGACGGCCATTACCGGATGTACGCCGGCGGCACCAGCCAGGAGGAGATCAAAACCGCGCCGGACGCCATTGACACCCTGCTGCTGCAGCCGTGGCAGCTGGTGAAAAGCAAAAAGGTGGTTCAGGAGATGTGGAACCAGCCCGCCACCGAGGTGGCCGTTCCGCTGGGCCTGGCCGCCACCGACGCGCTGCTGATGACCGTCAGTCAGCTGACCGGCAAACCGATCGCCGACGCTCTGACCCTGGAGCGCGGCCGGCTGGTCGACATGATGCTGGATTCCCACACCTGGCTGCATGGCAAAAAATTCGGCCTCTACGGCGATCCGGATTTCGTGATGGGGCTGACGCGCTTCCTGCTGGAGCTGGGCTGCGAGCCGACGGTGATCCTCAGCCATAACGCCAATAAACGCTGGCAAAAAGCGATGAAGAAAATGCTCGATGCCTCGCCGTACGGTCAGGAAAGCGAAGTGTTCATCAACTGCGACCTGTGGCACTTCCGGTCGCTGATGTTCACCCGTCAGCCGGACTTTATGATCGGTAACTCCTACGGCAAGTTTATCCAGCGCGATACCCTGGCAAAGGGCAAAGCCTTCGAAGTGCCGCTGATCCGTCTGGGCTTTCCGCTGTTCGACCGCCATCATCTGCACCGCCAGACCACCTGGGGCTATGAAGGCGCAATGAACATCGTCACGACGCTGGTGAACGCCGTGCTGGAAAAACTGGACCACGACACCAGCCAGTTGGGCAAAACCGATTACAGCTTCGACCTCGTTCGTTAACCATCAGGCGCCCCGCCGCAGGCGGGGCCAGGAGGGAGTATGCCCATCGTGATTTTCCGTGAGCGCGGCGAGGCGCTGTATGCCTATATCGCCAAACAGGATCTGGAGGCCCGGGTGCTCCAGGTCGAACATGACGAGACGGACCGCTGGGGCGGCGCGATTGCCCTCGAAGGGGGACGTCGCTACTACGTCAATCCGCAGCCGGGGCGACCCGTCTTCCCGATAAGCCTGCGCGCCACCCGCAGCACGCTGCTATAAGGAGCTGGAAATGTCCGACAACGATACCCTTTTCTGGCGTCTGCTGGCGCTGTTCCAGACGCTGCCGGAGCTGCAGCCGGTGCAAGTCGTTGACTGGCTGGCGCAGGAGTGCGGCGAAACGTTGACCCCGGCACGGTTAACCACCCTGACGCAGCCTCAGCTGGCCGCCAGCTTTCCTTCGGCGACGGCGGTGATGTCCCCGGCCCGCTGGGCGCGGGTCATCGCCTGCCTGCAGGGGGTGCTGCCCGGCCATTTGCGCATCGCCCGCCCCCCTCAGCGAACGCCGCAGCTGCGGGTCGCTTTTTGCTCGCAGGATGGCCTGGCCATCAATGGTCATTTTGGCCAGAACCGGCTGTTTTTTATCTATGCCTTCGATGACCAGGGCGGCTGGCTGGCGGATCTGCGCCGCTATGCGTCTTCTTCTGCGGCGTCGGACGCCAGCGAGATGCGCGCCAGGCTGCTGGAGGATTGCCATCTGCTGTTTTGTCAGGAGATTGGCGGGCCTGCCGCCGCGAGGTTGATCCGCCATCAGATCCATCCGATGAAAGCGCCGCCGGGCACGACGATTCAGGCTCAGTGCGACGCGGTAAGCGCGATGCTGGCCGGTCGGCTGCCGCCGTGGCTGGCGAAGCGCCTCAACCGGGATAACCCTCTGGAGGAACGTGTTTTTTAATCGTTGTGTTGTGCTTGTTGCCCGCCGACCCCGCGGGCCTTTTTTTGCCCCCGCAGGGAACATTCTTTCAGCAAGGCAAGCGCCGCAGGACAGGGACAAAAGTAACAGCCGGGGGTTGGGCGCATCAGGAAAATTGGCGAGAACGCAGGCGCGCATCCAGGACTGGCCGCCAGGACGGCGGCCAGAGGGCGGTCGAGACAAGGATGTCGAGTCCGCCCGTTCCGCCAGATGAAGCCGGAGTGGAGCGGACCGCGCAGCGGCAATTTTCAGCGCCATGCTGGGGGTCATGGGGGGCGGGCGAAACGCCCCCCATGCCGTTCACCCGCAGAGGGCGCAATGAAATAGTGAGGAAGGTCGGTGAACGGAATATTCCACCTTATCGACCCTTCCCGTCATTCGCCAATATGCGGCAATACTGTCGCGGTAAATCCAGTTATCAGCGCGATAAATCATGCCTTCCCCCTGTCCGATTGTTGCCTTTGTCGCAAAACCCACAACCCTTTTCCCTTAAAAATCAACCTCCCTCTCCCTGGAGCGCGAATTGCATCACCTCTCCGGTCTCCCACCGTCAACGAGGTCACTATGAAGGGAAAGGAAATTCTGGCGCTGCTGGACGAACCCGCCTGCGAGCACAACCAGAAGCAAAAATCCGGCTGCAGCGCCCCTAAGCCCGGCGCTACCGCCGGCGGCTGCGCCTTCGACGGCGCGCAGATAACGCTCCTGCCCATCGCCGACGTCGCGCACCTGGTGCACGGCCCCATCGGCTGCGCGGGCAGCTCGTGGGATAACCGCGGCAGCGTCAGCGCCGGCCCGGCCCTCAACCGGCTCGGCTTTACCACCGATCTTAACGAACAGGATGTGATTATGGGCCGCGGCGAACGCCGCCTGTTCCACGCCGTCCGTCACATCGTCGACCGCTATCATCCGGCGGCGGTCTTTATCTACAACACCTGCGTACCGGCGATGGAGGGGGATGACCTGGAGGCCGTCTGCCAGGCCGCACAGACCGCCACCGGCGTCCCGGTCATCGCCATTGACGCCGCCGGTTTCTACGGCAGTAAAAATCTTGGCAACCGAATGGCGGGCGACGTGATGCTCAGGCAGGTGATTGGCCAGCGCGAACCGGCCCCGTGGCCAGACAACACGCCCTTTGCCCCGGCCCAGCGCCACGATATCGGCCTGATTGGCGAATTCAATATCGCCGGCGAGTTCTGGCAGGTCCAGCCGCTGCTCGACGAGCTGGGGATCCGCGTCCTCGGCAGCCTCTCCGGCGACGGCCGCTTTGCCGAGATCCAGACCCTGCACCGGGCGCAGGCCAATATGCTGGTGTGCTCGCGCGCGCTGATCAACGTCGCCCGGGGGCTGGAGCTGCGCTACGGCACGCCGTGGTTTGAAGGCAGCTTCTACGGGATCCGCGCCACCTCCGACGCCTTGCGCCAGCTGGCGACGCTGCTGGGGGATGACGACCTGTGCCGCCGCACCGAGGCGCTGATCGCCCGCGAAGAGCAGGCGGCGGAGCAGGCGCTGGCGCCGTGGCGCGAGCAGCTCCGTGGGCGCAAAGTGTTGCTCTACACCGGCGGCGTGAAATCCTGGTCGGTGGTATCAGCCCTGCAGGATCTCGGCATGACCGTGGTGGCCACCGGCACGCGGAAATCCACCGAGGAGGACAAACAGCGGATCCGTGAGCTGATGGGCGACGAGGCGGTGATGCTTGAGGAGGGCAATGCCCGCACCCTGCTCGACGTGGTGTACCGCTATCAGGCCGACCTGATGATCGCCGGCGGACGCAATATGTACACCGCCTGGAAAGCCCGGCTGCCGTTTCTCGATATCAATCAGGAGCGCGAGCACGCCTACGCCGGCTATCAGGGCATCATCACCCTCGCCCGCCAGCTCTGTCTGACCCTCGCCAGTCCCGTCTGGCCGCAAACGCATACCCGCGCCCCGTGGCGCTAGGAGAACACCATGGCAGACATTATCCGCAGTGAAAAACCGCTGGCGGTGAGCCCGATTAAAACCGGGCAACCGCTCGGGGCGATCCTCGCCAGCCTCGGGCTGGCCCAGGCCATCCCGCTGGTCCACGGCGCCCAGGGCTGCAGCGCCTTCGCCAAAGTTTTCTTTATTCAGCATTTCCATGACCCGGTGCCGCTGCAGTCGACGGCCATGGATCCGACCGCCACGATCATGGGGGCCGACGGCAATATCTTCACCGCGCTCGACACCCTCTGCCAGCGCCACAGCCCCCAGGCCATCGTGCTGCTCAGCACCGGTCTGGCGGAAGCGCAGGGCAGCGATATCGCCCGGGTGGTGCGCCAGTTTCGCGAGGCGCATCCGCGCCATAACGGCGTGGCGATCCTCACCGTCAATACCCCGGATTTTTTTGGCTCTATGGAAAACGGCTACAGCGCGGTGATCGAGAGCGTGATCGAGCAGTGGGTCGCGCCGACGCCGCGTCCGGGGCAGCGGCCCCGGCGGGTCAACCTGCTGGTCAGCCACCTCTGTTCGCCAGGGGATATCGAATGGCTGGGCCGCTGCGTGGAGGCCTTTGGCCTGCAGCCGGTGATCCTGCCGGACCTCTCGCAGTCAATGGATGGCCACCTCGGTGAAGGGGATTTTACGCCCCTGACCCAGGGCGGCGCCTCGCTGCGCCAGATTGCCCAGATGGGCCAGAGTCTGGGCAGCTTCGCCATTGGCGTGTCGCTCCAGCGGGCGGCATCGCTCCTGACCCAACGCAGCCGCGGCGACGTGATCGCCCTGCCGCATCTGATGACCCTCGACCATTGCGATACCTTTATCCATCAGCTGGCGAAGATGTCCGGACGCCGCGTACCGGCCTGGATTGAGCGCCAGCGCGGCCAGCTGCAGGATGCGATGATCGACTGCCATATGTGGCTTCAGGGCCAGCGCATGGCGATGGCGGCGGAGGGCGACCTGCTGGCGGCGTGGTGTGATTTCGCCCGCAGCCAGGGGATGCAGCCCGGCCCGCTGGTCGCCCCCACCAGCCACCCCAGCCTGCGCCAGCTGCCGGTCGAGCAAGTCGTGCCGGGGGATCTTGAGGATCTGCAGCAGCTGCTGAGCCACCACCCCGCCGATCTGCTGGTGGCTAACTCTCACGCCCGCGATCTGGCGGAGCAGTTTGCCCTGCCGCTGATCCGCGTCGGTTTTCCCCTCTTCGACCGGCTCGGTGAGTTTCGTCGCGTCCGCCAGGGGTACGCCGGTATGCGAGATACGCTGTTTGAGCTGGCCAATCTGCTGCGCGACCGCCATCACCACACCGCCCTCTACCACTCGCCGCTTCGCCAGGGCGCCGCTCCCCAGCCGGCTTCAGGAGACGCTTATGCCGCCCATTAACCGTCAGTTTGATATGGTCCACGCCGACGAGTGGTCGATGAAAGTCGCCTTCGCCAGCTCCGATTACCGCCACGTCGATCAGCATTTCGGCGCCACGCCGCGGCTGGTGGTCTACGGCGTCAAAGCCGACCGGGTCACCCTGCTGCGGGTGGTGGAGTTCCCGGTCGCCAGCGGTCACCAGACCGAGAAGATAGCCGAGCGCATCCACGCCCTTGAGGATTGCGTCACCCTGTTCTGCGTGGCGATTGGCGAGGCGGTTTTTCGCCAGCTGCTGCAGGTGGGCGTCCGCGCCGAACGCGTCCCAGACCAGACCACCATCCTCGGCTTGCTGCAGGAGATCCAACTCTCCTGGTATGAAAAAGCGCAGCGCCGCAGCGCGCGGCAACGCGATCCGCAGCGCTTTAACCGCCTGCTGGAGGAGCCGGCGTGGCGGGAGGAACCCGACCCGCTCCCCTGATCCTGTCGTTTATGTGACAAAGCCCACAAAACGCCACAACAGTGTCGGCCCTGTCGGGGGCGCTTAACCCGCCAGGTCATTAACAAATAAGGTTTTTATGCGTTGGTATCGCAATTGCTTGGGGGTCAGTACCACCGCCAGTCTGCGGTGTACCGCGCCCCGGCGTTTTCGTCATCATCCCTGGAGCTGACAGCATGTGGAACTACTCCGAGAAAGTGAAAGACCATTTTTTTCATCCCCGCAACGCGCGCGTGGTCGACAACGCCAACGCGGTGGGCGATGTGGGTTCATTAAGCTGCGGCGATGCGCTGCGCCTGATGCTGCGGGTTGATCCGCAGACCGAGATCATCGAGGAGGCGGGCTTCCAGACCTTCGGCTGCGGCAGCGCCATCGCCTCCTCTTCCGCGCTGACGGAGCTGATTATCGGCCACACCCTGACCGAAGCCGGGCAGATCACCAACCAGCAGATCGCCGACTACCTCGACGGTCTGCCGCCGGAAAAAATGCACTGCTCGGTGATGGGCCAGGAAGCGCTGCGTGCGGCCATCGCCCATTTTCGCGGCGAAAGCCTTGAGGAGGAGCATGAGGAGGGCAAGCTGATCTGTAAGTGCTTCGGCGTCGACGAAGGGCATATTCGCCGGGCCGTGGTGAACAACGGCCTGACCACCCTCGAGGAAGTGATCAACTACACCAAAGCCGGCGGCGGCTGCACCGCCTGCCATGAAAAAATTGAGCTGGCGCTGGCGGCGATCCTCGCCCAACAGCCGCCAGCCCCCCTGCCAGCGGAGACGACCCAAGATGCGCACTGGCAAAGCGTGGTCGATACCATCAACGAACTGCGTCCTCACATTCAGGCCGACGGCGGCGACATGACGTTGCTCAACGTCACCCCGCGTCAGGTGACCGTCAGCCTCTCCGGCAGCTGCAGCGGCTGCATGATGACCGACATGACCCTCGCCTGGCTGCAGCAAAAGCTGATGGAGCGTACCGGAACTTACATGGACGTGGTGGCGGCCCCGGCCGCGGTTAACTAACCCAAGGGGGATACGATGAAACCTGTTTATCTCGATAACAACGCCACCACCCGTCTCGACCCGATGGTTCTCGACGCGATGATGCCCTTTTTAACCGACTTTTACGGCAACCCTTCGTCGATACACGATTTTGGTCTGCCGGCGCAGGCGGCCCTTGAACGGGCGCACCAGCAGGTGGCCGCCCTGCTCGGGGCCGACTACCCCAGCGAGATCATCTTTACCTCCTGTGCCACCGAGGCCACCACCACCGCCATCGCCTCGGCGGTGGCCCTGATGCCGGAGCGGCGCGAGATCATCACCAGCGCGGTCGAACATCCCGCCACTCTGGCGGTGTGTGAGCAGCTGGAGCGCCAGGGATACCTGATCCACCGTATCGCCGTGGATCAGCAGGGCGCCCTGGATATGGCGCAATTTCGGGCGGCGCTTAGCCCGCGCGTGGCGCTGGTCAGCATCATGTGGGCCAATAACGAAACCGGCGTCATGTTCCCGGTGCCCGAACTGGCGGAGCTGGCTCATGAGCAGGGCGCGCTGTTTCACTGCGACGCGGTGCAGGTGGTGGGCAAAATCCCGATGGCGCTCAGCCAGACGCGGATCGATATGCTCTCCTGCTCGGCGCATAAATTCCACGGTCCCAAAGGGGTGGGCTGCCTCTGGCTGCGGCGGGGAACGCGTTTTCGCCCGCTGCTGCGCGGCGGCCACCAGGCGCATGGCCGGCGGGCCGGTACGGAAAATATCAGCGGCATTGTCGGAATGGGCGCCGCCAGCGAGCTGGCGCAGGTTCATCTGCCGGGCATGGCGCAGATTAGCCAACTGCGCGATCGTCTTGAACAACATCTCCAGGCCACTATCCCGGCGGTGACGGTGATGGGCGGCAGCCAGCCGCGGGTGCCCGGCACTCTCAATCTGGCCTTCGAGTGTATCGAGGGCGAGGCAATCCTGCTGCTGATGAATCAGGCCGGGATCGCCGCCTCCAGCGGCAGCGCCTGCACCTCCGGCTCGCTGGAGCCGTCGCACGTCATGCGGGCGATGAATATCCCCTACACTGCGGCCCACGGCACCATCCGCTTCTCCCTCTCACGCTATACCCGGGAAAAAGAGATCGACTACGTCATCGCCACCCTGCCGTCGGTTATCGACCGGCTGCGCGCCCTGTCGCCCTACTGGCGACAGGGTCAGCCGCACCTGCAGGATGGCGCCTTCACGCCGGTCTACGGCTAAGGCGGGGAGACAATGATGGGACGCGTACTGATTAACGACACCACCCTGCGCGATGGTGAACAGAGTCCCGGCGTGGCCTTTCAGGCCAGCGAAAAGATCGCCATCGCCGAGGCGCTGTACGCGGCGGGGATCGAAGCCATGGAGGTCGGCACCCCGGCGATGGGCGAGGAGGAGTGCGCCCGCATCCGGCAGGTGCGCCGTCAGCTCCCGGGCGCCACGCTGATGACCTGGTGCCGGATGCAGGCGGGAGAAATTCGCCAGAGCGCCGACCTGGGCATGGACTGGGTGGATATCTCCATCCCCGCCTCCGACAAGCTGCGGCAGTACAAACTGCGCGAAGGCTTACCGCTGCTGCTGGAGCGGCTGGCGGCCCTGATCCACCTCGCCCACACCCTTGGCCTGAAGGTCTGCATTGGCTGTGAGGACGCCTCGCGAGCCAGCGACGCGACGCTGCAGGACATTGCCCACCTGGCCCGGGAGGCGGGAGCCACCCGTCTGCGCTATGCCGATACCGTCGGTATCCTCGACCCGTTCACCACCGCGGCGCAGATCGCCGCCCTGCGCCGCGTCTGGCCCGGCGAACTCGAGATGCACGCCCATAACGATCTGGGCCTGGCTACCGCCAACACCCTGGCGGCGGTGCGCGCCGGGGCCACCAGCGTGAACACCACCGTGCTGGGCCTGGGCGAACGCGCGGGCAACGCGGCGCTGGAGACCGTGGCGCTCGGACTGGAGCGCTGCCTGGAGGTCAAGACCGGCGTGCGTTTCACCGCCCTGCCGGCGCTGTGCGAACAGGTGGCCCTCGCCACCCGCCGCCCGGTGGATCCCCAGCAGCCGCTGGTGGGCGAGCTGGTCTTTACCCACGAATCCGGCGTACATGTTGCGGCGCTGCTGCGCGACAGCGAGAGCTATCAGGCGATCGACCCCGCCCTGCTGGGCCGCGGCTATCGGCTGGTGCTGGGCAAACACTCCGGTCGCCAGGCGGTTAACGGCGTCTTCGATCGGATGGGTTATCGCCTGACATCAGCGCAAATTGACCAGCTGCTGCCAGCGCTCCGTCGCTTTGCCGAAAACGGCAAACGCAGTCCGCGGGATGATGAGCTGGCGGCAATCTACCACGCGCTCTGCGGCGCCGAAACGCTGCAGGCCAGGGGGTGAGTATGGAGTGGTTTTATCAGATCCCCGGCGTGGGCGACCTGCGCTCCGCCGATGCGTTCTTTCAGTTTTTCGCCGTTCCCTATCAGCCCGAGCGCCTGGCGCACTGCAGCCTGCCGGTGCTGGCCACCTTTCACCGCAAGCTGAAGGCGGAAGTGCCTCTGCTCAACCAGCTGGAGGATAACCCGCGCGCGCACTGGCTGCTGGCGCGCCGACTGCTGGCGGAGAGTTATCAGCAACAGTTCGAGGAGAACACGCCATGAGACCCCGATTTACCTTTAGCGAAGCGGTCCGCGTCGTGCGCGCCATCCGTAACGATGGCACCTATGCGGGCCTGCCGTCCGGCGCCCTGCTGGTGCGCCGGGGCAGCATCGGCTATGTCCGCGACTGGGGAGTATTCTTGCAGGACCAGATCATCTACCAGATCCACTTCCCGGACTGCGACCGGGTAGTCGGCTGTCGCGAACAGGAGCTGATTGCCGGCGATCGGCCCTGGCTGGCCGGCAATCTGCAGTATGGCGATAGCGTAATCTGTCAGACGGCGCTGGCGATGCAGGGCGAGATGGTGGTCAGCGTCGGGCAGTTGGGGCGCATCGAAGCCACCGGCCGGGGCGAGCATGGCGACGGCTATATCGTCGACTTCGGCGGCCGCTGGTTCCAGGTCCCGGTAAGCGCGCTGGCGCTGGCAGAGGAGGAAGAATAATGGAGCCATGGCAACGATTTGGCCGGCAGCGGCTGGCGCAGAGCCGCTGGAACTGCGAGCCGGCGGCCATCGACGCGGTCGACCGGCAGGCCTTCGAGGCGGCCTGGCAGCGCCAGGCCCAGATGGAGCAGCTCATCGTCGCCCAAATTGCGCCGGAGGCGATCCCCGCCGCGCTGCTGGAGGGCCTCGCCACTTCGCTGGGCGCCTGGCTGGATGAGGGAGGATTTACGCCAGCGGAGCGGGCGGCGATCGTCCTGCACCACGCCCGGCTGGAAAGCGCCTTCGCCGGGATTGCCAGCCAGGCGCCGCGGCCGGATCCTGCCGCGGTGCAGGCCTGGTATCTGCGGCATCAGGCGCAGTTTATGCGCCCGGAACAGCGCCTGACCCGCCATCTGCTGCTCACCGTCGATGGCGACGACCAGGCGGTTTACTCGCGTATACGGGAGCTTCATGGGCAAATCGAAGCCTCCCGCGAGGCGTTTGCGCCGCTGGCCCAGCGACACTCCCACTGCCCGAGCGCGCTGGACGGCGGACTGCTGGGCTGGATCGGCCGGGGGCTGCTCTATCCGCAGCTGGAGGAGGCGCTGTTTGCGCTGGCGGAAAATGCGCTGAGCGCGCCGGTGGCCAGTGAGCTCGGCTGGCATCTGATCTGGTGTGAGGCCATTCGCCCTGCCGCGCCGATGACGCCTGAGCAGGCGCTGGAAAGCGCCCGCGATTACCTCAGTCAACAGAGCCAGCGCCGCCACCAGCGCCAGTGGCTGGCCGAGATGCTAGCGCGCCAGCCGGGGCTGTGCGGGTAGCCGACAGGCTACCCGCCATCGCCTACAGCAGATGCGGTTTAATCTCCTCAAGCCAGGTCGCCAGCCGCGCGTCGGTCTCGTCGAACTGGTTATCCTGATCCAGCACCAGTCCGACAAAGCGATCCCCCTCCAGCGCCGATGAGGCGCTGAACTCATACCCCTCGTTCGGCCAGCTGCCGATCATCGTCGCCCCGCGGGCATGCAGGGCGTCGTACAGCGGCCGCAGCCCGCTGGCGAAGTTATCCGGATAGCCACGCTGATCGCCGAGGCCAAACAGCGCCACCGTTTTCCCCTGCAGGCTAACGTCGCCGAGGTTGCGGATAAACTCGGCCCACGACTCGCTCTCGCCCCCGGCCTCGAGGCCCGGCAGCTGGCCGTCGCCCAGCGTCGGCGTCCCCAACAGCAGGGCCGGGTAGGCCAGCAGGTCCGCCAGCGTGGCGCGGTTAATATTGACCGGGGCGGCGGCGGCCTCCCCCAGCTGCTTGTGGATCATTTTCGCGATCTTGCGGGTTTTACCGGTATCGGTACCAAAGAAAATGCCAATGTTCGCCATAGTACGCTCCTGTCGGAATGGTGTTGAAAAAAGGAATGACGACAGAGGTATTGCGAAGGCTGTGCCAGGTTGCCCTGCACCGCGACGGCCCATCCCTGCCCCATCAGGATCGCTTCGCCTCACGATGCCGCGCGCCAAAGGCGCACCCGGCGGAGCGAAAGGTAAAAATCCGTGAATTTTCCCCCTGTCGGATCAATGTTTCGCGTGGTCGTTCCGATAAGGGCGCACACTTTGCATGGTTATCCGGGTTCGGCTTACCCCGCCGCGTTTTGCGCACGGTGTCGGACAATTTGTCATAACTGCGACACAGGAGTTTGCGATGACCCTGAATATGATGCTCGATAACGCCGCGCCGGAGGCCATCGCCGGCGCGCTGATTCAACAACATCCGGGGCTGTTTTTTACCATGGTGGAACAGGCCTCGGTGGCCATATCCCTCACCGATGCCAGCGCCAGGATCATTTACGCCAACCCAGCGTTTTGCCGCCAGACCGGCTATTCGCTGGCGCAATTGTTAAACCAGAACCCGCGCCTGCTGGCCAGCAGCCAGACGCCGCGCGCGATCTATCAGGTGATGTGGCATACCCTGCTCCAGCGTCAGCCCTGGCGCGGTCAGCTGATTAATCAGCGTCGGGACGGCGGCCTGTACCTGGTGGAGATTGACATCACCCCGGTGCTCAGCCCGCAGGGGGAACTGGAGCATTATCTGGCGATGCAGCGGGATATCAGCGTCAGCTACACCCTCGAACAACGGCTGCGCAACCATATGACCCTGATGGAGGCGGTGCTGAATAATATCCCCGCCGCCGTGGTGGTGGTGGACGAGCAGGATCGGGTGGTGATGGACAACCTCGCCTACAAAACCTTCTGCGCTGACTGCGGCGGCCGGGAGCTGCTCACCGAGCTGCAGGTCTCCCCTGGCCGGATGACGCCCGGCGTGGAGGCGATCCTGCCGGTAGCGCTCCGCGGGGCCGCGCGCTGGCTGTCAGTGACCTGCTGGCCGTTGCCCGGCGTCAGCGAAGAGGCCAGCCGCTACTTTATCGACAGCGCGCTGGCGCGGACCCTGGTGGTGATCGCCGACTGTACCCAGCAGCGTCAGCAGCAGGAGCAAGGGCGCCTTGACCGGCTGAAGCAGCAAATGACCGCCGGCAAGCTGCTGGCGGCGATCCGCGAGTCGCTGGACGCCGCGCTGATCCAGCTGAACTGCCCGATTAATATGCTGGCGGCAGCCCGTCGGCTGAACGGCGAGGGAAGCGGGAATGTGGCGCTGGAGGCCGCCTGGCGTGAAGGGGAAGAGGCGATGGCGCGGCTCCAGCGCTGTCGCCCATCGCTGGAACTCGAAAACCCCGCCGTCTGGCCGCTGCAGCCCTTTTTCGACGATCTGTGCGCCCTCTACCGTACCCGCTTCGATCCCGACGGGCTGCAGGTCGACATGGCCTCACCGCATCTGATCGGCTTTGGCCAGCGCACCCCGCTGCTGGCGTGCTTAAGCCTGTGGCTCGACCGCACCCTAGCCCTCGCCGCCGAATTGCCCTCCGTGCCGCTGGCGATGCAGCTCTATGCCGAGGAGAACGACGGCTGGCTGTCGCTGTACCTGACTGATAACGTACCGCTGTTGCAGGTGCGCTACGCCCACTCCCCCGACGCGCTGAACTCGCCGGGCAAAGGCATGGAGCTGCGGCTGATCCAGACCCTGGTGGCGCATCATCGCGGGGCCATTGAGCTGGCTTCCCGACCGCAGGGCGGCACCTGCCTGACCCTGCGTTTCCCGCTGTTTAACACCCTGACCGGAGGTGAAGCATGATCCCTGAATCCGACCCGGACACCACCGTCAGACGCTTCGACCTCTCTCAGCAATTCACCGCCATGCAGCGGATAAGCGTGGTGCTGAGCCGGGCCACCGAGGCCAGCAAAACGCTGCAGGAGGTGCTCAGCGTATTGCACAACGATGCCTTTATGCAGCACGGGATGATTTGCCTGTACGACAGCGAGCAGGAGATCCTCAGTATCGAAGCGCTGCAGCAAACCGGCCAGCAGCCCCTCCCCGGCAGCACGCAGATCCGCTATCGCCCCGGCGAGGGACTGGTGGGGACCGTGCTGGCCCAGGGGCAGTCGCTGGTGCTGCCCCGGGTCGCCGACGATCAGCGTTTTCTCGACCGCCTGAGCCTCTACGATTACGATCTGCCGTTTATCGCCGTACCGTTGATGGGGCCCAACGCCCGGCCAATAGGGGTGCTGGCGGCCCAGCCGATGGCGCGCCAGGAAGAGCGGCTGCCGGCCTGCACCCGTTTTCTCGAAACCGTCGCCAACCTCGTCGCCCAGACCATCCGGCTGATGATCCTTCCGGCCTCACCCGCCCTGTCGAGCCGCCAGCCGCCGAAGGTGGAACGGCCGCCGGCCTGCTCGTCGTCGCGCGGCGTGGGCCTTGACAATATGGTCGGCAAGAGCCCGGCGATGCGCCAGATCGTGGAGGTGATCCGTCAGGTCTCGCGCTGGGACACCACCGTGCTGGTACGCGGCGAAAGCGGCACCGGGAAAGAGCTGATCGCCAATGCCATCCATCACCATTCGCCACGGGCTGGCGCCGCCTTCGTCAAATTTAACTGCGCGGCGCTGCCGGACACCCTGCTGGAAAGCGAACTGTTCGGCCATGAGAAAGGCGCCTTTACCGGGGCGGTGCGTCAGCGTAAAGGACGTTTTGAGCTGGCGGATGGCGGCACCCTGTTCCTCGATGAGATTGGTGAAAGCAGCGCATCGTTCCAGGCCAAGCTGCTGCGTATCCTCCAGGAGGGGGAGATGGAGCGGGTCGGCGGCGATGAGACCCTGCGGGTGAATGTCCGCATCATCGCCGCCACCAACCGTCACCTGGAGGAGGAGGTCCGGCTGGGCCATTTCCGCGAGGATCTCTATTATCGTCTGAACGTGATGCCCATCGCGCTGCCCCCGCTGCGCGAGCGTCAGGAGGACATCGCCGAGCTGGCGCACTTCCTGGTGCGCAAAATCGGCCAGCATCAGGGGCGCACGCTGCGGATCAGCGAGGGCGCGATCCGCCTGCTGATGGAGTACAGCTGGCCGGGTAACGTTCGCGAACTGGAGAACTGCCTCGAACGATCGGCGGTGATGTCGGAGAGTGGCCTGATCGATCGCGACGTGATCCTCTTCACTCACCAGGATCGTCCCGCCAAAGCCCTGCCTGCCAGCGGGCCAGCGGAAGACAGCTGGCTGGACAACAGCCTGGACGAACGTCAGCGACTGATCGCCGCGCTGGAAAAAGCCGGCTGGGTGCAGGCCAAGGCGGCACGGCTGCTGGGGATGACGCCGCGCCAGGTCGCTTACCGGATCCAGATCATGGATATCACCCTGCCGCGTCTGTAGGCCGCGGTGTCAGGTTCAGGACATTGTCGTCAGTGCGGCAGGAACGCGACAATGTTGAGCCGCAGGGATGCGGGATAACGCTTTATTTTTCAGCCAGATAAAAAATTCGTCACTGGTACGTCGTTTGCAGCAGGAAGGTATCGCCCAACCATGAAGGTACGACCATGACTTCCTGCTCTTCTTTTTCCGGCGGTAACGCCTGTCAGTCGGCGGACGCCAGCGCGTTAGCGCCGCGGGTGGCCGACAAGGTCGCCGCGCACCCCTGCTACTCTCGCAGCGGGCATCACCGTTTCGCCCGAATGCATCTTCCGGTCGCCCCGGCCTGCAATCTGCAGTGCAACTACTGCAACCGTAAATTCGACTGCAGCAATGAATCCCGTCCCGGGGTGTCATCGACGCTGCTGACCCCCGAGCAGGCGGTGTTGAAAGTGCGCCAGGTGGCCCAGGCCATCCCGCAGCTGTCGGTGGTCGGCATAGCCGGGCCCGGCGATCCGCTGGCCAATATGACCCGCACCTTCCGCACCCTGGAGCTGGTCCGCGACCAGCTTCCGGACCTCAAATTATGCCTGTCAACCAACGGGCTGATGCTGCCCGACGCGGTCGATCGCCTGCTGGAGGTCGGCGTGGATCACGTCACGGTGACCATCAATACCCTGGATGCCGATATCGCCGGGCAAATCTATGCCTGGCTGTGGCTCGACGGCGAACGCTACCGCGGCCGGGAAGCCGGGGAGATCCTGATTGCCCGCCAGCTTGAAGGGGTCCGCAGGCTGACCGCCGCGGGGGTGCTGGTCAAGATAAACTCGGTGCTGATCCCGGGGATCAACGACGGCGGCATGGCCGAGGTCGGCCGTCGTTTGCGGGAAAGCGGCGCGTTTATTCACAATATTATGCCGCTGATTGCCAGACCGGAGCACGGCACGGTCTTTGGTCTCAACGGCCAGCCGGAGCCGGACGCCGGGATGCTCGCCGCGATCCGCAGCCAGTGCGGGGAGGTGATGCCGCAGATGACCCACTGCCACCAGTGCCGTGCCGACGCCATCGGCATGCTGGGCGAAGATCGCAGCCAGCAGTTCACCCGGCTGCCGGACCCGGACAGCCTCCCCGACTGGCTGCCCATCCTCCACCAGCGCGCCGAACTTCATGCCAGCCTCGCCACGCAGGGGGAGTCGGACGCGGATGACGCCTGTCTGGTGGCCGTGGCCTCCCGCCACGGCGAGGTCATTGACTGTCATTTTGGCCATGCCGACCGCTTCTCGATCTACAGCCTGTCGGCCGCCGGTATGGTGCTGGTGGGCGAGCGCTTTACACCGAAATATTGCCGCGGCGAAGAGGAGTGTGAGCCACAGGAGAACGAGGCCAGACTGGCGGCGCTGCTGGCGCTGCTAGCCGACGTAAAAGCGGTGTTCTGCGTGCGTATCGGCCATACGCCATGGCAGCAGCTGGAATTGCAGGGCATTGAGCCGCAGGTGGACGGCGCGTGGCGTTCGGTCGCCGAGGTGCTGCCTGCCTGGTGGCAGCGGCGGCGCCAGAGCCTGGCGGCATCGCGTCTGCGTCAGGGGGTCGCCTGATGGCGCCGGTCGACTGGTTGACCCGACTGTGGCGATTGTACCACGCCGGAAAAGGCTGCTTTCCGCTGCGGATGGGGCTGACGCCCGCGGCATGGCGGGCGCTGCAGCAGCGGCTGGGCGAGGTGGCGACGCCGCTGGACAGCGCGACGCTGAGCCGCCGTCGGCTGATGACCGAGCTGAATGCTACCCGCGACGAAGAGCGTCGGCAGCTGGGGCAGTGGCTGACGGAGTGGATGGCGCCGGGGGCCGAACCGATGGCGCAGATCGTCGCCGAGGTAGCGCTGGCGTTTAACCATCTGTGGGAGGATCTGGGACTCGATTCGCGGGCGGAACTGGGCCGGCTGATGAGCGACTGCTTTCCACTGCTGGTGGTGCAGAACGTCCACCATATGCGCTGGAAAAAGTTCTTTTACCGCCAGCGCTGCCTGCAGTCGCAGGGGGAGATTGTCTGCCGATCGCCAAGCTGCGACGAGTGCCTGGAGCGCAGCCTCTGCTTCGAACCGCCACCGCTATAAACAAGCCGCAGCCCCCTGCGGCTGACCCAACCACACTCGCGTTTAACCCCTTTACGCGAGTTTCTGCCGGGTGGCGCTTCGCTTACCCGGCCTACAAAGACATTTACATATCAAAAAGTTACTCAACACCGTAGGCCCGGCAAGCGCCGCGCCGCCGGGCAAGGACAGCGGGCGCGGAGCCGCTTTTGTGCCGGGTGGCGGCTACGCCTGACCCGGCCTAC